>JANQHM010000120.1 GCA_028282645.1 Candidatus Gastranaerophilales bacterium
TTCCAAATTAAATTTCAGATTTCTCTTTGGAATGAGCTTATAAAAAGTAAAATTGACCATTTCACTTTTTAACGCTCCCGCTTCACAATTCAGAGAATAACTTATTTTATTAGTTTTTACCTGATTAAAGAATCTGAAAAGTATTTTAGAGTTGGTATAGTCGCCAGGAAAGTTGATTTAAGTATATGATCAGCCAAAGACGCAGATCTTTAGCTTTGATATAAATATAAACATAGTAAGTTTATTAATACCAGTAATTATGTGAGAGTAATTTTACCAGATAAAATGAGAGAGCAGCGGGGGACTTAACACTATGGGTTTAGTCGGCAGTCAAGCGCGATTAATGATGTTGATCGCCAGAAAAACTGATTTGGAATATGCAATACAGATGATAAGCCAAAGGCGTACAGCTTTAGCATTTCAAGCGCAGCAAGCATCTAATAATTATCCTCAGCAGGCTAATCAGTTGAGAAGGCTGGATAGACAATTAGAGATACAACAAAAGAATTTAGAGACACAGCATAAAATTTCGCAAACTGAATTTGACGGTATCAAAAAGATTACTGACAAAAATGTAGAGAGATCATTTAAAACGTTTGCATAAGTTGTTTTTCTGCATTAATTTGTCAAGGTAAATAAAGTTTTTAAATTTTCGTATGCGTTTGCATTGGCGACGTATCTTGTAAAAATCTGTGAACGGGATTTTTATAAGATAAAGTCGTGTAAGTACCAGAACAGCCGGCTTTTTAATAGCCGGCTGTTCTGGTGCATGTTTAACTGTTAGTTTTGAGCGACTTCCTCAAAAAATAGTTGTGCAATCTTATTTAAGGCTTCAGAATTGTTTTTTAATTCATACTTCTCTTTTAGATGGTTAAACGCTTGTTCAACTATTGGAGTCACTCTAAGTTCTTGCCTAAAGCCTTCTTTTTTCTTGGGACCCCTTTTCTTTTTACTCTGCTCAATCATAATTACCCTTAAAAATTCAATAGTAAAATACTCATTTAATTACATTTTTATTTATCGCGTAAAAATATAAAAAAATCAATACTAATTTTATATTTATTTATAAAATTTATTTTAACTTTGCGTATGTTTTATTTATACTTATTGCCAATATTTTATTTCAGTGATATTTTTTCTTTAATGAATAGCTAGATAAAGAATCTGAAATAATTAATCTGAAATTTAATTGAGCACAGGTATAAAATATCAGAACTCAATATACCGATACCTTATGCTGATATGGGATATTATTATAAATATTTAATTTTTTTACATTATAAAAAATATTTTTGTTGATTGGATGTATGGCTATCATTTTAAATATCAAAAGTTTAATTGTATAATTTTGTCGGCAATAAAATAACTTATATTAACTCTAAAATACTTTTCAGGTTATTCAATAGTTTGCATCAGAACCCGATAGACTACTACCTATGTTGTTTAGAGCATTTTTTGCATAAATAGGCTTGTCTAAACCTGCTATAAACATTTCTGTCATTATTTTATTAATACCAGCCTTGTTAGGAGTTGTGTTCATTAGCTTTTTTATAGAATTTATAAACACAGATTTTTTTCTGATCTTTACTCCTGATGTTTTAACAAGGTTGTGTGTCCACTTTGCAAATAGTTTTGGATTGCTACAAGCTGTCGGGAGTATTATTTTATAATAAATGTCTTGCGATGCCTGCCAATTTCCGTTTAAATTGACTGCATACATATAAAAATCATTCCAAATCTCTATAAATTGACTTCTTATTATTATATTTCCATATTCTGCATAATTATTATTATCAAATTTATATGCAACATCCATAAATCAAAACCTCGATTTTTTAATTGTTATTAAAAATTAGATTCAGGACCTGAGGTTATATAAAATCTTAGAGTTTGTATACATCAGGAATTTGTTTTAGTAAAAGTAGCACCTTATTTTTGCTTTGAAAAAGTGTTTAATAAACCTAAATTCATTTCAATTGTTAAAAGTATTTTAGGGTTAGTACTATTTTACAATAAATTTACTTAAAATTAACTTTTTTATTTTTCTATTTATTTTGGCAAATACATATGAAAAATTAAATTTTTCTTTAGAAATTAAGATTTTTTTTTTTTTGCTGTTATAAATATATTATATCAATCTTAAAAAAGTAATTAATAAACCAATAGTTTAAGATAATTATTACGATAGTTATATTAATTATAATAAATATTTTTTAAAAAAATTAATAAGTTGTATGAAACTCTAATAAATTTACAAGGAGAATAATTGAAAATGGGTAAAACAATAGGAATAGATTTAGGAACAACAAACTCGGTTGTTTCTGTTATGGAAGGCGGCAAGCCTACTGTAATTGCAAATGCGGAAGGCAGTAGAACTACACCTTCTACTGTCGGCTTTAGTAAAACAGGTGAAAGATTAGTAGGTCAATTAGCCAAAAGGCAAGCTATCCTTAACCCTGAGAGAACAGTTACAAGTATTAAACGCCATATGGGCACTGATTATAAAGTTAATATTGACGGTAAAAATTACACTCCACAAGAAATTAGTGCAATGATTTTAAGAAAACTTGCTGATGATGCATCTTCATATTTAGGAGAAAAGGTTACATCAGCGGTTATTACAGTTCCTGCATATTTTAATGACAGCCAAAGGCAAGCAACAAAAGATGCCGGAAAGATTGCCGGACTTGATGTTCTTAGAATTGTTAATGAGCCAACCGCAGCAGCTTTGGCTTATGGTTTAGATAAAAAATCAAACGAGAAAGTATTAGTATTTGATTTAGGTGGCGGTACATTTGACGTTAGTATCCTGGAAGTTGGTGATGGCGTATTTGAAGTATTATCAACAAGTGGTGATACTCATCTCGGCGGTGATGACTTTGATGAAAAAATCATGAATTGGTTGTGTGAAGAATTTAAAAAACAAGAAGGCATTGATCTTCGCAATGATAAACAAGCAATGCAAAGGTTAAAAGAAGCTGCTGAAAAAGCAAAATGCGAGCTTTCAACTGTAGTAGAAACAAATATAAACCTTCCTTTCCTTACAGCTGATGCAAATGGGCCAAAACACCTTGATATAACCTTATCAAGAGCAAAGTTTGAAGAATTAAGCTATGATCTTTTAGAAAGATGTAAAACGCCTGTGCGCAGAGCATTAGAAGATGCTAAACTGACAAGCGGTGAAGTTGATGAAGTTGTTTTAGTCGGCGGCTCAACAAGAATACCTGCAGTGCAGCAATTGGTTAAAGATATAGCAGGCAAAGACCCGAACCAATCTGTAAACCCTGACGAGGTTGTTGCGGTTGGTGCTGCTGTTCAAGCCAGTATACTTGCCGGTGAAATTAAAGACATAGTTCTTCTTGATGTAACGCCTCTTACTCTTGGCATTGAAACTCTTGGCGGGGTTATGACTGCATTAGTGCCAAGAAATACCACTATACCGGTCAGTAAAAGTCAAGTATTCTCAACAGCTGATGACCATCAAACTGCTGTTGATATACATGTATTGCAGGGTGAAAGACCAATGTCCAAAGATAATAAATCTTTAGGTATGTTTAGACTGGATGGTATTCCACCTGCTCCAAGAGGACTTCCTCAGGTTGAAGTTTCTTTTGATATTGATGCTAATGGTATAGTAAACGTAAAAGCGTTGGATAAAGCTACTAATAAAGAACAGAAAATTACTATTACCGGAACATCTAATCTTAGCAGTAATGAAATTGATAAAATGGTTCATGAGGCTCAATCTCATTCAGAAGAAGATAAAATGAAAAAAGAAGAAGTAGAAGTCAGAAATAATGCAAATAGTTTGGTTCATGCTTCTACTCGTCTTGTTAAAGACTTAGAAGGTAAAATTTCTGATGATGACAAGAAAAAGCTTGAAGAGCAAAAAGATGCACTATCAAAAGCTATTGATGAAAATGCTGCTATTGATCAAATCAAGACCCTCAGTGAGCAATTGCAAGAAACAATGTTTGCGATATCTTCAGCTGCATACCAGCAAGCTGGCGCTCAAGCCGAAGCTGCCGGTGCAGAAGGTCAACAACCAGGTACTGAAGAGCCAAAAGCTGAGTCTGCATCAGAAGAAGATGTAATTGATGCAGAATATTCTAAGTCATAGTTTCAATTAAAATTAAATTTAGTATAAAATAACAAAAAATCTATTATCAAGCATTGCCGGTAATAGATTTTTTGGTTGGTGACTGTTATCACTACCTTTTAATTTATTTTTTGCTACTTTTATTTTTTGCCAAGTCATCTATTATTGCAACATGCCTTGGTAACAGATCTTTTAAAGCATAGGTTTTAACTATTTTTTCTCTTGCTCTTTTCCTGATCAAGTTCATTTTTTCAGGATTTGCAAAGACTTCATCAACCCTGTCCGCTATTAGCTCGGGAGAATAAAAATCTACCAATAGCCCATTAATACCATCTTGAATTACTTCTTTAACTGGTGGAGTATCTGAGGCAATTACCAAACATTCTGCTGCCAGTGACTCCATTAATGACCAGGAAAGAACAAACGGGTAAGTTAAATAAATATGTGCAGAAGAGTTTCTTAATACTTTTCTGTAGTATTCAGGACCCAATAGTCCGGTAAAATGGACCCTGGACAGGTCTAAATCAACTTCTTCGAGCATTTTTTGCTTAAAAGATTGTCCTTCAGGAAGTTTTCTACCGTAGCATACCCTATCTTGTCCTACTATAACCACATGAGCTTCAGGACGGCGTTTCTGGATTATTTCAACAGACTTCATAAACTCAGGAAATCCTCTGTATTCTTCCATACCTCTGCCAACATAAGTTATAATTTCTTTCTTATCAGATAAATCAAGATTTAATTCAGGAATAACTAACTTATCGTGAGGATCAGCCGTATAATAATCCACATCTACGCCATCGTGAATTACAGATATTTTCTTCTGAAATTCTTTAGGAAATTGCTTTAACTGCCAAAATGTGGGTGAAATACCCTTATCACAAGTATATAAATCCACTAATAAATGAGAATTCTTAATACGCAACCTAGACTTTGTATCAACAGTAAGTTGTTTACCCTTTGGAAAGTCCACGTCAGAATTCTCTGCATTATAAAACCATTCAAAATAACATAATAGAGGAGATTCCGGAAAAACTTCTTTCATAAACAAAGTAGGTCCCCAGGTGTGACCATATATTACATCAGGAATAAAACCTTGCTGACGCAGTTTTAATGCTACGCCTGCAGCGGCTTGGCCATGTAAAATAGATTCTTCATAAAATTTTAAATATTGATGAATATTAGGATTTGGATCCCTGCTCAGCTTGTAAACAGCTTTTTTTACACCTTGTATCTGCCCTTCTTCTCTTGCTGTTAAAAATACAACTTCATTATTTGGGTCACTTGTATAATGCTTAAGCAAATGTCTAAACTGTGCCGGAAAGTTCCTGTGCATAAAAAGAAATTTCATAATAATCTCCTACCCTCTTACTCTTTCCAGTACATTCTACCAAATAAATATTCTGCTACAAAATTAATTTAAATTACTCTTTGGAATGAGCCTAGAAAAAGTAAAATTGACCATTTGATTTATGATTTAGCTTTTATACGATTAAAGAATCTGGAAAGTATTTTTTAATTGGTATACTAACTCAAAAATACTTTTCAGATTATTCAATCCTGTTAAATCTAATAAAATAAGTTAAACTCTGAAAAGAGAAATCTGAAATTTAATTTAGAACCAGTATATAAATTAAAATTTGTTTTTTTCATTTTTGATTTTATAGCGAGCTATTTTCATAAAATTCTCCTACATCTTTGACAATAAGATCAGGGTTATACTCTTTTAATATTTCTTTGCTTAAACAGCCTGAATATACTGCAACGGTTTTTAGACCTAATTCTTTCCCTGCCAATACATCTTCTCCGGTGTCTCCTATAAAAATATCATCAGAATAATAAGAAAAATTATTTTTAATCATCTCTGCTTTTGTTTTTTTCTGCTTTGTAACTAAAATTTTTTTAAAAAAGCTCTTTATTTTATAATCGTCAAGTTGTGAATTTGCCCTATCTTCAAATTGTCTTGCCGTAACTAAATAAAGGTCATACTTTTTTGATAAGTTCGCCAATACATTTTTTGTATACCCAAAAAGTATGTCTTGCTTTAGCCTGTGAGGTTCTTCTACCTTTTCCATCCAAATTCTTTTAAATTTGCGAATTTTTTCATCAGGATAATTAAACCACTCAGTAAGTAGCTTCTTTTGGTTTATTCTTTGTCTTTTAATTTTCCAATATTCATCAAAGGAAAATTTCGACTCCGGAGCTAACTCTTGAAAAAGGCTATGCAGCCTCATTCTTGGATCGATTAGCGTTCCATCTAAATCAAAAAATATGTTTTTACACATTTATTTTATATTCTCTTTTGTACTATTATCAAATATTTATAGCGATGATACAGATACAATATCAGGAATGTTAAGTTCTTCTTTAATTTGCTGCAAAGTTGTTAATTTGGGCTCACGGTCCATGCCCCTTAACCATAAAAGACCATCAGGTAAAGGATTTATTTTTTTTGGGGTTTCAAAAAATTGATTATGAACAATAATATCTTTTAAGATTTTAGGCATATTTAAGCCAGCCTCGGCAAAAAATTGAACAGTGGTGAAAAACCTTGATATATTTATTTCTGTAGGATTTGGTATACCTTTTTTGTCATAAGTCATATCTACCCCATAAATACCATTAGGGACATTGCTAACTGCCTTTACAGACTTCATTGCAATTTCATCAACTAAAGCAGAAGAACAAGTCTCCCCTACTTTAGTTACTCCGGTAACACCTGAAGGGCTTAAAGTACTATGAGTCCAAGAATTTCTTTTGCGGGTTTGGGCAACAACAAGCTCCCCGTTATACCATATAGAAAGCCAGGTTATAGATTTTGGCGTAAGCATTTCTGCTGCCAAAAAATCGCCCCAGGCATCTCTTTTGGAAATCCATTCACAAGCTTCAGCAAAGTCATTTGTAGGTAATGATCCTTTACCTCCACCTCCTATAGACATTGATCGTAACCATATTTTTCCTTCTTCGTCACCAAGCTCTCTAAATGAACGTTTTAGGTCATCTTCATTATTTATGACTATGTTTTCAGGAACTGTTATTCCTGCTGCTTTAAATTTTAGCCAGGATTTGTATTTATAAACACAGGTGTCTATGGTTTCATAATATGGAACAAGCATTTTAGCTCCTGTTTCCTCGATTTCTTTTTGAAACTTTAATGCAATAGATAGCTCCAAATCATGCTGAAAATGTAGCATATCCGCTTTTTCTGCATTTAAAACACTTAATAAATTTTCTTTATAGTCAGGCTTTGTAGAGTGTGGTATAAGATATTTTTTGTGTGCATTACAGTGTGACAATTCATACATATCAGAGCCGAGACCTATTATGGTATTGCTGGGATCTTTTAGTAAACAATTGATTACACCGTTGGATTGAGCACTTCCTGCCGCTGCTATAACTATTTTAGCCATATATATAGTTCCCCTTTTTAACTTTTCACTGCCTTTTGAGCCCTTAACCTCAGATAATCTACAAATAATAAAGCTTTAACAAGGGCATTTTACGGATTTTTATTTGATATTAAATTTACACTTTAAAGTTTAAATAGCTGGAAAAGTTTAGTCAATAATATATAAAGGTACTTTTTTAAAACTAATGGATTTAAGCAGTTAGTAGTGTCTTAATATTTTAAAAAATATTTATTAGTACTTGGGCTATAATTTTTTGGTGATGACTATCACCAAAAAATTTATCCGGTCCAAATAAGGCTTTTAGTATTATAAACTACACAGTTACGTTCAACACCGGCAAATCATGTTCAACAGCATATGTTTTTAACCCCTCTGGCATGTCGTTTAATTTGTTTTCTATATTTTCTTTTCCTTTTGCAAAGACAGCCGTAGGTTTAGCTGCGTAGGTTATTAGCTCATTGTAACCATCTTTATTAAAGAATTCTCTCAATGTAGCCTTTATAGAATCATAAGCATTACAATGGAAAGATTTAGGATCGTTTTTTAATTCTTTCAAGTCCTGTTTTTGAGACAGGTCTTTATATACATCTCTATATTTGATTTCATCTATCTTAAGTTTTGACTTTAATTTGCTCGAAAACTCTCGTCTATAATCATACTTATTATTATTAGGCTTGGCAAATAAATAATTTTTAAAGCTATTAATATTTTTTTTTAAGCCTGAGCTAATGTTTTGCTTACTAAAAGCTGCAATATTAGAAGGATCAACATCCAAAACAAAGCCATATTTTTTGCCATCGACTTCGTTATATGTGTTAAAATTATTTTTCGAGACAAAAGAAGTGCTTAGAACACCTTCATTACCTTCATCAGCAATGTGACCAAACATTTCAGCTTCTTCCTGGGTAAATTTATTATTTTCAACTCTATTGCCAATGGCATGGATAATTCCGTAAAACTCATCAAAGTCTATAAGGTCAATAACTTTTAGCGGTCCTTTTACACCTTTTATCTCAGAAACATATTTAGGCTTTTTTATTTGAGATGCCTTAGACAAAGGCGTTCTTGGAAGCCATATGCCTGTAGAATGTATATTATTTACAAGAGGTTGCACTTTTTTAATATTATCTTTTAAAATATCTTTATAATCATCATAAAACGTATCATTAATTGACTTTAAATCAGCTTCAGCAAAAATTTTAGATATGTCAAAATCTCCGGGTTTTCTAAACTCAAAAGCTACATCCTGCTCTGACTTTTGACTTTTAACCAACTCCTCTGACCAATGATGATTTTTTATTAGGCTAATAACCCTGTCGTGCTCAAATTCTGGAAGCTTAAGCTTTTTAATTATATGATAAGCATCAATAGAGGAGTTTAGAGGATGGGCTTTATCTTCTTCACCTTCTTTTTTTGCAATATCATGAATTAAAATAGCCATTTTTCCTAATTTTTTATCCTTATCAGAAAGCTTGCTGTAGCCGGGATGTGTGATAAATTCTTTAAGAACTTTTAACTGGTGCATATCAAGAGTATATTTTTGTGTTTTATGTTGTTCTTTGCCCACAGATGTAAGAAATTCAGGTAAAGCTTTAACTATATTATTTAAATTTGTTTCTAAGTCTTTATATCGGCCGGATGAAGATTCTGTGTTTTTATCAATTATAGAAATTTTATTATTAATAGTGAATTTTTTTATTGTTTCCTCTATAGCGTTCTTTTTTTCTTCAGGAATATCGGGTTTTTCAGTTTCATCCTCCAAAACTACAGGGTAACCGGTTAATTTTCCATCATCAAGATTAAAACCGTAACAATTAAAAACTCCTCTTTTTTGTTCATCATCCAAGTCATTAAGATTATTGGATAAATCATTAATAAAATTTGCTCTTGGGTAAGTTAATTCTAACTTATTTTTATCAACATCAAAATCTTTAATATTCTTATCAATATTATTAATAGCATTAAAGTAATCAGTTATAACCGGATCAGAAAGCGGATTAACTTTTACTGCTTTTTTTATGCTTTTTATAGTTTTGATTAAGAGTTCTTTAGGCTCTGTTTCAAGGATTTCTTTTGTTAATTCATTTTCAAATCCGAGGTCTTTTAATCTTTTTACTTCGTTTTGAAAAAATTCATTGTAGGAGGAAAGGTTCATTAATAAAGAATTTTTATCTTTTCTGTCAAGTTCTTCAAAATTTTCCTTTACTAAAAATTTTTTATTAACTCTTGAAGCTAAATAATGATTAATATTTGAAATACTTGAAAGGATGCAAAATATTTTAAATATATTATGTCCGGGATATTTGTAATTTTCGCCCTCTTTCACATCAATTAGCATATTAAGAAGTTTGTTGGCTTTATAAGGAAGTATATTGCTTATGTCATCGCCATTAAATCTATTCTTGCCATCAGTAGTTTTAGCATTAAGAAGTGCCTCAAAGTCTTCTTTATTTTCAGGTTTGAGTACAATTATAGGAATTATATCGGCTATTTGTTGACCATTAAACCTGTTCTTACCATCAGTAGACCTGGCATTAAGAAGTGTATCAAGGAATTCATTAAAGACGTTTTCATTTTTCCTATGTCTAATAGTTCTATAATATATGTTATATATTTCATATCCATTAAATATATAATTTTCCTCATCAATAGTTCTAGCCTGAAGAAGTTTATTAAAAATAGTATGATTTTTTTCATCTTTATTATGTTGAAGTATATATCCTATTTCACTACCATCAAACCTATCTTTGCCATCAACAGTTTTAGCTGCAATAAGTGAGTCAAGTAATTCTTTATTTTCAGGCCTTAATTCTTTAAGCATACTACTTATTTCACTACCATCAAACCTATCTTCGCCATCAACAGTTTTAGCCGCAATAAATAGGTCAAGGGCTTCTTTCTTCTCAGTATTGTAATAAGGAAGTATGCTTCTTGTTATATCATAACCATTAAACCTATCTTCGCCATCAACAGTTTTAGCCGCAATAATTGCGTCAAGGGCTTCTTTATTCTCAGTATTGCAATAAGTGAGTATGCTTATTATATCATAATAACTATTAAACCTATCTTTACCATCAACATCTTTAGCCGCAATAAGTGAGTAAAGGGCTTCTTTGTTTTCAGGCTTTAATTCTTTAAGTATACTATTTATTTCACGACCATCAAACCTATCTTTGCCATCAACATCTTTAGCCGCAATAAGTGCGTCAAGGGCTTCTTTGTTTTCAGGCTTTAATTCTTTAAGTATACTACTTATTTCACAACCATCAAACCTATCTTTGCCATCAACATCTTTAGCCGCAATAAGCGTGTCAAGTGATTCTTTATTTTCAGTATTGCAGTAAGGGAGTATACTACTTATGTGATAACCACCAAACCTATCTTTACCATCAACAGTTTTAGCGGCAATAAGTGTGTCAAGGGCTTCTTTATTTTCAGTATTGCAGCAAGGGAGTATACTACTTATTTGAGAATCACTAAACCTATCTTCGCCATCAACAGTTTTAGCACTTTTAAGCTCCTTACGTAATTTTTTTTTAAATTGTGTTCCGCCGGAATCCTCTTCACCACCACTAAATTTACCACATATACGACTAAATACATTACCTCTACCTCTAAAATTAAGAGATTGATTAATTAAATTTTTATTATTTTGTCCTTGCATTGCCTTGGGCTTAAAACGGTTAAGTCCTGTTATTGTGCTTGTTATCATTGTTGTTATTATCCTTTTTTAATCGTAGCCAAAAATATAAAAGCAATAAATTTAAATAATTGCCTTAAGTTTTGTAACAAATTTAACTACGGTCTGAATTTTTTTTAAGTTATTTAAATATTATATATAAAAATATAAAAAAATTTATAAATAAAAAAATATTAAAACAAAATAATAATGGCACTGTCGAAATCCCGGTATGCTTAAAACCACATTGAATATTTTTTGGGCTCTCTTTAAGGCTAAAAGAGCGAGACTTATAGTGGGTAAAAATAATATGAATAAAAAAGAGGAAAATTTTTCTCTTTTTTTGATTTTAAAGCAAATTATAATAACAAAATTAATAATAAAATACCTTTTATTATATTTATTTAAGTGTTAGCATTATCCTGGGTTCGTAAAAAATTGAAACGATCAATTTTAATTTTTTCAAGCTTACAATAAGAAGAGTAATTTAAAATTATCCTGAATCGAAATAAATAGTTTTTTATTTTCAATAAAGAAAGGGTTATATATAAATGAAAATATTTGAATTTTTAATTAAGTCTAACTTGTTGCTGTGTTTTGTATTAGGCTTAGCAATGCAGGCAAACTTTATTGCCAGCGTTGTTATCAAATATCTGAATGTAAACGAAAATCTAAAGATAGTAGTAGCTATAATTTGGTTGGCTATCATATTTGCCGTTGGGCTTAAGACAAATGTAATTACTCTGACTAAGTAATTATACAGGTTCCGGTGATGGTCATCACCTTTCTTATATCATCGCTGATATATAACTTGAGTTTACTTGTAAGCATCAGTGCTCAACTGAGCACTACCAAAAAATTTAGTAAATGAAATCTCCCTCATAATCTTGCTTACTATTTAGGTATAACAAGGACTTGAAGGAGATTTATTTTTTATTTATAAATTATTAGGGCTAGGTTAGTTATTATAATGCTAAAAGAATTTCCCTAAACTACTGTGAAAAGTAATTTAGGATAAAATTCATTTTATTTCATTAGCCTACTAGTTTTTATATATGTTTATATGTGTATAAATTATTACGAGACTTCAGAATTAGTTATAGTGACAGCTTCTAAAAATAAATGCGAAATTCTTGGAATTAAATTTCAAAAGCCATAAAACATTTGATAAGAAACAGATAAAAAATATAAAGATGTTTTGCTATTTCTTTTTTGTATTAAGTGCTAATAAGTCGTAACTAATAAAGCATAAAACTAAACATACTTCTAACATTTTACTAAATAACCTTCCGACATAAATCAATTTTTTGGTAGTGGTCAGTTGAGTATAGAATATAAAAATAAAATCGGCAGATTAATTTACTAATTTTATAGTATTGTCTACAATTTTAAACAAAAATTAACAATATATGCTAATCTGTTTTCAAGCCTTGAAAAGTATTTTAAGGATAGTGTAAGTACGTCAATATTACTAAGATGGTAATAAACATATATTTTCTTCATAATCACAATTGATATAAACTTTTGTAAAAATTAAAATTTTTTAAAAATATTTATAAAATAAATAAACTTTATAAATATAGAATCATATATTATATCAAATAATATAAAAATGTCCTATTTTACATTAACAATGGTTATAAAGGGGCAAAGGATTTTTTAACTGCCAGCTATATTTTTATATATAAAGAATTGTGGTTTAATTATAATTGGAGAAAATATTTAATATCAAATTCAAACATTTTTTATTATAATATTTTTGAAATAATAAAAAAAATATAAATTTTATAACTCATATGATAAAAATCTGTTTAAAATAATAAAAATTTATATAAAAAGGGGGAACTGTGCGGCTTGTTCGTACAGATCTACAGCGGGATCAGAGGTCTCCGCTTTTTTTTTACAAGAATAATAATTTTGTCGAGGGATGATCATCAACCTTCTTACTTAATGGCATCGCTATAAGCTTACTGGGTATAATTTAAATTTACTTGAAAACATCAAAATTCAATAGAACACTACTATTCTGCCATAAGGTGCAATAGACATTTTTACATTTAGTGAAAAAATAGTAAGGTCTTTAAAAGTTAAAAAAAATAAAGCTCAATTATGCTAACTCTAAAATACTTTTCAGATTATTCAATCGTGTTAAGTCTAATAAAATTGTGAAGCTCATTCTAAAGAGTAATCTGAAATTTAGTTGAGGACCTGTATAAATTATGAAGATTGATATTAGAACTATATTTGCTCCTACCATAAAATTTATAAATCGTTTAAAATTCCATCAAAAATTTGGCATAACGATTTTGCTTATATTGATTTTATTTATAATAACTGTTTATATTTTATTTAATGAAGTAAACAAGTGGATTGCATTTACCGAAAAAGAAGCTATCGGGGTTGAGTATATAATAGAAATTAATTATTTAATTAAGAATATTCAGGAACATAGAGGATTAGCCAATGCTTACCTTAATGGATTAACATTATTTAGCAAAGAGTTATTAAGAAAAGAAATTGACATTCAAAACAGCATTCAAAAAATTGATGAAATAGAAAATAAATACAATAAATATTTAACTAACAGTCCTAAGTGGACAGATATAAAAACAAAAATTTTAAATTTAAAAAAAACAAAACTTATTGTCCCTGCGGAAGAAAGCTTTAAACAACATACAAATGTAATAAAAAAACTTTTAGCTCTTATTGAAGACATTGGCGATGATTTTAATTTAGTGCTGGATCCTGCGTTAGATACATACTACCTAGCTAATTCAATCGTTCATAAAATTCCTATATTAAACGAAGAAATGGCACAAATAAGAGGCAGAAACCTGGGCATTTTAGAGAAACAATACGGAACAATTGAAGAACAAAAGGCAATATTAAGTGATTTACCTATAATAAAACTAATGCTAGCTCAAGTAAATAATAATTATAATAAAATTTCTCAAAAAAATGCACTAATTAAAACAAAGTTAGATGACCATATTAAAAAAACGAACATAAATACAAAGGAGTTTATTAATTTAATAAGTACTCATTTGCTCACGGAAAAATTTTTAAAAATTGATCCTAAAAATGCATTTAAGCAGTTGTCAATAGCAATTAATGGCAACTATGACCTTCTTTATCAAATGTCACTGTCGTTAAAACATTTTTTAACTTATAGAATCAAAGATTATATGTCTATAAAGTATTTTATAGCTATAATAACCAGCGTAATTTTTTCGATTATAGCTTACTTATATATAGGTTTTTTTATCTCAATAAAAGATTCATTTAAAAAACTTAAAGAAGCATCTAATAAAATAGCAAAAGGTGAGTTTACTACCAGAGTTGATTTATATACAAAAGATGAATTAAATGAGCTGGGCTGGAATTTAAATATAATGGCAGAAAAACTGCAAGAGCTATTCAGAAAAGAAGCTATCCTAAAAGAAGTTTTGATGGACGTAACAATGTTCGAAAGTCATAGTGATTTATACACTTTTGTACTTAAAAAAGCCATAAAAGCCTATAACGCAAATAGGATTATGTACTTACATTACAATAATAATAAAGATTTGGTAGTTACTAATGAAGTAATTCAAAATGGACACTATGAGCCATTAATAAACCAGGTTATTTTTGATTCAGCTTATATAAGCAGGTGTTTTCAGGGTAAGTTAGAAGATGTTTGTATAGTAGATGATGTTGATAAAAATATCTTTAATATTGAAATAAAAAATAAATTATTAAATCATGATATTAAGTCATTTATTATGTATCCAATTACTGTCAAATATCCCACAATAAGAAGCAAGGATATATTAGGTTTTACAATGATTGCTTCCGGTAGCACGCGAGTCTGGCATGAACATGAAGCAGAGTTTTTTAAAATCCTTAATGACGCTGTTTCAATAATTTATGTTGAAATAGTAGACAAGAAAAAAAGAGAAAAAATGAAGTCCACTTTTATTGCAACACTTACACACGACCTAAGAAGCCCAATCCATGCAGAGCAAAAAGCTCTTGAATACATAATATCAAGAGATCCTAATGCCGCCCTAAGCAATTATTTAGAATATTTAACGGATATGTACAATACAAATGAAGAACTTTTAAGAATAGTAGATAATATTCTGACAATATATCATTATGAATCAGGTAAGCTTGAATTAAAAACTAGGTCTGAAGATATCAGTCAAATTTTGAATACAGCAGTTAAATCAACCGAATTCCTTGCTAAAAGTGAAGAGTCCGAAATAATATCCCATATTTCGGATAATTTACCTATGGTCAAGATAAATTCTGATGCGATATACAGAGTAGTAATCAATTTATTAAGCAATTCTGTTAAGCATAATAAAAAAGGAGCAAGCATAAAACTTGTAGCAAAAAAAGCAGGGGATGAAATTCAAATTTCTGTTTCTGATAATGGCAGGGGTATCCCTGAACAAGAACGGCAACATATATTCCAAAGGTTTCCTACTGCAAAAAGAGCAATAGGTACGGGTTTAGGTTTATATATTTCAAAAGTAATAATTGAACAGCACAAAGGCCGAATATGGTTTGATACTATAGTGGGCAAAGGTACAACTTTTTACTTTACACTGCCCTTAAGTGAATAATTTATTATTAATTAGCAATATAAAAATTTAAAAGCCGTTTGGTTAAAAAAATTAATAATCAGCTATAACTTTAATTTAAGGTTTTGTGCGTAGCGGGTGTTTGGTTTTAATCAAACACATTCTTAGAAATTAGGTGATAGAATATCTTTAATATCATCAAAAGTAATTGATTTTTCAATAGTTCTATCTACAGAAATGATAGAGTCTACAAGGCCACGTTTTCTTTCTTTTAGCCTCATAATCTTTTCTTCGACAGTACCCTTGGTTATAAACCTATATACAAAAACTTTCTTAGTCTGACCAATCCTGTGTGCCCGGTCTGTAGCCTGATCTTCAACCGCAGGATTCCACCATGGATCATAATGTATTACATAATCTGCACCGGTTAAGTTTAAGCCCGTGCCACCCGCTTTTAAGCTTAATAAAAATATTGGTATACTACTATCAGAGTTAAATCTCTGTACTCTTTCTGCCCTGTCTGTAGTACTGCCGGTTAAATATTCGTACTTAATGTCCCTTTTCTTTAGCCATTCTTTAATAATATCCAACATTTGGACAAATTGGCTGAATATTAAAACTCTATGGCCTTCGCTAACTATCTCTTCCAGCATTTCCTTAAAGTGTTCAAACTTACCGGAATCTATATTTTTAAAGTGGCCGTTTTTATCAAATAGCTGTGGATGGTTACAAATTTGTCTTAATTTCATCAGAGCGGAGAAAATAGATATTTTGCTCTTTTCAAATCCGTCCTTGCCGATTTTTTCAAATATTTCAGCTCTAGTGCTATCAAGTACATCAAGATAAAGATCTCTTTGATCTGAAGTCATTTGACAATATGCAACACTTTCAAGCTTATCAGGCAAGTCTTTTGCGCAATCTCTTTTTAATCTTCTTAATATAAAAGGATAAACCTGCTTTTTAAGTTTGTCACCTATAGAGGTATCACCTCTGGTTTCAATAGGCGTAATATACCTGTAATCAAACTCGTTTAAATCGTATAAAAATCCCGGCATTAAAAAGTCAAACACGCTCCATAGCTCAGAAAGCCTGTTTTCTATAGGTGTACCGGATAATGCAAATCTATGTGCACAGGTTAATTGCTTAGCACTTTGGGCGGTTAGAGAGTCCTGATTTTTAATATTTTGAGACTCATCCAGGATAATTAATCTAAAATTGTAGCTTTTTAAAATATCTATATCTCTTCTTAATAGTGCATAGCTTGTTATAACTACATCATATTTATCTATTTTATTAAAAAAGTCTTTGCGGGTTGAACCTGTAAGGTTTAAACTACTTAAACCTTTTGTAAATTTTTGTATTTCACTTTCCCAGTTAAACACAACTGAAGTAGGGCATACAACCAGACAAGGCTGAGGACCATTATCTTCTTTAGCTTTTTGTATAAGAGTAAGAGTCTGAACTGTTTTACCAAGTCCCATATCATCAGCAAGAATGCCGTTAAGACCGTAAGAATATAAAAACCATAACCAGTTAAAACCTTTTTTCTGATACTCTCTAAGGTTTGCATCAACTCCTTCCGGAAGTTGAACGTCTTCAAATGTATTAAAGGAACTGATTTTATCCCAAAACTCTTTAAATTTGTCAGACATTTTTATGTCTATTTTTTGCTCCAGAAGATCAGAAACAATGCCTGCCCTAAAAGTTTTTACATTGTATTTATTGTCATCTCTTAGCTCTGCATCAAATGAAGTTAAACTCTTGTTTAACTGTAAAATTTTTAATGGCGGTATTTCTACATATCCGGCCTTTTCAAGATAAAAATATTTTTGCCCTTGTTGAAATAAGTTCTGAATGGTTTCTTGTTCAACTTTCTTTCTGCCTACTTTAAAACTAAACTGTATGTTAAAACTGTCAATAGATTTATCAAAATCAATTTTGGCTCCTATTTTTAATTTAGAGCTTGCAATTTCAAAATTGCCCGGCACATCTTCTGTTTCTTCAAACCTCCAGAATTCGTCACCCAGTTGAAAAAGTACATCATTATAAAAGTCAATGGCGTCATCACCAACTATATGAAGATTATTTGTTTGTCTTGGCATAAATTTGCTGTTTATAAGAATTTTATATGCTGTTTCTTCTTGTTTTAAATTTCTTTTTACCCAATAAATTATTTCCTCATCAGGATTTTTAACTGTAACATAAGGGGTTTTCTCTGCTAATTTGCCATACGGAACAAGAGTTCCGTCGTATTCAAATTCCAATGTTGCTTTTAAAGTATTCTTCGCATCTTCATCAGTTTCTAAGGTTACAACATTTATCGGATGAGATTCTTCTAATGCTAATTTTTCTAAGTATTCTGCAACCTCAACTTGCATTAACTTTTTTAATCTTGGCAATTCTTCATACACAAATTTACCGCCGTCAGCGTCTCTTATATCTGTAAAGGTTGAACGTGTCAGGTAATGCGGCAATTTTGAGAGCATTGTATCCAAAGGTACAATAATATTTTTGTACTGTGCCCATTTCATTTGTTTAGAAAAATATTTTAACTCTTCCAATGGCAATAATTCTTCATTGTCCGGACGTTTCCAGTGCAAAGACAACAATACATTTCCTACCAAGGAAACATTTACCGCCAATATCAAATGCCATGGTTCACCATCTTTAAAAATTAATCGTTTATTATTTTTTGCATCGATTACTTCTTCAAGTTGCGATAATAAGCCTATAAAACTATCAAGCCTGTGTGACTGAATTGTATAAAAACTTGTTTTCTTATCGAGCCTTGCAAATTTATACATATTTTGCATTAAGGTTAATTCGGCCTTTTGAGCGGGATTAAAATCAAACTGTCCTTCAGAAGACTTTTGCAATGCAATAACAGCCCGTAAAATAGCTTCTATATCAGTAACTATTTCATTTTTTTTACGATCAAAAATTTGTATACCCACAAACTTAGGCCTGATATCAAAATCTACGGTAATCTTATAATTGCCTTCATAGTTTGTAATTTCCGGCGGACTTTCTTCTTCTTCGTACTCAAAAGTTTTACCGGTTTGATCGGTAATATAAGCATCATAATAGTGTTGCCTTATGCTCTCTAGCCCTACGCATACGGCATGTTTGCACCACTCTTCCTCCAGCGGACAATCACAGCTTGCTTTTACTTTTTCCGGAGACATATCCAGTTTTATAGTATATTTATCCTGAAAATTCCCTTTCACGTAGGCTTCTACAATATTATCCTCGCGTTTATGCTCCATAATCTGATTTTTTTGATAATATTCATAGCCTCGTCTCCAGCTGCCTGGCGCTGCTAATCCTTTAATATAGGCAAAATTAAAATTTATATTACTTTTTTCAGTAGATTTTTTTACCATAAAATATTCGTTACTCAATCAATAACTCTTGATCCCAAATTTATTATTACAGTATACATCAAAATAAGCAAATAATACAATTATTCAAAATTTAAATAGGCTTTTTAAACTACTTTATTCCTTATTCCTTTATATTATTAATGACTTATATCTTAAAAAAAATGTTCTTTACTATTCTGTGTACAATTAATAATATAAAAAATTTTTCTAAAATAATAGTTGACAATGAATTCTGACTTAGATATATTTATAAACGTGGAAGGCAGTCAAGCTGGCAGTTAAACTTAGGAGAGAATCGCTAAAAGCTTTAGCCTAATAAATTTAAAATAAATAAAACATGCCCCCATCGTCTAGTGGCCTAGGACACCTCCCTTTCACGGAGGCGGCAGGGATTCGAATTCCCTTGGGGGTATTTTTTCATGTATAAATAATTATATATTATCCTAGTCTACCCTCTTTTCCGCCAAGCTTGACTCCCATTTTGTTAAGTTTTTTTGCAAATTCTTTTTCAGTATTATATGTATCTTTTTCATCGCTAGTGCCTTTTGTCTGAAATTCATGATGGTGTATACATTCATGTACGATTGTTTTTTCCAGCTCAAGCGGATTATCTTTTAACTTGGGATTATAGCAGGTCTTTCCATTGGAGCTACAGGTTGCATATATTCCTCCGCTAAAAGCTTTCCATACAGCTGTATTTGCGGTAGCTCTGATGGCTTTGGCAATTTTCGTCCAAGTGTCAGCAATACCTTTTGAGCAAGATTTGACTTTATCACCAAATTCTTTTGCTATTTGCTCACAATGCTTTGCTGCTGATTCATGGGCTTTTACTAATATTGAACAACTACCTTGTTCTTGGCCGTCTGTTTTGCCGCCGCCTCTGGCGGCTTCCGAACCGTCAGCAGCATGTTGGCATACCTTTTGACCATCTTCACTACTATTGCCGTTTTTACATTTGCATTCTTTAGAGTTTTGCTCTTTAGCTTTTTTTTCTTTTTTTTCTTTACCCTTAATTAAATTTTGGAAGAAGTCTTTTACCGCAGGCAGAATGTTATATTTCTTATTTCTTAAGTCTTCTGGGTTAAGATTTTTAAGTTCATCTTTTTGTTTTTTTTCAGCGTTCTCTTTTTCTTCTTTCTTTTTTTCTTCTTTTTTATCAACTTCTTTTTCAAGATCATATTTTATATCCGGGTCAATACTACTTAGCTTGTCTTTTAATTCTGCTAAGCTAAGATCTTTAAATTCAGCTTTTTCTTTTTCTAATTTAGCCTTTTTTTCTTCTTCTTTTTGCTGAAGTAATTTTTTGACGTGCTCTTCCAGCTCTTTAGGAACACTATTTTCTTCTGATTTAAGCTGTTCTAAATCAAGGCTTTTTAATTCATTTTTTTTCTTTTCTAATTCTTCTTGAGCTTTTTTTTCATTATCAGAATCAGATGATTTTTGTAGTGTTAAACCTGCATTATCATCAGAAGATTTAAATTGTCCGAATAAACTATTGTTAGTGGTTTGTGCTTTAGATATACCGGATTTAGCAGCTGTAGCAGCTTGTATATTATATATAAGGGGTATTTGAAATTCGTTTCCCATATTATATTCATATCCTCCATAGAGCTATTATTTCGTAGGTTTACAGATTAATGTGCGTTGTACGCTAGCGATGCTCTTCACCTTTTGCGTACGAATACGAAATTATAAAAAACGTTTATTATTCTGATTAAAAGTTAAATTTCAGATTTCTCTTTGGATTGAGCTTATATAAAAAGTAAAATTGACCATTTCACTTTTTAACGCTCCCGCTTCGCAATTCAGAGTTTAGCTTATTTTATTAGCTTTAACACGATTGAATAATCTGAAAAGTATTTTTGAAGTAGTATAGAGTTAGGTAGTGGTCAACCGAGAGTTATATCAAAAGTTTATAGCGATGACTTAAGAAAGGTGATGACCATCACCTAGAGTTAGTATAGTAATGTCCTAAAAATACACACATTGATAAAATTTTTAGAATATATTTTTGTAATAAAATATATGCATTAGTTATTAATTAAATTTAAAATTTAGTCACGGGGAAATAGTAATTAATTTACAGGGAATTTAAAAAATAATGGGAGTTATTCTTACGCGTTTAAAATATTAGTGTGTGTGTTTGTTGCTTAAGCACAAGAGTGCTGGAGTTAGTATTAAAGATTACGCACACATTGCTTGTATTTACGGTGGCTTTAATATCAAAGGCTTATTATAAACATTGAGTTCCATAGTTTTATATCCTCCATTTTAAAAAGTATTTTAGAGTTAGTATAATTAATGTTCTCCTTTCTTATTTGTCAAATATAGTAATAATAAATTTTTTCTATATTTATTTAATTTATAGGGTAATTTTTTACTAATTACTGCTGTTGCTGCTAATATTTTTTTGTCTTTATCCTTAACTGCCCTTAGAGCCGCCACCTCCGCCTTTATTTCCGATTTTATTAGAGTATTCTTTATGGATATTATAAGTGTCTTTTTCATCACTGGTGCCTAATTCTGTAAATTCTATTTGGTGAGTACACTCATGTACTATTACTTCTTTTAGTTTTGGCGTATTGCCCTTTAATTTGGTAGAATAACATTGTTTTCCGGCACTGTTACATGTTCCCAGTACGCCACCGCTAAAGGTTTTCCAAACAGCTGTGCTTGCCATATCTTTTATGGTTTTAGCCAATTTTTTCCACGTAGTACATCCTTTAGTACTGGCTTGAGGTTTTTCTTCTTTTTGTCCAAGTTGTTCACAATCTTTGGCAGCTTCTTCGTGAGCAGATTTTAGTTCTTGATCACTGCCTTGCTCTTGGCCACTTGTTGAGCTACCTCCACCTTTTCCTCCACCAGCTCCTCCTGCTTTTCCTCCTCCGCCTTGGCCACCACCGGGAGCGGCCTGCATCACATCATTTTCTCCGCTTTTAGGATTACCTTTTTTAGCTTTTTCAGTGTTGCCAGGCTGTTCGCTAGAACTGCCTTTTTTAGCCTTTCCAGCGTCTTTTTGATTTTTGGACATTAAATCTTTTAATTTGGATGCAATCTTATCCTTAATTTGGGAAGCTAACCTGGAGTTTAACTCATCCTTAATATCGGAAGAAAGGCCTTTTTTAAGTTTTTTTAATTCTTTTGGAGAGAGGTCTTTTACCTTATCTTCTTTTTTTTCTAACTCAGCCTTTTTCTTTGCTGTAGCTCCTTTTTTTTCTTTAGCATTTTTCTTTTCTTTTACCTTAGGCTGACTTCCAGTTGTTGGCCTTGGCTTTGCTGGATTTAAGTTTTTAGTTAAGTTATTAAAGTCACGTTTTGCTGTTGAACTCGCAAATGCACTACCTGTTTTACCACTTGCCGCCTGATTTTTAACAGTAGAGGCTGACGTAGTTGCAGTTGCTGCTTGATTTTGTACTGCTGATTTTGTTGTGATTCCAGATAATTTTTTATTAATGGATAGATTCATAGATCCTCCTTAATCATAAAAATTTAAAAATATGCTGTGCTTTTAACGGGTAAAATTTAAAATAACAAAATATACAAAAACCGCGAGTCTTAATGCTTAGGGCTGCTGTGGCATTTAAATTGTCTTCTCTGATTTTTTAATTGACTAGTAAACTGTTTGCCATTTAGTAAACGGCTTGTGCATATAAATTTTGTATTATTTCTGTTTTCAGAATATAGCTTAATTAGATTTAACGGGACTGAATAATTTTTAAAAATAGTAGAGAGAGATTGATACTTGCTAACTTAAATATAGTGTTCCTCATTTGAGGAAAATAAGAATAATCTATACAGGTTCTAAATTAAATTTCAGACTTCGCAATTCAGAGTTTAGCTTATTTTATTAGCTTTAACAGGATTGAATAATCTGAAAAGTATTTTTGAGTTAGTATAGTAAATAAGTTTAATCAAATTAAAAATTTTAATAATAAAAGTAAATAAAGCTTTTTGTGTCTAACATGAATTTAGTTTATAGGTTATGTGCTAAAATTAAAGGTTCTTACATAAAATAAGTATTTTTTCAGTTAAAAATTGTCATTTCTTTTATTTATATTAACAAACATTAAGTTTTATTTTAAATTTATTAAACGAATTAAATAAAAGCTTATTCCTACCTATTATTATTTAATATTTTGCATTATTAGCCGCCAGCACCGCCTTTAACTTTTTGACCAAATTCTTGGTGGATATTATACGTATTATTTTCATCACTGGTTCCTAATGTTTTAAACTCTATAGCATGTGTATTTTCATGTACAATAAATTCTTTTAATTTGTTAATCTGTCCCTTATATTTAGGGTCATATTCTGTTTTACCACTGGAATGACATTGAGCTGCCGCGTTTCCGTCCAGCGACTTCCATACTGCGGTAGTTGCTTTGCTGCGTATGGACTTCGCTAATTTTTTCCAGGTTACAACTCCTTTGGTGCTACCTTTTGGTTTTTCTTCTTTTTGAGCAAGATCCTCACAATCTTTAGCTGCTTCTTCATGAGCTTGTTGTAATTCTTGATCATTGCCTTGGTTTTGCTCGTTAGCTTCGGCGGCAGCATCACTGCCACTGCTGGAGGTGCTACCATTACTGCCGCTGCCGGATGCACCTCCTCCTTGACTTCCTGACTTTCTATTAGCTTTAGACTTGCCGAAACCAGATTGTCCGCTGGATTGAGATTTATTACAGTTGCCTGACGAACAATTCCCTGATGGATTATTACTTGTAGGCTCTTTTTTACCGATTAAATCTTTTAAGAAACTATCAAACTTTTTGCCATAAGAACCCAGCATGTTTTTCAAATTATTTACACCAAAACTGCTAAGCTCGGATTTTTTTCTTGCATCAGCTTTTTTATCTTTATATTGTTTTGTTTTTGTCTTTTGATCAATTAAATTTTTAGAAAAATTTTTGAGCTTTGGGTCAACATAGCTTGATTCAAATTTTAAATCGTTTAAGCCAAGATCTTTCAATTCTTTTTTTCTATTGCTTAATTGATTCTTTTTATTAGCTGTTTTGCTGGCATTTTTTTGGCCTTTGCCTGTTCTACCTTTGATTATTGATTTTGATTTATTAGAAATTTTAAATTTACTGCTGCCTTTAGTCATTGATTTTGATTTATTAACAATTTTAAATTTACCCTTTGCTGCGTTGTACTTCAATACGGACTTTGACTTATTAGCAGTTTTTGTTTTACCTTGGGCTGTTTTGTTTTTAACAACGGATTTTGATTTATTAACTCTCTTAGAATTACCTTGGCTAAAGACAGACTTTGATCGGCTAACTTGTCTGGTTCTTTTAGAAGCTGCTTTCGCTCTGGCTTTAGGCCTTTGGGCATTTTTTTTAACTGGTGCTGCCATATAAACATATCCTTTATTAATGACTTAAAACTTTGATGATTTTTAAACTATTTGTAAGGTTTATACTGAAAATTTCAATTAACAAAATCTGCAAAACTTATACTAGTTCTCAATTAAATTTCAGATTTTTCTTTGGAATGAGCTTATAAAAAATAAAATTGACCATTTCATTTTTTTAACGCTCCCGCTTCGCAATTCAGGGATTAGCTGATTTTATTAGTTTTGACCTGATTAAAGAATCTGAAAAGTATTTTTGAGTTAGTATACGAGCTTTAGATTCGCTTCTACAATTTTGCGTTTTACTATAATCTTGTGGGTAAAATTAGTTTTTATACACTATTGACTAATTTTTTTAATGATTTAAAAGAATATATACTGGTACCCAATCAAATTTCAGATTTCTCTTTGGAATTAGCTTATAAAAAGTAAAATTAATCATTTCACTTTTTAACGCTCCAGCTTTGCAATTCAGAGAATAGCCCATTTCATTAGCTTTTATCTGGTTAAAGAACCTGAAAAGCATTTTTGAGTTAGTATAATATATCAAAGTGTGTAAAGGGGAAATTATTGGGTTAAATATAAAATTGACTTTCTAACTAATGTTGAGAATACTTTTTTCTAACTAATAATCTGACTTGTGATGATAAAAATATTGGTAGTGGTCAGTTGAATACTGATGCTTACAAGTAAACTCAAGTTATCAAAAGCTTACAGCGATGACATAAGAAAGGTGATGACCATCACCAAAATATTTTATAAAGTAATTGATCTGGTTGAGATATTAATAACAGAGTTTAAAGTTGAGAATAATAATTTACTAAAAGTAATTAATCTGGTTAAAAAATAAAATTATTATACTGGTACTCAATTTAATTTCAGATTTCTATTTTTAGAAAATAGTTTATTTTATTAACTTTTACCTGATTAAAGAATCTGAAAAGTATTTTTGAGTTAGTATATAAGTAAATGATAATATATTGTGCTTAAAAAAATATCTTATGTATATAAAGTCTTTTTTAGTTTTAATATTGATATTTTTTATTCACTTTGTTAATAAAATTTAATATTTTTGAAATAACTAAGTATTATGATATTAGTATTTTATCATTATTTTCCTGCAAATATTTTAATCTGAAAATGATTTTTAAGTTAGTATAATATTTTGCCATTAATAATAACCTTATCAGGCTTATTAAAATTTAATACCAAGCTGTTATTTTGTTTTGTACAATTCCATATTGCAAGATCGGCAATATTATTTCTTTTAATCTTCCCATAATAATTTAACCCCAAATTATTGCAAACATTTTGTATTGCACATATCAGGCAATGCCTGTAATTATGATAATTCTTTTGAAGTATTGTACTTAAAAAACTCATGCTTCCGGCAAAAACACCATCTGTATTAACTGCAACCTCTTTCTTTTTAAATATTTTTTGTCCTCCAAATATTACAGAATCCTGATTAGCTTTGTTTAATGGAAGACTGTCGCTTATTAATATAATTTTAGAAATATCTTTAGCTCTAAATATTAAGTCTATAATCTCGGGCTGCAAATGATGGCCGTCTGCTATAACTTCTACAAATAAATTATCATTTATTAAAGCCTCGGCTATTATGCCCGGATTTCTATGATGTAGTGGCAACATCGCATTAAAAAGATGAGTTACCTGTTTTAACCCATTATCAACAGCATTTCTTATTGTTTCACTCTTGGCGGAAGTATGGCCGGCAGATGCTACAATATTTTTATTTGCCAAATATTGAGTTAATTTAAAATTTTCATCCAGCTCAGGAGCATATGTTACTATTTTTATTTCAGGATCTTCTATATTCTTATAATTATCAACGATTGGCTTTAGCATACTGGAGGGAGGATGTATTCCCTTATATTCAGGATTTAAAAAAGGACCTTCAAGATTAATACCCGCGATTTTAGCTACATTATTCGGTAATAATTGTTTAGCTTGACTTATTATTTGTATTTGTTTTTTAATTTGAGCAACAGGCGCAGTCATTATAGTAGGTAAATATGCTGTTATACCGTACTTTGCAATATTTTCAGAAAAGTCAAGAATTTCATCAATACCCGCATGATTAAAGTCCACCCCAAATCCGCCGTGAATATGTTGATCAATCAAGCCTGGAGTTACTGCCATATCCATTGCATTTATTATATTAAAAGAGCTTATCTCCTTTGGAAATTCATCCGGCAAATCTTTCGAGGTTGCAAGTATTTTATTTTTATATATTAATATATTTTGTTTTTCGTATTGTTCATTATTTTTAAAAATATAACCGTTAACAATAACAGTACAATCCGAGTTTTCATCCATAAAATCTTCCATAAAAAACTCACATTGCCCTGAAATTAATAAAGATAAAATTGCTGCTAAAATTTTATCTTCCACTTCTATTATATCCTGAAAAAATTTTTTTAATTCAGTTGTAAGTTTTTCTGAATTAATTTGATTATTTTTTATTTTTTCTAATATTTTTTTAAATTTTTTATTCATTTTTTTATACTTTACTCCTCTATATTAATGTTAAAAGACTTTTTATACAGGTTCCAAATTTAAAAAGAATTTCAGATTACTCTTTTTCAGAGTCTAGTTTATTTTATTACCTTTTACACGATTAAAGAATCTAAAAGGTATTTTTAAGGGAGTATAAAGCCTTTTGTAAAAATTTTGTAATAAAAGCCTTAAAAATGTTTAAAAAATATAAAATTTGGGAATAATACATATAGAAACGCAAGCAATCTTCCTTCAATCCTTCTCTCTCTAAATTCCTCTCTCTAATATGTTGTAGAGTTAACCGACGCAAGTCGGATTTTTTTTGCCTTTTTTTAGCTTAATGCTTTCTTATACTTTTTTTCAATTAAATTTCAGATCATTCTTTTCTGAGAATAGTTTATTTTATTACTTTTTACACGATTGAAAAATCTGAAAAGTATTTTTTAGTCAGTATAGTTTACTTAATTTTTTGATTAATTTAAAATCTTTGATAATGATTATCATCATTATACTCTGCTTAAAATATTTTTTGGAGATTATTAAATTTTGAATAAAACAAAACAGCAAAACTACTCAAAAGGTAAGCACGGGGAGCAACTTGCAAAAAAATATTTGGAAGATAAAGGCTATAAAGTATTAGTACAAAACTGGAGATACTCCAGGTTTGGAGAAATTGATATTATTGCGCTATATAAAAATGAACTGGTTTTTATTGAGGTTAAAACAAGATCTTCCGTAAATTACGGTAACCCGATTGAAGCTGTTGATGAAAAAAAAATGGATAAAATATTAAAACTTGCAGAATGCTATATAAGCTTAAATCCGAATTTAAGCTTTATAGCATGCAGATTTGATATTGTTGGGGTTATTTTAAAACAACCTCCATTAATTAACCATTACAAAAATATTTACCAATTTTAGGATTTTATCCTTTTATTTTACAAGATGTATATTTATGTATAGAAATCATTGATTTACATAGCAATAAATATTTTTTCACGTTTTAATTTTATTGAAATATAAAAACAGTTTAGGGCGTGATGACAAATTTTAAATTTAGAAAATTAAATTTAAATTTAAGCGAGATTAGGCAAATAGGAAAAAATTGTAAAGAATGGGCAGCTAAAAATAAAGGTTATCTTCCCACTGCTGCAACAGCTGCAATTATTGTCCCGGCAGGGGCTTATCAGACGGTAAATGATTATAAACATGCCCAAAAAAATGAAAAAAGTAATGTTTTGCTTAATAATTCCTTAATGATAGGTGGTACAATAGGTGGTGGTTATGGTGGATATACATTCTTAAAAAGCGTGTTGCAACCTAAATCTTTAGGAAATCAATGGCTACACACCATGTCCGTACCGATAGGTGCAGTTATTGGTGGTGTAATATCCGGTCTTATATCAGAAAAAATTTTTCCGGTTAAATCATTAAAAAGAGATTTAAATCTTGAAGAAAAGTTAAACTTATTATCAACATTTGATTATGAAGATATATCTAAAGCTACAAATAATAAACCGGTAGCCTGGGGGTATGTGCTGGATAACAGTCTGGGGACACTTGCCGGATATCAGGTAGCAAGGGAAAGCGGCTTTGAAAATAAAATAAATAAAGGAACTCATACTGTAATTTCAACGGCGATAGCAGGTGCTATTACTTTTTTATTTACTCACGTCATAGAAAAATATAAAGCAACGAATAAAGTAGGTAACAGGATAGCTATTCCTGTTATTATTGCAGCTTCAGGTATTGGCTGTATGCTGGGTAACAGCATAGCAAACTTGATAAACAGTAAGCTTACTAATAAGTTACTCAAAGTCAAAATCCTTAAGCAAATAGATAAAAATCGCAAAGCTCTGCTTAAACATGCAATTACCAATTTCCAGAATCAACAGGAAAGAGTTAGAGTTCTGATTGGGCTTTCTAAGCTTAAAGAAACATCAGAATACCTGAAAAAAATTGGCAAGAAGAAAGCTGAAACTAAACTTACATCTACAAGTGCTGTAGCCGACATTAAAAAAAACACCCCCAAAAAAGAAGAAATAAAAATTGAACCAAAGCCAAAAATAGAAATGGTAAAAAAGGAAATTAAATCTGATGACAACTAAGGATTTCACCTGTATAATATTTTCAGAATTTCAGTTAATTTTTTTATACAGGATATTTTTGCTTTTGTTATTGTATAATTGAATATTACAGGTTTAAGTAACATATATTAATTAGAATCAAAGAGATTAAGTTAAATGCTAAAAACTAAACGGAAATCATACGGAAATACCCCTTGGGGAAAAAAATGGGTTACAGCTTTAGAAAATACAGCTTCAGACAGGCTTTCAAAAGGTAGAAGTCTTGCAAATCGTGGTTATGTAAATAAGATAAGAGTTACAAAAGGAAAGATTACAGCCAGTGTTGAAAGCTCCGGCTATGGTTATTATTACCGATACAGGTCTTCTTACAGAGTCAGAATAAATTTTGAACCTTTTACAAAGGAAGAAATTAAGACAATAAAACAGATTATTGCTGAAAGTTCATCTATTGCCGTTGAGCTGGGTATGGGCAACTTGCCGCAAACATTAATAGATGAGCTGGAAAAGATTAATATTAATCTTTTCCCTGAAGACTGGTATGATTTAGATAAAACTTGTAACTGTTATGATGATGAAGACCCTTGCAAACATCTTGCTGCTGCCTACTTTATGCTTGCAAATGAAATAGATAAAGATCCTTTTATTCTTTTTCAAGTAAGAGGATTAAAAAAAGAAAATCTTGTAAAATCAGCAGGAGTAACAGTTCAGCCTCATGAAATAAAACGAAATACTACAATTAATAAATTTATTGAGGTTTCAGAGCTAAAAACAAAAAATATCGATATAAATCCTGATGAGTTTGAATTTTCATTCCCTCAATACGATATAAAGCCATTGTTATCATTACTGCCTGATAATCCGCCTTTTTATAACAGGGGAAATTTTAAAACTTTTCTTGAAAATATATATAATTTTGCATCTGCAAATATTGATGATAATTTTTCTGTGACTCATGAAGAACCTGAGCTTATGGAAAAGCATTTTCAGCTTGAATATTCCTGGAATGATAGTATTGGCAGGTTGGACTACTTATTTAAAATTCTTCCTGAAGAGAATAATGTTGATAAAAGTATTCAAAAAATTATGGAAGAGCTTAATGCAAATCAACAGGATGAAAATTTTATAAGAATGGGATCCTCTCCCATCACACTTAAATTGATGAATATAAGTCGTTGGACTGCTCTAGAAGTAGACTTTTTATTGCCTGATATGAAAACAAAAGATAAACAGATAATAAAATCAGATGCCATAGCTCCAAAACTTAACTTTTTTGTACTTGATTATTTGTTGACTTCATCCTCTATAATTGATTATGATAAAGCATCAGATAGCTTTGCCTTTTTAAATATACTTTCATCAATGGCTTTAGGTCTTGTAAAAGCCAATTTATTCATACCTGAATTAATTGCAGAATATGGAAAAGATAATTTTTCAATAAGATATATTCCTGTTATAAATGATGAAATCCAAACTCAAATAGATAAGCTAAAACAAATAATGCCCCAAGACATTTGTACACATGATGAAAAGTTTCTTTTAGAAGACGGTTTAATAGATTTATTATCAGTTTTTATAACATATACAGTAAAAGATATTATTTCATCACTTATAGATGAGCCTAAGGATAGAATAATTCCGGCTTTTGCTTATAATACAGTATTTGAGCCTATTGACTTTAATGAGGAAAACATTGCCCAAAGTATTTCAGGCTGGCTTGAGAAATTACATATATCAAAAAAAGATATTTCGCCGGTTATAAGAATAGAAGAGGGAAAAGAAGATAATTTTAATATTTTCGTTGATATAATTAATAAAAGCGATCCTATTGCTCCAATGATTCCGGTTAGTAAACTTTATGAAATTTCAAAACCTAAAAGAAGAAGAAAAAAGAAAACAGAAGAAGATGATGAACCTGTAACGGAAATTTTTTCTCTTCCTCCTGAGGAAGTTCAGGCGGAAATATCAAAGCAATTAATTATCGCCGGTCAATACATGCCTGAGCTTAAAACTATTATTGACTCAAAAGGTAAAATTATTCCGGTTTTAACATTAGAAAAAATGTCTGAAGTTTTGATTTCTACGGCAGGAATTTTTGATGTGCTGGGTATTCGGATAATATTGCCTAAAGAGCTTAAAAAGCTTGCTCATCCGCATTTACATGTAAGTGCTAAAGTAAAAAAATACAATGAAACAGGAGCAACAGGATATCTTAATTTACACGAAATACTTAAATTTTCATATAAAGTAGCACTTGGAAATAAAAACGTTCCACTGAAAGATTTTCGCAAACTAGTAAAAGAAACAAAGGGACTTGTTAAATATAAAGATCAATATCTGTTATTAAAGCCTGATGAAGTTAAATCCATTTTAAACAAGCTAAAAAATCCTATACCGGAAATGACTTCATCCATGCAGGCTCTTTATACTGCTGTAACCGGAGAGGTTAACGGAATAAAGTTTGATTCTGATAAAACCTTAGATAAAATTCTTGATGATTTTACAAAAATAGAAGATATTATTATTCCTGAAATATTAAATGCAACTTTAAGACCTTATCAGGAAAGAGGTTTTAAGTGGCTATATTCCAACGCTAAAAAGGGACTTGGCTCTTGTATTGCTGATGATATGGGACTTGGTAAAACTATTCAGGTTATAACGCTTTTATTAGAATACAAAAAAGAAAAGAAAAAATTTAAACCGTCTCTTGTAATTTGCCCTACAACCCTTATAGGTAACTGGGAAAAAGAATGTCAGAAGTTTGCGCCTGATTTAAACCTGAATATTTATCATGGTCAAGAAAGAGAATTAATCACAAAAAATATTGACCTTTTAATAACAAGTTACGGCATACTCAGGCGTGATGCTGAAAAATTCAGAAAAAAAGAGTGGAATTTTTTAATAATTGATGAAGCTCAAAATATTAAAAACTCTGAGACCGCGCAAACTAAAGCCGTAAAGTCTATAAAAGCTTCTAATTATATAGCAATGACAGGTACTCCCGTTGAAAATAAACTGACAGAGTTATGGAATATTTTTGACTTTATAAATAAAGGCTATATGGGTTCATTAACTCAATTTAAAAATGAGCTTGCATCTCCAATTGAAAAATATAAAGATAAAGAAACAATTGAAAAACTTAAAAAGGCAACCTCACCATTTATTTTAAGACGTTTAAAAACTGATAAAACAATTATTTCGGACTTACCGGATAAAATAGCTTTTGACGAGTACTGCTATCTTACAAAAGAGCAAGCAGCAATTTATCAAAATATTGTTGATGACATAATGGAGCAGGTTGAAAATTCGGACGGAATTGAAAGAAAAGGGCTTATTTTCAAGCTTATAACCTCACTAAAACAAATTTGTAACCATCCTGTGCATTTTTCCAAAAAAGGAGAGATAGAGTCGGAACCCTCAGGTAAAGCCCAAAAATTAGTTTCTATTCTTGAAAATATTATTGATAATAAGGAAAAAGCTTTGATTTTTACTCAATACAAAGAAATGGGAGATATTTTACAGAAAATTATAAAAAAAGAATTAAAACAGAATGTTGTTTTCTTTCATGGTGCTTTAACAAGAAAAAAACGCGATGAGATGATAAATCTTTTCCAGACTGACAAAAAAACAAAGATTATGATAATTTCTCTTAAAGCAGGTGGAACGGGTTTAAATCTTACAGAAGCCTCAAATGTAATTCATTACGATTTATGGTGGAATCCCGCAGTTGAAAATCAAGCTACGGACAGAGCTTACAGAATAGGCCAGGAGAAAAACGTAATAGTTCACAGGTTAATTACTCTCGGCACCTTTGAAGAAAAAATTGATGAGATTATTAAATCTAAAAAAGAACTTGCGGATTTAACGGTTTCCACAGGTGAAAGCTGGATTACAGAAATGTCTAACAAAGATTTGCGAGATCTATTTATGCTCTACAAAAGATAAGGTGATTGTTATCACTGTTTATTAATTTTTTGAAATAAAAATATATAAAATTTAATATTTAATTGAATAAAGTTTTTGCCTTGTATAATATATGTAGTTAAATGATGAATTTAAAAAAAATATTATATTTAAATTCACAAACAGGTGAAATAAAAAGAGGTAAAAAATGTTAAAATTATATGCTCATAGACCTATGAATCCTTCTGTTGTTACTGCACAAAAAAGTAATGTTATGAATAATAAAAACAAACACAACTTGGCTTTTACCGGTCCTGGTGAATCTAGTCAACCGGACGGCAATTTATTGGGAAGGCAAAGCGACTTAGAACACAGGCAAGACAATTTATTGGGAAGGCAAAGCGACTTAGAGCACAGGCAAGACCTTCTATCAAAAAGCCAAAAGGTCTTAGAAGACAGGATAGACACTCTAGAAAACAGGATAGGCTTTTTAACTATAGGTCAATATTGTATACTTAAGAGTCAAAAGGGTTTGGAAGATAATCAAGGCTTTCTACAAAATAACCAAGATGGCCTATTAAAAAACCAAAAGTTCTTGGCAAATAGATTGGAATAAGTAACAAAGAGAAAATATTTACGTCTAAAATATCATTAGTTAATAAAAATGGGTATTTTATTATGAGATGCATAAAATTACAAGAATATAAAGATCTGACAGATTTTTTTCATTAAGCAATGTTACAAAATTAGCATTTTTACATTTTAAGAGCCTGCGGAAATTTTAAAAATATGCTATGATATATATTAAGGATATAAATTGTAAGCATATTCAGTTTTTAATTGTTTTAAGAAGAAAGTCCAAAGGCTAAAAAATGAACTTTACTCAATACGTTAAAACAATATTTTGTATTTTGTGGAACATCATAGTATTTCTATGCCCAATTATA
>JANQHM010000124.1 GCA_028282645.1 Candidatus Gastranaerophilales bacterium
CAATATTTTTTATTTTTATGAACAGAGGTCGAAATACTATATGATCTTTCTACTACAAATCTGCATTTTGAAATTTGTTTATTTAGTTATTGTTGCAGAGGTGAAATAGTTTTATTCTTTTGTGCTTTATGCATTATACCGTCAATTTTACCTTTTTCTTTTAACATCGTTCTATTTGCCTTGCTTGAATATGCTTTATCAGCCAAAACACTTTTTGCTAAGGAACTTGATCGCCCATAAGGCTTTCGTCCTGTTTATGAATTTTGCGAAGATGATTTAAGCATCTACCTCATTTTATTTTTTCCCTTTCATTTTTTATTTTATCAGGGAAATACTTTTTATTTTTTCTGGTTCAGTTTTCTCAGTACATTATAGTTTGACTATTAAACTCGAATCAGGCTGCATACTTTACACTTTAGCCTTAAAATAATTTTTTATTTTTTGTCAGTGCACCAGGCATTTGCAACCCCGACTTAGGCAATTTTTTTAACATTATTGTTTTTATATAATCAGGGAAAATTGATTAAATTATGCTAATTCAAAAACACTTTTTTGATTATTCAATCTTGTTAAAGCTAGTAAAATAATCTATTTTCAGAAAAGAGTAATACCAAAATGCATTCAAAGCCTATCTGAATAAATTTAAAATTCTAAACATTAAAGCTTTAAAAGAAGATTAAAAAAGTTATATATTGATCGCATTTTAGTATAAAAAATAATACTTTAAGGAAATTAGGTATCTTCAGTAGGGGGGGAACTCAAAAGTGTGTCAAAATAGTTTATCATTACAATGTAAACCAAATTTAAATGAAAGTTTTTTCATTAATAATTTTTTAAGGCCAAATTCAGTTAATAATGCAACCGATTCTATATTTTGCAGTAGCGGAAAAGCTCGAAATGTTTATATAGTAGATGATTTTTCCAATAAAGATATAGATTTAAATAATGATAAAAATGGTGATATAACTCACGGCGAATTTGTAGAGCTGATTATGAAAACAAAAAATCCTTTTTTAAATATAAAAAAACTGGCTATGCCTGAAGATGAAGATGATTGGACATCTGCTGCCCTTAATAAAAGACTGCAAACCTTATACAGAAAAATTCGCTCAGGAGAAAAAATTGATGCAGTTAACTTATCAATGGAACAGTCTATAAAGTTTAGTGATTTAAAAAAACAAATAGGCAATGGCCTAACTCAAGAAAATTTACATAGGTATAATAATAAAATTAGAAACTGGTTAAGTTATAATCGTCCTGGTGTATTACAAAATATAAAATCTATTGAAAATATAATAAAAGCCGGTGTATCTGTTTATATAGCCGGAGGAAGTAAAGGTGACGAATATATTAATCTTTTAAATTTTGCACAAGGTTCTATAGATGTTGCAGGCTTGGATGAAAATGGAAGAATTGGCAGGTATTCTTCTGATAATAGCTTAATTGACAAAAAAGACAGAGGGACTTATACAATTAGTCATCAAGGGCAAGGTTTTGATATTAATGGTGACCGCAAAGCTGATTTCTTTCCCGTAAAGAATATTGGTTTTGGATATGGTCAAAAAGTAGGACGAATAGCCGGAAGTTCTTTTGCTGCGCCTATGGCTCTGGCTAAAGATATGAAAAGAAGCTAATACAGTTTACTTGACCGTTTGGCGCGTTTAATAAATTCTTAAATTTCTGATTTATCTAATACTTATACTCTCATTCCAATATTTAATTAAAGGATATATAAAGAACTCAATAATTCTGCGCTTGCCTACTTTAATTTCAGCACTTACACTCATACCGGATGATATGCTTACCTCTCGACTCTCAACCCTTAATTTATGTTGCTTAGGAAGGATATAAGCTTCAAAGATCGGTCCTATTTTTTCATCTTGTTTACTGTCTTTTGATATTCTTAAAACTTCACCTTCTAACATTCCGTATTTTTGAAAGTTAAAAGTATCTATTTTAATTTGAACCGGCATACCAGCCTCTACAAAACCTCTGTCTTTGTTTAACAAAGTTGCTTTAATCGTAAGAGGAGCATTCTGGGGTGTTATTTTCATTAACTCTTGAGCAGGAGTAACAACACCACCAGTTGTATGTACTGCCAAAAAATCTACATAACCATCAACAGGAGATAAAAGAGTTTGCTTTGTACTGGTAAACTCTATTTCTTCTATTTTTGCTTTCTGTTCGGTTATTTGCTTTTGCTTTTGAGATAATTCACTTAATAATTTAACCTTAAAGTCTTCTTTAATAAATGATATCTCCTGCAAGATTTTTTCTTTTTGATGATTAAGCTGAGCAAGCTTTCGGTCTAATTTTTGTAAGTTATTTTCGTATTCTATTATTTGAGATTTAACCTTTTGATATTCCATTTTTGGAATTATATCTAAAACAGCTGAATATCTTACTTCTTTTTCCTTAGCAATCAACAAAAGTGATGAATTTTTATTTTGCTCGATTAAAGAGGCATGTAATTCTTCTTCTGTTTGCTTTAACTCGTTATATTGCTTTTCCAGCTGTTTGTTTAAACTGTTTAAAGTTGCTTTATACAAACTTTTTTGGGTTTGTATGGTATTTGGGTCAAAGTTACTCTCTGGATTAAAGGGATTTCTTTTTATTAAAGCATTAATTCTTTTTACTTCTATATCAAATACTTTAAGATTCTTTTTCATAGAAGCAAGCTCAGGGTTAATAGAAGACGGGTCGACTTCCATCAACACCTGGCCTTTTTTTACTTTATCACCTTCTTTTACCAAAATTCTTTTAATAATCCCTGTATTTAAGGGTTGAATAGTCTTTACATGCCCGTCAGGTATTACTTGTCCTCTTGCTGATACAACTACATCAACCTTACCCAGGAAAAGCCAGGCAATAGTAAATACCATAATGGCTATAATAATCCAAAAAGTACATCTGCCCAGAGGATTTGCAGGTTGATCTTCAATTTCTGCCAATAATGGCTTGAATTCGTGGCTATCGCCTTTTTTAAATAATTTATTTATTAATTTAAACATTATTAAATCTCCTGTTGACTGCACAGATGCTTATAGTAGCCATTATTCTGCATTAATTGCTCATGATTTCCCATCTCTACTATTTTACCTTTATCAAGTGCAATAATTAAGTCACATTTTTGCACAGTAGATAGCCTATGAGCAATGACAAACATAGTTCTATTTTGTTTAATCATATCTATATTATTTTGAATAATTTTTTCTGATTCATAGTCTAATGATGATGTGGCTTCGTCAAATATTAGAATACGCGGATTGGTAATTATCGCTCGTGCGATAGCTATTCTCTGCTTTTGGCCACCTGATAGTGTTGATCCACGTTCTCCAACTACTGTATCATAGCCTTCCGGCAATTGAGATATAAACTCATGAGCCCCTGCTATTTTAGCAGCCTGAATTATAGCTTCTATTGGCGCGTCAGGCCTTGGCAGTGCTATATTTTCTTTTATGGTACCGCTGAATAAGTAGTTTTCCTGGAGAACTACACCAATGTTATTTCTTAACCAAAGCGGATTAATATGTCTTGAATCCACGTCGTCGATATAGATTCCACCTTCATTTACAAGGTATAATCTTTGTACAAGTTTTGTTATTGTGCTTTTACCGCTGCCACTTCTTCCGACAATACCAACGCTCATACCAGGTTTTATATCAAAATTTATTTTATCCAGTACATAAGGAGAATCTAATACATATTTAAAACATACATCTTCAAATCTAATGCTGCCTTTAAGCTGCGGAAGTGTTATCGCTTTGCTTGACTGGATTTCAACAGGAGTATTTAAAATATCGCTTAATCTGTCAACGGCTAACAATGTTTGCTGGAATTCGTTCCATAAGTTAACAAGCCTTAAAATAGGAGCTGTAAATTGATTGGCAAACATTTGGAACGCTATTAATTGACCGATTGTAAGCTTACTTTCTATAACAAGCTTTACCCCGAAGAATAATATGGCAATGGTCATTAATTTTTGTAGGGCTTTAGATATATTACCTGTGAAAGTACCTAAAATACCCAGATTAAAGTTTGACTGCAAATAATTGGCAAGGTGATCTTCCCATTTCTTTTGCATAGAACCTTCAATTGCCAAGGATTTTACTGTTTGAACACCTGTAACGGATTCAACAAGGTAAGAATTTGATTGAGCACCCATTTGGAATTTATCCTCCAATCGAATTCTAAGCTCAGGCGTAACAATAAGGTATATTAAAGCTACTACTGCAACAATACCCAGTACTATAAGAGTAAGTTTTACACTGTATATAAACATAACAACTACAAAAACTGTTGAGAACAGTAAATCTATAATTACAGATACAGATTTGTTTGTTATAAATTCTCTGATTCGATCAAGTTCTCTTACCCTTGCAATAATATTACCTACCTTTCTGTTTTCAAAATAAACAAAAGGCAGATTAAACAAATGTTTAAATAACTTTGCACCTAGCTTAGCATCGATTTTGTTAGCTGTATGGATGAAAATATAGTTTCTTGTTATGTTTAGTAAAAATTCAAAAAGAGTTACCGCTAAAAAAGCTACCGCTAAAACGTTTAGTGTATTCAAACTTCTGTGAACAATTACTTTATCCAAAATAACCTGTGTAAATAACGGCGTAACAAGTCCGAATAACTGGACTATAAACGAACCCATAAGAACTTCGCCGATAACCAGCTTAAATTTAATAATTTCATGATAAAACCACTTAAAGCCGAATTTTACTTTTTGGTTAATGATTTTATGACTTAAAATCATTAACTCGCCGCTGTAGATAGCGTCAAACTCATCGTATTTAAGTTTTTTAGTTTGTTTTTCAGTTGGTAAAAATACCAGCATATCTTGGTCATTCTTGTTTACACCCAATAATACCCCGTAGGTTCCGTCATTTACTAAAAATATACAGGGGAAAGGATACTTTCCCTGTATTTCTGATGGGTGCATTTTCTTTACTTTAGCCTTAAAATCAAATTTTTTAGCTATCCTAATTAACTCTTCCTTTGATACTTCATCATCAGATAGTCCGAATTCTCTTGAAATTGTCCTAAGATCAACGTTTATCTGGTTAACTCTCGAGACAACCTCAAACGCTATTAGTCCTGTTTGCATTCTATAAATATCCTTAAGTTTTGTCCCTGATTATAATGATTAATTTAACATAAAATTTTATTAAGTTACGATACAAAAAAAATAAATAAATTTACAATTTTAATTTATTACGCAACCTACTACTCTTATTCTTTAATATACTTAGGTTAACTGGTCTATACAGGGACTTTATTACTGCTCTCAAATTTTAGTTTACAATACATTTATACTAACTCAAAAATATTTTTCAGATTCTTTAATCGTATTAAGTTTAATAAAATAAGCTATACTCCAAAAAGAGTAATATGAAATTTAATTGAGAACCAGTAATAAATATTTATTAACGAAATATAAATTTTACTTTACACTTTAATACCTCTACCCGTATTGTTTTTTATATTTGTTTAAAACCTCTATTATCTCTTTCTCGGAAAGATCTTTCCATTCTCTATAATACCTGGATACCGCAAAATAAAGAGTAGCATCAACAATATAAGAAATAAATACATCTACCATAGGTTTTATTTTTTCATAAGCATTTTGGGTACTAACAGGGACCGCAATTATAAGCCTTGATGGCTGCATTGATTTTACTCTTTGTATTGCTGCTATTAAAGAACTACCTGTAGCTACTCCGTCATCAATAATAACAGCATCTGTATCTTTTACCTGTTTTTTGTCAAATCTTCCGTAAGATTCAATTCTATGTTTTATTTCTGTATTAACTCGAGTATATATTTCATTTAACACTTCTTCAGTTATACCGTAATCCTTTACCATTTGTTCATTTATTATATTAATTTCATCTTCTGTCATTGCACCGAATGCAACTTCAGGGTATAGTGGCAAAGGTAATTTTTTAGCAATTATTGTATTTATAGGAACTTTAAATCTTTCTGCAATAGCTTCGGCTACCTGAATACCGCCTCTTGGTATGGCCAGCAGAAAAGGCTTATTAACTTTTATTTTTTCCAGTTCATCAGCTAATATTTTGCCTGCACTTTCTTTTGTATCAAAGTAATCAAAATAGCTCATGCTTAAATCCTTATTATTTCTAAATTAGGAATATACTGTTTTTTGTTAAAAATAAATCATAAAATTGCTAATTCAAAAGGCTAATTGTTTATTAATGCTACATTCCGATAGCATAATATTCTTTATTAGTTTATTTTTTGTTTGGTGATGATCATAACCTTAAGTAAAATTATAGGAGATGATATTATGCTGGTAAATATACCTGTTAATGGCTTGACATTAGAGGCTTCGCTGGAAATACCCGAAAGAGCCGTAGGAATTGTAATATTTGCACACGGCAGCGGCAGCAGCAGACACAGTGTAAGAAATAACTATGTCGCGGAAGTTCTAAGAAATGAAGGTATTGCAACGTTATTAATGGATCTTTTGAGTGAGCGTGAAGATTTAAGCTATGAAAAGCGTTTTGATATAGATTTATTGTCAGAACGCCTTAAATTAGCAACAGAATGGATAAAAGAGCATCCTGATACTAAAAATTTATTTATTGCTTATTTTGGAGCCAGTACCGGTGCTGCTGCTGCTTTAAATGCTGCCGCTTTAATCGGAGAAGATATTAAAGCTGTTGTTTCAAGAGGAGGAAGGCCTGATTTATCAATACCTAATCTTGATAAGGTAAAATCTCCTACATTTTTGATTGTAGGAGGAGATGATACTGAAGTTATAAAACTGAATGAATATGCTTTAGATAAGCTTGTATGTGAAAAAGAGTTAGCTTTAGTACCAAATGCCACGCATTTATTTATTGAAGAAGGAACATTGGAAATTGTAGCCCAAAAAGCAGCGCAATGGTTTAAAAAGCACTTAATATAACATTTTAAATATATAGGAGGTAAATATAATGAGCGGCTATTTTAGTGAAAGAACAATATCTAAAGAAATGTACTCACCTCTTAGAAAAAATTACCCCAGAGCAATGATTGATTCAAATTATATGCTGATTCCGAGAGAAGGCGAAGTTGATTACAATTTATTATTAAAATTTTTTGATTGCGCTCTTGCCAAGCATCATAACCTATACGAAGCAGGTATAACGTTGCCAAGCGATTTAGGAATGAGAATTCCATCCTGGTATGTACAAAGCGGTGGCGAACTTTGGGTTGACCCCGAGTCTGGCCCCAGAGGCTTAAATGCTTTAAGTGAAGAAGTTTTCACAGTTAAATTTCATTTATACGTAGATGAGAAAGATATTCATAAAATACCTGAGTCTAAATATATGTCAGTAGAAGAAGCTTTGCTTGCAGAGTTTTTTGAAATTAAGCATGCTTTAATTCAAGGCAATGAAGAGCCGATAGATATATTTAAAAGTTTTTATGGAGGATATGGCGAATTTGGAGTACCAAAGACCAAGGTGGCTCAATATTTAGCTTCAATTTTATCTAACCCTCATTAGTCAAGTCTTTTAAAAGCTCTTTAGTAGCCAGTTTACCGATAGAGTTGCTTTTCACTGAGCCTATAGCACTAATTTTATTATTTAATTTTAGCAAACTCACGGAGCAGCTTTATTTTTTGTATAAATTACGCGCGCATCACAAAACCCGTACTTTTAGCCTTAAAGAGAGTTAAAAAAATATTCAATTATATGTCGGCTTAAAAATCAAAAACAATTTATACAACGATAATT
>JANQHM010000132.1 GCA_028282645.1 Candidatus Gastranaerophilales bacterium
GGGCTATGATGTTCCACAAAATACAAAATATTATTTTAACGTATTGAATAATGTTCATTTTTTAGCCTTTGGATTCTCTTCTTTATAAAATTAAAAACCAAATATATTTTACATTTTATATCTTTAATATATATCATAACATGTTTTTGAATTTTTCGCAGGCTCTTTGAATATAAAAATGCTAATTTTGTAACATTGCTTAATGAAAAAAGTCTGCCGGATCTTTTTTCACCCAAAGGTCCTGCTATTCCATTGGATTTGCTCCAGATGATAAATAATTTGTAATGTTTAGAAGCTGTCTTGTTAAAGCTTACATCGCCTTGCCAGGCAAGTCGCTTCAGCTTTAACATCGCAGTCCGTAAATGAGCCTTTATTATTGATATAACCAGCTTTTATTTTTTTAACCAGACAGGTTCTAAAATACTTTTCTGGTTTCTCTGTGGAATGAGCTATAATAAAATACATAAGTTTAACCATAGCAATTTTTAAAATTGTTATTACTTTATAAGAATATAGGGAAAAAACAGGAAGATTAAATGCTATGACAACAATTAGCCAGCTACCGTATCCAGTGAAATACACTGTTGATTCAAGCAAGAAAAATCCTCTTATAAATATACCAAGTAATAAACAGGAATATCCTCAAAGTAATCAAAGACCACAATTTTCCTTAATAAATGCAAATACCGGCCAGGCATTAAAAGCATTAACCCTTCAAAATACGCTTGCCAATAACTGCAAAACAGATGATTTAAAATATTTAATTCTTAACATGCTGGAGGCAAGGCATCCGCAAACTAAGCAACATTCAATTGGAGTAGCAATATATGCCAAGGAATTAGCAAAAGAGTTGAAGCTGCCTGATGAAAAAGTCAATGAAATAGAAACCGGTGCATTATTCCACGATATTGGAAAAATATCATTGCCGGATGACTTTTTTAATCAAAAAAATTTAACTCCCGGCATAGTTTTCCTATGCAAAAATCATCCTGAAAATGGAGCGAATATTTTAAGTAAAATTGCGTCATTAAGCAAACCCATAATAAACATAGCTAAATACCATCACGAAAAATATGACGGAACAGGTTATCCAAACGGGTTAAAAGGAGAAGAAATACCTCTTGAAACAAGAATAGTTTCAATTGCTGATGCTTTTGACTCAATGACAAGAAAAAAATATCCTAACCAAAAAGTTAAAACATTTGAGGAGGCAATTAAGGCAATAAAAGAAAATAAAAGCGGTCAATGGGATCCGGCTTTGACCGAACCATTTATTGATTGTGTAACCCGAAAATAAGGGTTCTTGTTATTTTATTCCTTACTTATATATACAGGTTCAAAATTAAATTTCAGATTTCTCTTTGGAATGAGCTTATAAAAAGTAAAATTGACCATTTCACTTTTTAACGCTCCCGCTTCACAATTCAAAGAATAGCTTATTTTATTAGCTTTTACCTGATTAAAGAATCTGAAAAGTATCTTTGAGGGAGTATAGCATTTTTTAAATCGTAACAAAATGTTGATAATTAAAACTAAATTAAATAACTGTTTTTACAAAATTTTTTAAAAAGCTTATTATTATTGCATTTTAAAAATATATTGTAAATTTTAGTTAACTTTTTTATTTTTTTTGAATAATTTTCTTAAAATTGTGGAATAAAATAAATAGGTTAACATTTAGAAGGAAGAATTTATGGCTAAACAAAATGGAACATCCTTATATGAAAACTTGATAATTACCTGTTCCTTACTTGTAGCAGGTTTGCTGATAGTGATTTTGGCCGGTGATAAAATTGCTCAAATTTTTAGTAATGATCCATCTAAGACTATATCTAACAAAAGTAGAAGTAACATAAAAAAAAGTACTCCTTCGATAATAACAAATACAACTATAAAGATAGGCGGCGAAGAAATTTCTTCACCATTAGAAACTGTAATAAAAGAACAACTGCTAAACGGTACTTATGTTCAAACATCCGGTGGTTCAGGAGGTAACTTGATAGAAACAGTTGACGTAATAAGTGAATATATTCATCAACTTGAAAAACTTGCCGGAGGTAGTATTTCAAGTCATTCAAAAATGCAGGAATGCCTAAATGCATACGAAAAGTCTATTCAAGAATATATATCAAAAGATAAAAAATTTGTAAGCGGTAATAATGATCCTTTATTAAAAACTATAAACGATTTGGACTTAAAAATAGATTTGGCGCAGGGTGGAAAATTAGCTCTTAATTTATTGAAAGCGACAAAAGAAACCATAAGACTTATGCCTGACGGCTATGCTAAAAAAATGATCAAGCTATATGTAAAAGCTGTATTAAATTTAGGCGGAAGTATTGATTATACTATTGATAGCAGAACCATAAACAAAATAGGGTCAAAAATTCAAAAAATACCGGCACAAACCCTATTTACGAATAAAACCCCCTGTTCGTCTGACGATGATGATGAAAATAACAGCAACTTACATTTTGCGCAAAACATAACAACAGATGAAGAATTAAAATCCAAATTAGAAATTTTAGTCCGAAACAATGAGTTGACAAATAGTGAAAAACAGGAAATAGCTAAGCAATTAAAGGTTTACCGTAATGGTAATTACGTTGATATACTGTCTGATACTTATAATTCTGATATATTATGTGAAAGCCTTGGCGGAGCAGTTAAAAATAATAATTGTATTCTTGAATAGACTATTTATTTGGGTTTAAAATTAAATTTATGGGAATTTTTTCTCTTTATATTTGTTTTTAAGGGAATAGGTATAAAATTTAACAATAAAAAAAAGACATTTTTTATATATTATTTGTTTTTATCTATATATAGAGTTAGTGCAAAATATAATTAATTTATTTAGCAAGCAGTTACAGATGAGAGGATAGAGACATAAACTTAGGATTAGATAATTTATTATTTTGGCATTTAGAATTTTTATAAACTTATTTGTTTTTATCTACCAGAGACAGAGTTGATAGAGTTAGTGCAAAATATAATTAATTTATTTTAGCAAACAATTACCAAATAGAGAGGACAGAGACATGACAGCAGGATTAACAAATAAACTTACCGGCGGAACACCTCAACCGGGTTGCGGATCCGGTTGTAAAGTTCAAAAAGGAGGACAACCTGACAAATCAGCTATTGTTGCTAAACTCCTTATGCAACTCTTGCAAGGCGGAGCAAAAGGATCTGATGGTACTGGATTAAAAGCAAAAGGAGGAGGACTAATCGGATAAAATCGGCTAAAATTGTACACAATCAATTTTAAATGGGTGTCAAACGGCACCCATTTTGGGTTTATTAGGTTTAATTAATAAAGTTTTTAAATAATGTTTGTTGAAAATTATTTAGTTTTATAGGGGCTGTAGGTATATTAGAACTTTTATTTGGTTGGTTATTATTGTTATTTATTATATTTTTAATTTTAGAATCTTTAAGTTTGGCAGCCATTACTTTTTTTGTTCTATGAATATTGAACCAAGGGATAAATATACCTAACATACTGGCAATAATAGCAATATTCCCAACACCCGGTATGCTTTTAATAATCTTGGCAGCTTTTAAAAGGCCATTTTCTTTTTCTGCTAAATGATTAAAAACAGCTTTAGCATTCTCAGATGTTTCAGACGTTAATATCTTTATGAAATCAGCATTTGTTTTATTTTTTAATTCTGAAATATTGTTAATTTCAAACGCCTTCTTTAAAGTATTATTTAATTTATCATCAAAAAAATTTGATGCAAACCTAAATAAAGCTGCAAGACTCTTATCGTTGCCTTTTTTGCCGATAGCTTCCAAATTTTTCAAAAAGTTCTCTTTAGATATAGATCTGTCATATTTATACCAGTGCTTTAACCTGTCAAAACCGGCTAAATCTTCACCCCATATATTTTTTATAGGGCTAAGTATTCTTTGTGCAGTGGTTTGGTTCTTTACGTCGGGCTTTAGGGATATTGGCATGTTAAGTGCGTTTCTGGAAAGCTTGGCAAATAGTTTATTTAAAACCGGCACACCAAATAAAATTGTACTAATGGTAACGGCATCACGGGTAAATACTTCTCTTTTTTCGTTTTCATCTCTTGCTTTTAAAATTCTGGAGGTTAAAACAATACCAAATGTATAAAAAGGAAGAGCAATAAAGGGCATTTCAATACCGCAAAAATCAAAGTGATGCTTTCCAAAATTAGCAAGCTTATCAAGTCCACCTTTAAATGCCGGTGTACTTCCTGCATTATTATGGGTATTATTTTGCTTTGCCGCAAAATTATTATCTTTATTTAAATTTATGTAATTGTTGCCTATCATTTTTTATATACTTCCCTGCCGCTTTCTAAGCTTTCTTTTCATTATTAGGCCTGTTTAAGCCTTCCAGCCCGGGGTATTTTTTACTTCTTTGATAAATTTTAGGGGTATACCATAAAAATACTGCTGTTGATATCAATGCCGAAGTTACAAAAGCAGCTCTGCCTAAAATTCGTTTTTTGGCCAGTTTTTTTATGGTATCTTCAGAAAAATCACCCTTTTTGTTTAATTCCTTAACAATATCTTCTGCATATGCAGTTAAATTATTAGCAACTTTAGAAGCTTTCATTTTTAAGCCTTCTCCAAAGTCAATTACGTCAGGTGTCTTTAGATTATTTAGACCAGCTTTTTTATTTAATTCAACCAATTTATCTTTTATAAGGTTATTTAAGGATTTTTTCCTGGTTTTTGAGGTGCCTTTTTTTCCAAATTCAGCTAACTTGCGTTTTATTTCTTCTAATTCAGGTAAATCCTCCTTTACTATTTTACCCTTATCAAAAGCTTTCTTTAAAGCAGCTTTGCCGAAGTTTTCAGTAGCATTACCGTTAGTATCCTTAGCAGATTTTTTAAATATATCAGTAAGCTTATCTATTGTATTAAATTGAAGATTAGCAGCTTTGCCGGATAATTTACCGCACATTGCCATAAATAAGGCCGGCAATAATACCATTCCGGGACCTGTTATAAATTCTCTAAGAGCTACTTCAAGCGCAACTTTATAATTTGGATGGCCAAGTTCTTCTTGATTTCTTCTAAATCCCAGGATAACTCTAGGAATTATAGTGCAAATTATGTCTAGTAAACAAAACTCAACGGCTTTGCTTGCCTCCATGTTTTCTACTAACCAGGTACACGGTTTTGTAATTATATCAAACGCACCTGTAAAACCCGGCTTTGATTGATTATTAGCATATGCCTGATTATCATTAGATTTTTGTTTATTTTTATTTAGCAAGGTAGATCTGTTAAATGAAGATACTTCCATTATTCCCAATTCCCAAGCACTAGATCAAACTTTAAATTTCTATATTTATAAAACAGAAAAAGAAAAAAAATTGCCTGTTATTAATAAAAAAAAAATTAAAATGTTATTGTTTTTTTATCCTATAAAACCACCTCCTTCTATTTTTAAACCTACGCTATTGCTTTCTTCAAAGCTAAAGCCTATTGAATCGAATACTGTATCTACAATATCGTGAGCCATATCTAAGTCATTATCTCCACTGGAACAAATACAGGGATTACTATCATTCTCTTTAGATGTATTAATGTTGATATTAATAGTATCAAAAGGATTAGCACCAGACTTGGCATTTTTACCTTTAAAAGATTTACCTTTATTAATAGCATCAAAGACGGTATTTACAATGCCATTAGCAAGTTGCGCGCTTTTAGCCGCAGAGCCTTTGCCTTTGAATCCTTTTGATCCTTTACGTCGTTTGCTTTTATCTTTTTTTGATTTTCTACATTTTCCGATAGCACTAAAGACAGTATTAACAATTCCATTTGCCAGTCCCAGCCCTGCTTTAGCTCCACCGCCTTTGCCAAGGCTAATACCACTTTTGGCAATACTACTAATAGCATTTCCTAAGCCCATGATGATCCTCTCTAACTTTTGAATTATTTGGTAACTAAACTAACTAACGTATATAAAACATAAAACCTATATATGTTAATAAAAACAAATAACATATAAAAAATGCTATTTGCAATTGAAAATATATATAAATAATTTAATTTTTATTGATTGTGACCCAAATAAAACGACTTTAGATAATCTGTCTTCATATATATTTTCAATCTTGATTTTGAAAGTTTTAACTATATTTTTGACTTTGCTTTTCATTATTTTAATCTTCATTCATTTTGACAGTTATTGTATCAGGCAGCTTCTTAGTTATTTTAGTTGTTTATAAAAATTTAAATATATTATGATTTGTAATGTTTTAATATAAATTTAGTGATTTATATTTTTTTGCAGATAAAATATAAAAGGAAATAAAATAAAAAAAATATATATATTAAAATAGGAGCGTGAAAATGCTAAGAATATCAAAGCCTGCGATCAATAGAAACAATACACAATTTAAAGGAAAAGATACTAGCCAGGATTCTTGCAAGCCAAGAACACCAATTAATTGTAAAATAGAAGATAATAGAGTATTATTTGTCAGTGACCTGGACGGTACCTGGTTAAATAAAGATGCAAGAATAAGGGAGCTTATAGACACAGAAGTTCCTGGTTTAGTAAAAAAGTATGCTGATAAAGGTATTGAGTTAATCTTTGGGTATGTTACAGGCAGACCGCCGGAACGACTGATAAGTGAAAATTTACCCCAGCCTAATTGGTCTATAACCTATAATGGAGCTAGTATTCATCAAGGCTTGCCAGCACCGGAGAAGAAACCTTTTGCACCATGGGAATTTATGCAAAAAATGAGCCGTTTTAATTCAGGTGAAGTTAAAGAGGCTATTAAAGAATTGAAAAAACTGGATAAATATAAAAATTTTGATATAAAGCCAATGAGTGAAATTCTAAATAGTCCTTGCGTAAATGCATCTAAGTATACTCAGCCGTTTTGTATTATTAGTGAGAGTATAAAGCTTTCAGATAAAGAAAAGTCTGATAGTGTACTTGAAGAAAAAAGTTACCGCACACCTGATCAGGTTAATGAGTTTATAGGAGAGTTAAAAGAGTCTCTTTCTAAAAAAGGTGTTAAATATGATATTACAGATCCGTATTTAGCTAAGAATTTGCCTTCATCTTCTATTGTAATTGATGTGTCGGGTCGTTTTGCCCAAAAAGGTGCTGCTGTAGAATTTTTAAGAAATATATTGGGTATTAAGCCTGAAAATACTATCATTGCAATAGATGGAGGAAATGATGTATCTATGATAAAAAATGACGGACGTTGTGTTACGGTAGTTGGTCCAAATTCCCCTCTTCGTACAAATGCTGCTCTGCAAATGAAAAATAGGGTTGAACTTAGGTCGTCAGAGGAAGCTTCATCAATAGGGGTTCTTCAAGGTCTTAAAAATCATTTAACAGAAATCTATGATCGAATAGCGGGAAGTCGGCAAGAATGATATACTATCAGGAAAATACTTTTCAGATTATTCAATCGTGTTAAAGCTAATAAAATAAACCAATCTCTGAAAAGAAAAATTCAAAATTTAATTTTGTTCCAGTATAAAAAAGAACTTTTGAACCGGCATAAAAAGTCATTGTTTATATTCAGCTTATAGTTTAAAATAAAAGCATAGTTTTTTATTTAGAAGGTATGCTTTATGGGGTTGTTATTAAAATCGTCATTATGGCTGGGAGCTGTGATAGGAATAGTTTTTGGACTTATATATTTAATATCGGTTTTATTATTTAAGTGCATAATTATTCTGATGTTTACCCTTATTGGCGTAATGGTGGTAGTTTATTTAAAGAAAAATGCTTTTGTAGGTCTTTTAACCATACAAGACGGTGCTGTTATTGGTGGAATATCGGGCTTTACATCAGCATTCGCCGCTATGCTTGTTAATATTCCGTTTAATTTGCCGATATTTTTTTCTTTAGTTCCTAAATCCAATAATTTTACTGATTCTTTATCCGATTTAGGAGTAAGTATATTAATAATTTTAATGTTTATGACATTTATTGCAGCCTTAAGTTCATTATTTAATGCATTTAGCGGTTTGGTTGCGGCCTATTGGTATGAAAAAACAGAAAATCCACAAATTGAACCCGAAAATGATATTCTAATTGATGACTAATTATTGAATAATCTGAAAAGTATTTTTAAGCTAATATAACACTAATTGTTTTTAACTTCCTTAAGTAAGGAAGATGTTCCTCTGTGATTTTTTCTCCCGGCATTAATATTGGAATCCCCGGCGGACACTCTGCTATTACTTCGGCAGATACTTTTCCTACAGAGTTTTCCGTAGATACTTTTTCTTTAGAACTCATAAACGCTTTTCTTGGAGAATAAACCATCTCAGGTACATAGTACGGCATGTACTTGGTTTTATTTAAATAGCTGATATCAGAATAGTTGCTGTTAACAATAGAATACATACATTCCCAAAAATATTCCAATTCGGATTTTGTATTGCCAATATTTACAAGTACCAAAATTCCATTGTCAGCAGCAGCTTCCACTTCAATGTGATATTCAATTTCTAAAATACTTTCAAGTCTTTTACCACTTAATCCTTCAACTTTCAAGAATATTTTAGTAGGATCAACTATTATATTTTGCCTTTCCGGCTCAAGGCATTCTACACGAGGAAGATTATTAAGCCATTTTCTTAGCAACAAAGCATTTTCTACAGCCGTATTAACTTTTTGCAGCCCATACTCAGAAGATAAATATGCCCTGGCAGAATCCAGACTGGCAAGCAGTAAATAAGAAGGACTGGTAGACTGTAGCATCTTAAGATTTGCTTCAAGTTCTTTCTCACAAATTTTAGACTCTTTGCCAATGTGTAAAACAGAACTCTGCGAAAAACTACCGCCGGTTTTGTGTATAGAATGTACAACCGCATCCGCATCGCAATTAAGAGCAGGTTCAGGCAGTTTTTCGTGGAAATTCCATAAACATCCGTGAGCTTCGTCCACTAATAAGGTTATATTTCTTTCTTTACAGATTGCAGAGATTTCTTTAATATTGCTGACAATTCCTTCATAAGTAGGATTAGTTATCCATACAGTAGTTGCATCAGGATTTTTATTGAGTATTTCTTCTATTTTAGCCGGATTAACAGTTCCCCATATACCCCATTCTTCTTTCCATTCCGGAGTAACCCATATAGGGATAGCACCGGTCATTGTTAGCCCGCTAATTACAGAGCGATGGCAATTTCTTGCAACTATTACTTTTTGATTTTCTTTGGTAACTGTTAATGCTAAAGAAAGATTACCAATAGAAGAACCGTTTATAAGAAAAAAAGATTTTTTTGCACCAAATGCTTGTGCTGTTAATTCTTGAGCTCTTTTTACCGGTCCTGTAGCAGGATGTAATGTGCCCAGGTTGTCAAATTCGTCAGTAGTATCAACATTTATTACTTTTGACCCGACTATTTCCCTAAATTTAGGAAATACACCTTCGCCGCGTGCGTGTCCCGGAATATGCAACGGCACGGATGGATTATTTGAGTAGATCTCCAATGCATCCAGTATAGGAGTTTCAATATTGTTTAAATCTAAACCGGTTTCGTATTCAATTTCTTCAAAAATTTGAAAGTTAGTTTTTTTGAATTTAATAGAAGTATTGTTCAGGCTTTGCGACGCTATGTGTCCTTCATCAACATCGGATGTGGTATAAACTCCACATTTCTGCTTGTACTTAACCAACAATTTTCTCCTTTTCTACTCATAAAAAATCCTATGCTTCTTTCCTTATCTAAAATTAGTAAAACTTAAATTAGTCAATAAATTTAAAAAAAATGCCACCTGTATAATAATTTAAAACTTACATTACGGAAAAGCAATACTTTTTAACTAAAAAAATAAAATTGTTTTTATATTTATAAGTTTATTAATTGATTTCAACAAAAAAGCTACCTTAAAATAATTTAAAAGTAGCTTTTTTCTATCTATCTATAATTATTTAATTGCTATTTATAGTTTTTAAGGAGATGTCTGCTTATAACCATACGCTGTACCTGATTAGTACCCTCGTATATTTGAGTAATTTTAGCATCCCTCATCATTCTTTCAACAGGAAATTCTTTTGTATAACCGTAACCGCCTAATACTTGCACAGCATCAGTAGTTACTCTCATAGCAACGTCACCGCCATAGCATTTAGCCAGTGATGAGTACATTGCTTTATTTTTATTGTTGGCGTTAACTGCTTCTGCACCCCTGTACACCATTAATCTCGCTGCTTGTGTTCTAATCTCCATATCAACAAGCATATTTTGAACAGCTTCAAAGTTTGCAATAGGCTGGTCAAATTGTTCTCTTTCCTGCGCGTACTTAAATGCACAATCCAAAGCTCCCTGAGCAACTCCAACACCTTGGGCACCAACGCCGGGCCTTGAGCAGTCAAGTGTATTCATAGCTATTTTCCAACCGGATCCTTCAGAGCTAAGTAAATTTTCAGCCGGAACTTCCATATCTTCAAATATCAGCTCAGCTGTTTCGGAGCCTCTGATTCCGAGCTTATGTTCTGTTTTACCTACTTTAAAGCCGGGGTAGTCTTTTTCTATAATAAAACAAGATAGCCCTCTAATACCTGCTTTAGGGTCTGTTTTAGCAAATACAGTAATAAAATCAGCCAAATTACCGTGGCTTATGAATAACTTTGAGCCGTTAATTATATATTTATCGCCTTTTTTAACGGCTTTTGTCTGTATTCCCATAAAATCGCTTCCGGCACCGGCTTCGGTAAGCCCAAAAGCGCATATTTTTCCTTCTTTAGCAATGGAGGTTATATATTTTTTCTTTTGTTGATCATTACCACCTAATAAAATAGGTTTACTGCCAAGGCTATTAACCATACACGCCAAGGAGCATGATAAATCTACCCTTGAGAGCTCTTCAACAACAATGCATTCTGCTACAGGATCAAGTCCTAGTCCACCGTATTCTTCGGGGTATGGAACCGCAACCAAATCGTTTTTTATCATTTCCTTATAAATATCCCAAGGAAACTTAGCGTCTTCGTCTATTTGTGCTGCACGATCGGGAATTACAGCTTCTGCAAATTCTCTAACGCATTTTTTAATATCTTGTTGTTCTTCTGTAAGTGTATAGTTGCTGTTTTCCAGTCCTTGTAATACTGTTTCAACTGCCATTATTATTTCCTCTTACCTATTGCCAGGCTAATAAACTATAATTAATATTATATAATCTAAAACTTCATTCAGAGTTAGTATAATCTAAATATGATAATTACTCAAAAAAACTAATAAATCAATAAAAAGTAAAGGTAATCCCAAATATTCGGCTTATGTACAATTTAACTGTTTTGCTGTTAAAATGAAAACTAAGTAAGGAACAAAAATTTTTATTACCTACTTATTCTATGGATTAATTATAATTATAAGTTGATGGTTGTATCATTAAGCAAAAACTCAATTATAAGCGGAGTATACAGATGAAAAAAGTGATTATTTTTTTATTAGCTGTTTTAATAATGAACGTTAATGCATTACCTTCATTAGCAGAAGAAAAAGATTTCAACGTAAACGTTTCTTTACAGAAAAATTTATTAGTAAAAGAAGTTGTAGCTTTTTTAGAAAAATTTTCAAATACTTTAAATTTACATAAAAAAGATGAGTTAAAAAATTATATATCGTACAAGTACAAGAGTGCTGATGGTATAGATCGTCAAAAATTGTTTGAACTGGTAGATAAAACCTGGGCAAGTTATCCGAACTTAAAATATAGTTTTAAAATCACAAATATAAGAATAAACGGTAACCAAGCAGCTGTTGACCTTAATGAATATATAACAGGCGTTTCCTCAAAAAAATCGGAGATTACCCATGACAGAGGCGTTTTTGAGAGCCAGACAGATAATGTTATATATTTACAAAGGTTTGGTAAAAGCTGGCAAATAGTCTCAGACAGAATATTGTTCGAAAAAACAATAATAAAATACGGCTCAGCAAAAAATTTAACAGTAGATTTTTATGCTCCGGAACAAGTATTAGCTGGTGATACCTATACCGCAACACTCCAGGCGGAGATTCCGGCAGGCGTGTTTGCACTTGGCTCAATTACAAGGCAACCTATCGTATATCCGTCCGTAAACCCGCAGGAAGTGTTCAGACAGATTCCCACATCATCCGGCTTACTGGAAAGAGTTATGAAATCCAATAAGACTAACAATAATGAGTTTGCGGCCGCATCCGTAGGCTATACAGAGATGAGCGAAGATATTTATGCAACTCCTGACATCAAGTTAACCGGATTAGTCCTGCTGTATCAAAGGGTTAATGTGATACCCGAGAGTATGTTTGGCTTGTAGCAAAAAAGTAGAATCTAATAATAGTGGTATAAATGAACAAAAAAAAATTTTTTATAATCATCGCTCTAATCATATTTATTTTAGACAGGCTGTCAAAGTTTTACATAGAAGGAGCTATAGCTTACTGCGAAAAATTCATAATAATAAATAAAATTTTATCAATTACCAAAATTTATAATACAGGTGCAGCTTTCAGCATATTAGAAAATAATATTATGTTTTTAATAATTTTTTCACTGACTGTATCAATGGTAATTTTTTATTTTTTACAAAAGAATGCAAATACAATGACAACAGGTGATGTAATTGGCTGGAATCTTATATTAGGCGGAACTTTAGGTAATTTATACGACAGAGTATTTTATAATTACGTAATAGACTTTATTCAGCTCGATTTTATAAATTTTCCGGTTTTTAATATTGCAGATGCATCAATAAATATTGGTGCTATTATTATAATCATAATGAATTTTCCGCTATGGAGCAAAGATAAAGAAAAAATCGATGAGCAAAAATCTCTTTAAAGCAGAAATAGACTTGGATGATGCCGGCACAAGGCTTGATGTCTTTATCACAAGCCTTATACAAAATATTTCACGCAGCAGAGTGCAACAGTTAATCAGGGATAAACAAAATGTCCTGGTAAATGGCTCTACTAATAAAACTTCTTACAAGCTTAAGTACGGAGATAAGCTCGTTATAAAAATACCTGACGCGGAACCGTTAGATTTGCCGGCTGAAAATATACCTTTAGATATTTGTTATGAAGATGATAATATGCTTGTAGTCAATAAGCCATCAGGCATGTTAACCCATCCGAGTACAAAAGAGAGAACAGAAACCCTTGTGAATGCACTTTTGTATAATTGTGACGGAAATTTGTCGGGTATAAACGGTGTGATGCGTCCCGGCATACTGCATCGGCTGGATAAGGATACATCAGGCTTGCTGATGATTGCCAAAAATGATTATGCCCATAAGTTTTTGGCGGAGCAGGTAAAATATAAAATAGCTGTAAGAAAGTATTTGACCGTTGTTATCGGTAATATAAAAGATGATATTGGTACTATAAACGCACCTGTAGACAGGCATCCCGTTAATCGTCACAAGATGGCCGTGGTGCAGAACGGTCGGCCTTCGGTTACTCACTGGAAAGTTTTAGAGCGTTTTAAACGTTTTACTTATCTGGAAGCAACCCTGGAAACAGGGCGAACCCATCAAATAAGAGTTCATATGTCACATATACATCATCCGGTTGCGGGTGACCCTCTGTATGGCGGTGATAACATAAATGTTAAGTTAAATGGACAAGCCCTTCAGGCTTATAAATTAATCTTTTACAAGCCTAACCCGGGACTTCCGTTAAATATTACTGATGAAAATTTAAAAAAAGCTGATAAAATATGTATAGAAATTGAACCTGATCAAGAAATACAAAAATTGATTAGAATATTAGGCCAAAGGAGTTGATTTAAAATGAAGGATTTTTTAAACAAGAATATGAAGGCAATTTATATAGTACTGGCTATCGTTGTGGTATGTGACATCTTGTTTTTTACCTATATTAACAAGGAATTAACTGCAGAAATAGTATATATACCGGGACAAACTGTTAAAATGACATTGACAAGTGCTATTATTGTATTTATGGCTTTTTATGGTACTATATTGGGCATTATATTTATGAAAATTAGAGAATCTGCCTGGGTAGAGGCCATTAAAAAAGAAAGCAGGAACCTGGAAAAAGCTGAAATAGAAACAAAAGAAAGCACTGAGAGAATAAAACTGTTAGAGAATAAAATAAATACATTAGAAATTGCTTTAAAAGAAGCCTTAAAGGAAAAATCCTAGGAAGCTGTCTTAAAGACGGGTTGATTTGGACCTTAAAAAAGACAACGGTAAAACTCCTTTTGCCAGGCAAAAAGTTACCGTTGTAATAAATTATTTTATTTTTGAATCTAAAACCCGCTAATAATGGGGCTTTTTCTTGTTTAATTCTTCTTTTCTATTATAGTTTCTATCAATAGTTATGTCTATTATATTATCATTTGCACAATTATATT
>JANQHM010000196.1 GCA_028282645.1 Candidatus Gastranaerophilales bacterium
AATTGCGAAGCGGGAGCGTTAAAAAATGAAATGGTCAATTTTATTTTTTATAAGCTCATTCCAAAGAGAAATCTGAAATTTAATTTAGAACCAGTATAATTAATGGAGAAACAACAGTGGAAGAATTTCAACCTTATTTGCATTATTTAGAAATTGGCGAACTATATCTTAAAGTAGGAGAAATAAAAAAAGCTGTTGATGCCTTTAAAAAGCTTACAGAATGTAAAGAGCTGGCTGCATTGGGCTGGATAAATCTTGCAAAGGTAGAATTTATACAAAATCATTTAAAAACAGCAAAACAATACTATTTAAAAGCACTGGATACAGATAGAGAAAGCTATGAAATACTATACAATTACGCAAATTTTTTAATAGATATACAAGAATATGAAGAAGCTTTGGTTTTTTATAAACAAGCATTAGAAAAAGAACCCAGCCTTGCTTTGGCTTATTATAATATGGGTGTAGCCTACAGCAAAATGGAAAAATATAGTGAAGCAATCGCTTCATATGAAAAATCTCTAAAAATGAATCCCGATGACTTTTCTTGTCATTTTGAGCTGGGCGTTTTATATTATGAAATAAAAAATCTTAAAAAAGCTGTAAGCCATTTTCAAAAAGCTTTAGATCTGGATTCAACATCCAGTAAATGTTATGAATTTATAGCACAATGCTTTATTCAGACGGATCAACTGGATATAGCTCAAAATTTATATAAGAATGCGATTACTTTAAATCCCGAAGACCCTGCTTTATATTATAAAATAGGCGATTTATACTTATCTACAAATAACGCTGAAAAAGCATTAGAATACTTTGATCAAGCTTTAAGCTTTAATTCGGTTGATGCTTTATTAATTTATAAGCGTGCATGCAGTTATGCATCTTTAGGTGATCTGTTTAATGCATTAAAAGAGCTGGCAATAGCTATTCAATTCAATGATGTTATTAGAGAACTGGCAATGATAGACGACAGTTTTGATAAGATAAGGCAAACCCCTGAATTTATTGAGTTGATAAAAATTAGGTAGTGGTATAGAAAATGACTTTTTAACATAATTGAATAACCTGAAAAGTATTTTTGAGGTAGTATAATTTAAGTTAAGCAATATTTAAAAATTAAGAACGTTATAATTTTTGAATTAAAGAGATAAGTAAATTTGAAAAAAACGGAGTAAAAAAATGAGTAATTACTCAATAGGCATAGATTTAGGTGGTACCAAGATATTAGCCGGTATTATAGATACTCAAACCGGAGAAGTTATCGAATCTGATAAAAAAAGGACTAAAGCTGAGCACGGCAGGGATATCATCATACAAAGATTGATAGATGTAACAGAGAAAGCTATTTGTAAAGCCCAAATACCAGTTTCTCAAATAACATCAATTGGTATTGGTGCGGCCGGCCAAGTAGATAGAAAGCAGGGAACGCTCATTTCTGCACCAAACCTGGACTGTCATAGTGTTGATTTAAAAGCTATAATGGAAAATCATTTTAAGATACCAGTATCAGTAGGTAATGATGTTGAAGTTGCAACACTGGGCGAATTAAAATTCGGTAGTGGTGTCGGCTATAAAAATTTTGTATGTATTTTTATCGGCACCGGTATAGGTTCGGGTATTGTATATAATGGTGAAATCTGTAACGGCTTTACCGGTACAGCCGGTGAAATAGGCCATATTATTGTTGACTCAGGCGGTAGAATGTGTACTTGTGGAGGGCATGGCTGTTTAGAGGCTTATGCGTCACGATCTGCTATTGAAAAAACAATAACAGCAGCTCTTAAAAAAGGTCGTCGTTCTGCAATGTCAGAAATTATGAAAGATAAAAAATCAATGCGCTCAAAACACATAAAAGAAGCATTGGATAAAAAGGATGATTTAGTTTTAAACTGTATAACAGAAGCATCAGAATATTTAAGCAGCGGAATAGCAAGCGTTATAAATTTTTATAATCCTGAGTTGATAATACTCGGCGGTGGATTGATAGAAGCTGTTGATTACTATTATGAGCTTTCTGTCAGTAAAGCTCTGGCAAAAGCATTGCCAACTGCAACAGAAAGCGTAAAAATCACAAAAGCCAAATTAAATGATTACTCTGGCGTTATTGGTGCCGCACTATTAAAAGAACATTATAATTCTTTTAATAGCAATGTAAGTGTATAAGTGATTTTGTAAAAGAAGAAAGTTATATTCTTCTGGTTTTATTAAACCCAAAAGGCCTAATACTTTATGTATTAAGTCTTCTAACAAAATTATAATTATCCAGGAACTCTAAAAAGGGTGTTGCCGCACCCCTGTCCTTGCTACTTTATTTTAACATATTTTTGTGCATAATGCACGTCCTTTTTTTACTAAGAGAAGTAAAAAAAAAATATATATATAAAAGAGATATAAAAGAGAAGGGAAGAAAAATGAATTCAATTACTTTAGAAAATTTACTCTTAATAGGAAAGAAAAATTCTTTACAAAATAAAAAAAAGTTTCAAAGGTCTATGCCTCAAAATAGCTCTAAAATTTCTAATAGCTCTCAGAACATACTCTCATTAATGTATAAACAGTCTCATGTCAACAATGCAATAGCTTTTAAAGGAATACCTCTACCAAAAGGTTTTGATAGCATAGTCGGATATAATGATATTAAACAAGATTTTAAAGAATACTTTATAAATAAACTAGATGCAGAGAAAGAAGGGCAAAATGTTAAAATGCCAAATGGTATTCTTTTCTTTGGAACAACTGATGATAACAGAAAAAATGACTTGGCAAAAGCTCTGGCGGAAGAAACAGATTGCAATATTATAAAGATTGATCATAATGGTAATCATAAACAGTACATTAAAAATATTTTTGATGAAGCTAAATTTGCAAGGCAAAGTTATGAGGATAATTATCCTAGAACAATTATTTTATTAAATGACTTTGATCGTGTACTTGATGCAGAACAATATTTAAAAAGTAAGTTACAAAATCTTTTAAACGGCTGCGGGGATAAGTTTAAAACAACTTTATTTATGACTACAAATTTATCGCCGACGATAGGGGATTTTGACTCGAATATGCCATTAATCGCCCATCATAGAATCTCTAAGCGTTATTTTGTAGGATCAGAGTGATAAGTTTTAACAAATGAATATTATAATATAACCAGGGGTAAGATAAATTTACTGACAGCTTTGTTATTGGTCATTCGAATTATGATACTTACAGGCAAATTTTTAACTATATTAAATGTAACAATAATTTAACAAAATAGCCCTTTTTTTGCAAAATCCGAAATTTTTCATGCATTTAAATTTTTAAACTGCTACAATATATATTAAATGGATAATATTTATATTGAGCTAAATTTTATTTTATTGCAAAGCTTAGAGGTATTTAAAATTGGTTAACGAAGCAGTAAAAACAGAAGATAAATCTCAAAAGGATAATGATAAATACGCAGCATTCCTGTACTACAGACTGCGCAACGAAATTGTCATACTGCGTCGTTTTGCCAAAAATTATAAACTTGGCCACCTTAAAGGCCGCTTCCTTGAGATGATAAAAACCACAGAAATGA
>JANQHM010000229.1 GCA_028282645.1 Candidatus Gastranaerophilales bacterium
ATCAAAGAAATAATTGAAGCATTGTCAGAGCTTAGCTTTACAGATTGTGCAATTGAATATATTTACTCACAAAGCAATAGATTCAGGCAAATAGTAAAGTTTATTAATAAAATCGAGCAAATAGCAAAGACAAACGGTATTAAAAAGTTTGAAAAAGATACACTAAAGGAATTTATTATTGATGAAAGAAAGAATACTGAAGCTGGCCAAGCGGTTAAATAAATTTACTTTTGATGAAATTGCTTTAATCTCTGAAGCTGATGAGCAAAATTTAACAGGTATTTTAGACGAACTCGAGCAAGAAAAAAGGCTCAAAAAATCAAATAATCTTTATTTATATATTGCCAATACAGCTCCAAGCAAGCCTAAAGTCGCTTTTAACTTCAGTTCAAGATACAGGCATCACTCAAAAGAAACTCTTAATTTGATTATGAAAGCATTTTGCGCTGATATTGATGTCTTAAAAACAGCCCAAATCCTTGGAGTATCAAGAAAATGTATTTTAGGATTTTATAATGATTTTAAAGAATTAATTTACAATAATCAAAAAAATGAATTATTAAAAAAATATTCCAAAAGGCCAATGATGGCAAGTATAAGAGTATTCTTTAATACTGAAACATATTATTATTTTTATGAAAATAAGCTATTTGTATCAAAAGAAAAGCTGGAAAGTAATATAGAAGCAAATTATTCATTGGATGAAAGGCTAAAACTAAAAGCACTCTATGCAAGAGCCAAAAGAAAAATAGTCAATAGCTGCGGATATCAGAAAAACTTTCACCACCACATAGCAGAAAAGATTTGGCGAGATGAAAAGTCTTATGAAGAGCTGCTGGAAGAGTTAAATGAATTATTAGGTTTTTAAGTTTTTTCAAAATTTTTAAACAAGAAATATAAATTTTTGATAAAATGAAAATGTAAATAAATTCAATTTAGCGAGTGGAATGAGTAATTTTGATTTTTTAAACGAAGAATTTCCTGTGTTTGCTAGACTTGGATCTTTATCTGAAGAATATTATGAAAAAGACCCGGTTAGTTCTCTTGTCAAACTGCGAACTTTTGCAGAATTCATTGCTAAAGACTTATTCTACAGCTATTTAAATACTAAACCAGAAGCAAACTTCAGTGATATTTTATTAGAGCTAAAACCATTCTTACCCAAACAATTACTAGATATTTTCCATATAATAAGGCTTAAAGGTAACAAGGCAACTCATCAACATTTAGGAACTAAGCAAGATGCCTTAAATATTTTAAAATACTGTCATTATGTAGCTAGCTGGTTCTACATTGCAAATGGTGGTAATAAAAGTAAATTAAAACTATTTAAAACACCAGTAAGTAATATTGTAATGCTTGAGCAAGAGCTTGAACAATCTAAAAAAGAGCAAGAAAAGTTAAAAAAACAACTTGAAAACAATGTAATAGAGTTACAAAAACACAAAAAATCAAAGATTGAAGTTGAAAAAACGTTAATAAAACTAAAAGAACATACTAAGAGTGCAACAAAACAGGCTGCTAGAGTTATATCCTTTACAGAAGCTGAAACTCGAAGAGATTTAATCGATACAAAACTTAAATATGCAGGCTGGAATATAAAGGAAGTTACTGATTCAAATCGACCTATAAAAGAATTTAACACGCAACAAGTTAAAAGAGAAGTAGCTGTAGATGGCTTGCCCAACACACCTTCAGGTATTGGATATGTGGATTATGTTTTATATAGTGATGATAACAAGCCTATAGCAATAATTGAAGCAAAAAAAACTACTGTAAGTGTAAAAAAAGGCAGAGAACAAGCTTATCAATATGCTAATGCGCTTGAGAAAGCTGCAGGGTTTAGACCGCTGATTTTCTGCACAAATGGCTATGATATAGAATTTTGGGATGATAATTTTTATCCTCCTCGTAAGATTTACGGGTATTTTTCAAAAGATGATGTCGAAACAAGGTTATATCAACGCAAGTCAAGAAAATCTCTTGAAAAGTATAAAATAAATACTGATACCATAAGCAGAGACTATCAGTTTATGGCATTGCGCAAAACTTTTGAAGCCTTTAACGCAGGTCAAAGAAAGGCTCTAATTGTTATGGCTACAGGTACAGGTAAAACAAGAACAGCTATGGCTATTATCGATGGGCTGGTCAAGTCTAACTGGGTTAAGCGAGTTTTATTTTTAGTAGATAGAGATGAGTTAAGAAAACAAGCTAATGATGCATTCAAAGATCATCTTCCTAATTTATCCAGGGTTTTTATCAACAAATATACAAAAGGTGATCAAAACAAAAGAATATATATTGCTACTTATCCAGCAATGATGCAGGCTTATCAATTATATACCCCCGGCTTTTTTGATTTAGTTATAGCGGATGAATCACATCGTTCTATTTATAATGTATATGGAGAAATATTTAAATATTTTGATTCTTTTCAAGTAGGACTAACAGCAACGCCGGTTAATTATATCTCAAGAAACACATATACCTTATTTGGAACAGATGACCAAAATCCAACATTCAACTATGATATAGATGATGCTATAGCAGAAAAACACCTGGTACCGTATAAAGTTAAAAAAGTCCAAACTCATTGTATGGACAAAGGGATTAAATATGATAGTCTTACTCCAGAACAGAAAAAAGCTATAGATGAACAGGTGGATGACGCTAAAGGATTTGACTTTGAGCCTGAAGATTTAGAAAAAAATATTACAAATAAAGAGACTAACCGCCAGATAATAAAGACTCTTATGGATGATGGTTTGAAAGACAACAATGGCAATCTTGGCAAATCAATAATATTTGCTCGTAGCCATAAGCACGGAGAAATTCTAGAAGATTTATTCAATAAAATGTATCCTGAATATAAAGGGAAATACGCAAGGCTTATTGACTCCCATGATCCTAATGCTTCACTAATGCTTGATAATTTTAAAGGTGAAATGCAAGATAGTTATATAAATATTGCAATATCAGTATCAATGTTAGATACAGGTGTTGATGTCCCAGAGGTTTTAAACCTTGTATTTGCTAAACCTATATATTCAAAAGTTAAGTTTTGGCAAATGATAGGACGAGGTACTCGTCTTTGTAAAGATTTACTTGCTCCAGGCAAAGATAAAGAGCATTTTGCCATTTTTGATCACTATGAAAACTTTGAATTCTTTTATGAAAATCCTGAAGGTTATGTACCCAAAGACCAGCCTTCTTTATACGAAAGACTTTTTGAAGCTAGAATTTCTCTTGTTCAGTCTGCTAAAAAGCTAGAAGATGCTGGGGATATATTTAATAAAACGGTTGACCTTATTAAAAATGACATCAAAACTTTACCTGAAAAGTCTGTTGATGTAATGGATAAGGCTATATTAATAAATGAAGTTTTAACTAACGAATTATTTTGGCAGAATTTTGATGAGAAATTTATTGAGTTATTATTAACTAAGATAAAGCCTTTAATGAAAAGACAAAAGTCATCTTTTGAAGCTGATAAATCAATACAGTTTGATATTCAAGTTACTCAGCTTGAATTTTTACAACTGCAAAAATTAATTGCAATTAAAAAAAGTGAAAACCCAGACAAATTAGATGATCAAATAGAAAATTTTCGCCTTAAAATCAGAAAAAATGCCTTTGACTTAAGGACAAATATAAACAAAGTAAAAGCTAAAGAAGGCCTTATTGAACAGGTTAAAAATAAAGATTTTGGTATAATTTTTGATTATGAGGAGCTTGAAAAAGTTCGCAAAGAATTAAGAAGTCTAATGAAATACAAGGTTATAGTTCCCAAAGAAGATATGCTTGAAATTGATATTCCAGATGAAATTGTTAAAAATGAAGAAGTTCAATTAACCTTAAATTTAACTTTTGGAGAGGAATATAAACACGATATTGAAACTATTTTAAAATCACTGGCTGACAAAAATTTAGTGCTGCAAAAAATCAAGAAAGGCAAGGGGATTACCGAAAAAGATATTAGTTCTCTAGTTTCAATAATTTTAGAACAAAATCCTCATTTTTCAATTAAACAACTTGAAAAATTATACCCGGAAATGGCAAATGATTTAAGTGTTCTTATCAGAAGCATAATAGGTATTGATGAAGAAGAAATAGCTTCAAGAATTAATGAATTTCAAAATAAGTATACAACACTAACAACGCCACAGATGCATTGTTTAACACTCATAAAAAATCAGCTTGCCGCTAATAAATACTTAAAGCCGGAAGCATTTTATGACAAACCTTTTACTTTACTTGGTCATATAAATGATTTATTCTCTAAGCAACAGGTTAATGATATATATAAAATGCTGGATGGTTTTATGATTGGAGGAAGGAATGACTGATGCTGGATTAAAGGCAATAATAGATAAGTTATGGGATAATTTTTGGTCGTCGGGCATAAGTAATCCTATCAGTGTTATTGAGCAAATGACTTATTTAATCTTTATGAAGTTATATGATGGCAAAGAAATACAAAATGCAAATATCGCAGAAGCTCAAAATAAAGAATATACCGGTTTTTTTGATAAAAAAGATAAATATAAAGATGAAGATGGCAAAGAAAAAGAAAAAAGCAGACAGCATTTGAGATGGAGCGAGTTTAAACAATTATCCGATCCTGAAGAAATGCTTAAGCTTGTAAGAGACGAAGCCTTCCCATTATTATCGGAAATAAATCCAATATTTAAAAATGCGGTTTGGCATATTAATAAACCATCATTACTTGATGAAGCTATAAAAACACTTGATGGCATAGATTTTTCTGATAAAGGTGATACTAAAGGTGATTTGTACGAATATATGCTATCAAAATTAAGTCAAGCCGGCACAAACGGACAATTTAGAACACCACGGCATATTATAAATATGATGGTTAAGCTTGTAGACCCTAAACCGACTGATAAAATTTGCGACCCGGCATGTGGTACGGCAGGATTTTTATGCTCAGCGCTACATTATATGTTAGAAAAAGCTACAAGCGATAGCTTTAAAGAAATAAGTCCTATTTTTGCCGACAAGCTAAGCGAATCTGATAGAAAAAAATTAGAAACTGAATGCCTATACGGATTTGATTTTGATTCTACAATGGTGCGAATCGCCACAATGAACTTAATATTGCACAATATAGACGCACCAAATATAAATAACCTTGATACATTGTCAAAAAATTACAATGAACCTGACAAGTACGATGTTGTTTTGGCGAATCCGCCATTTACCGGTAGTCTAGATGCCAGTGATATTAATCCAAAGCTTAAGGCTACAGTATCTACTAAAAAAACAGAGCTTTTATTTATGGCGCTATTTACTCGTTTGCTTAATATGGGCGGTCGCGGAGCTGTAATAATTCCAACAGGGGTTTTATCAACAGAGTCCAAAGCGCATAAATCAATAAGGGAAACGCTTGTAGAAAACAATCAATTAGAGGCTGTTATTTCTATGCCTTCAGGAGTATTTAAGCCATATGCAGGCGTTGCTACAGCGGTTTTAGTATTTACTAAAGGTGGACAAACTGAAAACGTTTGGTTCTACGAGATGGAAAATGATGGTAAGTCTTTAGATGATAAAAGAAATGACATAGATAAGAATGATATTCCTGACATTGTAGAAAAATACAAAACTAAAACAGAATCTGAAAAATCGTTCAATGTTTCTTTAAAAGAGCTGCAAGAAAATGAATATAACTTACTACCTTCCAGATACAAAAAAGTTGAGTATAAGCCTATGGAGTTTGAGTATACACCGCAAGAATATATTGATAAGTTGTTAGAGATGGAAAAGCAATCTATTACCCTCTTAGAAGGACTTAAAGAAAAACTTGGCGAGGGATTATGTAGTGTTTGAAAATGTACCTAACACTTGGAGTATTTATACTTTAGGAGAAATAACTGAGGTAGTTGGAGGAGGCACTCCATCAACAAAACATTCAGAGTATTGGGATGGAGATATTCCTTGGATAACACCTAAGGATCTATCCAATTATGAAAAAAAATACATTAAAAAAGGTGAAAGGTTTATAACTTCAGAAGGATTGGCGAAGTCAAGCACCAAAATAATGCCTGAAGGAACAGTTTTATTTACATCAAGAGCTCCTATTGGCTATGTAGCAATTGCACAAACTAAAATATGCACTAATCAAGGTTTTAAAAGTTTTATTTGTAGTGAAAAACTTTTACCTGATTTTTTATATTATTATTTAAAAAATAATAAAGACTATGTGGAAACATTGGCAGCTGGAACAACATTTAAAGAAATCTCAGGAACTAACGCAAAAAAAATTAAAATTCCAGTTCCTCCTACAATTAAAGAACAAAAAGAAATAGTAAAAATCCTCGATGATGCAGCAGCCCTTGTGCAGGCAAGAAAAAAATGTATTGAACATACCGAAGAGCTTACGCCGGCGATATTTTGTGAGATGTTTGGGGATCCGGTGAAGAATGAGAAAGGCTGGGAAGCTTGTAAATTTAAAGATGTAGCAAGCATAGATAGGAAAAATATTTCTGCATCTGACATACAGGAAAATAATTATTCTTACATAGGGCTAGAGCATATTGAAAAAGATACCGGTAAGGTACTTGTCAATTCTAAAGAAACTAAAGATGTAGAGATAAAAAGCAATAAATTTTATTTTACTAATGAACATATTTTATATGGTAAGTTACGACCATATTTAAATAAAGTAGCTATTCCTGAATTTAATGGTGTTTGTAGCACTGATATTTTTCCAATATTACCAAAATTAGATGAAAAAATTTCAAATAAACTTTTTATTAAATACTTAATGAGTTCAATATATTTTGTTAACGAAGCAAACAACAAGTTGTCAGGCGCAAATTTACCCAGAATAGGAACTGATGCATTAGAAAATATTAAAATTTTTAAACCTGATTTTAAATTACAAGAAAAATTTGCCCAAATAGCAATAGAAATTGAAGAATATAAAAAACAACAATATAAAGAACTTGAAGATTTTGAAGATTTATTTCAAAGCTTGCTGCAAAAGGCCTTTACTGGAGATTTGACTGCCTATAAATATTCGAGGTCAAATATTAAATGAATTTAAATAAAATCATTGAGCAAAAATTTATTCAATTTGTGCAGACAAAAGAAGCCTCTCCTCAAGAAGTTTTAGCTTTATTAGCCCAGTTTGCTAAAAATTTTTATATAAAATTATTTAAAAAGGATACTTCTCTCGATATAATTAAAAAAGAAGGATTAAAAAAGTTAAATATACCAAATTCTGATTTAATGGCAAAAGAAATTTTTGAAGAGTTAGAAAAAAATAAAGTCAGTAATATCTCTAAAAAACAGTATTTAAATACTATAAATTGGATTATAGAACAATGGAATGAATTAGATACCTCTAACACAAGTAAATCTACAAATTCTTTATACGTAAAAATAATACAGAACACTGCTAAACAATTATCCGAGGGTCCATATATTGATTTAGCTATTGGAACTGGTCGTATCTTAGAAAACTTGGGTAATTTAGTTAAACCTATGAAATCAGGGATGGGCATACCTTTAGGTACTAGAGTTATTCAATCTATACAAGATACGTTTTTTCTTAATTATGGCTTTGATTTAGATGTTAATGTTAAATATATAGCAGATGCATTATTAAATTATGAAGAAGAAACTGTAAAAATAAACTTAGGAACAAAAGAAGATGATGATAGTATTAAAAATGTATATAATATTTTAAATTTTAAAGAATGGGAAGAAACTCAACCTGTTTTTATCTTTGATCCACCTTTAGGGGTTAAAAGTGTACAACAGAGACCTTTGGAATGGCAAAAGTTAAATTTAAAAAATTACAATAATATATTTGGGCCAAACAATCAATCAGAGTATGAAGAATCAACCACAGATGTGCTTTTTTTAGCAAATTATTTATTAAATGCCCCTAAAAAAAGTTTTTTTATAGGTCTTTTCCCTGAAAGATTCTTAAATAATGAAAATAAAGAATATCCCGCACTTAGGAGATATTTAGTTGAAAATTCATTACGTTACGTAATTTCAATAGAATCAGGTTTAACTATTCTTGTTGGAGAAAAGAGTAATAAATCTGAATTACCACCAAATATCCTTGTGATCAAAATAAAAAAAACTATCACTGATGATAAATTAAATGAAGTAATCTCAAATATTGATAATAAAGAAGAGATTGTCAAATTAAATGCAGGGGTTATTTTTTATGAAAGAAAAAATTTATTAAAACATACAAACTGCATAATAAATCTTCCAAGTTTGCCTATAAATAAAGAAATTAAAGAGCTAGTTCCTTCATTAACCTTAATAAATAATATTTGGGATATAGAAAAAGATCTTATTATTAAAGTTCATAATATTAAAAAGCAAATAGAAATTATTCCTTCTTTACAAGATGAAAAAAATAAAATTGAAGAAAAAAAAGTAGAAAGTATACAACCTATAGTTTCAGAACAGTTATGGTTTGAAATAGCAGAAAAAGAAGGCGATCAAACTGCTACTATTTTAAATTACTTGCAAAATTTCATCTCTGTTCAAATTACTTCAAATTGTCAAAATATGATTTCTATTCTTGACTTAGAAAAAATAAAAAAATTCTATAAAGAAAATGTGCATAAATTTCCAGATTTTTTTGAGCATTTAAACTATCTTTACTCAAAAAATCGTTTTGATTTAAAAACTTTTGAAATTAATTTTAACAAAGAAATTCAAAATATGCCAAAAAATCAACCTAATGAATTCTACAATACTATGAAAAATTTAACTCATAACTCTGATCAATTACTCCAAATTGTCACTAATGAAATTTATATAAACATTTATGATATATTTTGCAAGTATTGGTTTTTAAAACATAATAATATAAAAGATTTAGAACACAAATATACAAATTCAGAGATTACACTAGCTATAAAAGTCTTAAAAGAGTTTGGATTAATTATTGAAACCCCAACAACAAATATATCAAAGACATCAACATATATTTACGATGTTAATAGACCTTTTCATTGCTGGATAGATGGAGGACTAGAATAATGTTTTCTTACATTTCAATTGAAGACTTTTGTAACCTAAAAAATTTAGAAATTGATTTTGATTATAATGATACACCTGATAAAAACATAAATATCAATATCTTAGTAGGAAGGAATGGCTCTGGAAAAAGTTGTTTATTGGATGCACTTTTTGAAATAGGAGCAAATAATCTTAAAAATAAAGTTGGAGACTCGGATTCTTGTTCTTTTAAATATCAAATCATGGTCGGTGAAAATGTATTATGTGAAAAACCAATTAAAAATACTCCCATTCAAGATTTTAATAAAAAAGATTTCCTTTGGGATAAAGTAATTAGGCTATATACAGGGTCAACCGAGAGACAAAATAAAGATTTTGACAGTAATATTTTTGACATTAAGGAGGATGAAGCAAAGTGGGCACTTCTTGCTTTATTTATTAGCGGTTATTGGGAATATATCAACAAAAAAGAAAATGTTGAATTGCTAGATTTATTAAATAAAATCTTAAATTTAACTTTAGGTTATAATATTGAAGATAATAATAAAAAAAACAAAAAGAAGATTGATCCTAAAATAATTTGGATAGAACAAGAATTAGAATTTAATGAATTGAACGAAATTGAACAATCTAAAAAAGAACTAGAAGATAATATCTCCGAATATCTAAAAATTGAAAAACCTGACTATTCAATAATCTATAAAACGAATAAAGTAAGATATTTTTGGAAATTAGATTCACTTACCAAGAACCGATCTCAAATTTCATCATTAAATAATAATGACAAAATAAGACCTTTAGAGCTTTTTTCTTTAATATTAAATAAAGTCCAACCAAATCGACATCGACAATATTTTACATTAAATGAGAGATATACTAATACTGGATTTTTATTTTCAAAAACATCAGAAGATAACGATGATGACATTCTTTTCCCTGACCAGTCTTTGAGTGATGGAGAACTAGGATTATTAAGAAGATTAATGCTATTGTTAATTTTAAGATTAGAAAACCTAGAAGCCAAAGAGAAAGAGAAATACCTAATTCTCCTAGATGAGCCAGAAACCCATTTTAATGAGTACTGGAAAAGTTATTTTTTATATCTAGTTGAAGAAATACTTGAAGATACCGGTAAACAACATGATGTTTTTATAGCTACACACTCGGCAATGCTAGTTACTGATGCAAAGCATCACGAATTACATCGACTGGAAGCAAAATTAAAAGGTGTAAAAAAAATAAATACATCTAACACATATGGAACAAATGTTGTTGATATAGGTCAAAGCCTCTTCAAAATGGAGGCTGATATTGGCAAACGCTCAAGAGATGAAATAACAAAAGCATTAACTGAAGGCAATAAGGAAACATTAAATAAACTATTAAAACAAGTAGGGCCTGGTGAATGGCGTTGGCGTATACGAGCAAAATTGAACGAGTTGGAAAAAAAGCAAAGTTGTAAAAATTATGTACCTCGTGATGGTAAGGCTTAATTATGACAGAATCAAGCGAATTGAAATTTTTGCGAGGGGTTTTAAGGGAAAGGTTCGATAAAGTAATAAAAAATAATCAAATAGCACTGGCAGAGATTAAAAAAATTGAAAATGATTATGAGAGCTTTCCACATATTAACTGTATAGAATTTAACGATGAGAGTTCGACCCTATTTAAATCGCTAAAAGACTTATTTGAAGAAAAATTTAAACACTTAAAATGTGAAAGTCAAGAATTTAAGAAAATGTTTGGCGATTTAAATTTTAAACAAGCTTTTTGCTATTCTTATTTTACTGATAAACAATATAGATGTTGCTTTTGCGGACAGCTACTTGAAATATCAAAAAAAAATGATAAAGAGTTTGTGCATGCAGATATAGAACATATTCTACCTAAAAGCAAATATCCTCAATTTGCACTGCACCCCGATAATTTTGCGCCAGCATGTAAAGAATGCAATCAAGGAGAAAAGGGCGATAAATTTTTTGATACTTTTGACGAATTTAAAAAGGCTTTAAGTCAATTAAATGTAAATTTGACTGATAAACCATTAAAATTATGGAAAAATTATTCTTTTGACTTTAGCAAATTATCTAAAACTAAATTGAAACTAAATTATTTAAATAAAGAGTCCGAAGGCTATAAGCTAATTGAATATTATGGAATACCCAAAAGGGCAGATATAATTATTTCTCATTGCTATGATATTTTATTTAATATTATAAAACATTCTGATATCCGTTCACCTGCATCACTTGAGCGTTTATTGGAAAATATGGCATCATCAAACTGGCATGAATTAAATGATGGCTATTCAATTAACAATAGCCCACAGATTTGGCAAGAATTTTTAGAGTGGATTTTATACTCCGAATCAAACTTAGTAGCACTTTGGGAAGAAGTGAAAGATTATTCTAGAAATGTTAATAACTATTTAATCACTTAAATACCTATCTACAACCCACCTTATTCTCTCAATTTCCTCATCCCCCAAGTTCAAAAACGGCCGTGCTGGAATTCTAATTTTCTTCGCTCGACCGGCATCGCCGCCAAACTGATGAATAGCGGCATAAACCTTGTTTGTGCCGACAGCTGCGGAGTTTGAATCATAGCTACTTGTAATTGATGTTGCAAGCTCACCTTGCATTTGAAGGATTTTGCCCGGCCAGTAGCCTTTTTTACTC
>JANQHM010000267.1 GCA_028282645.1 Candidatus Gastranaerophilales bacterium
ATGATTTAATTTTATTCAATATCAGAAATAGTTAAGTAAAATTAAATCATAACTTGTATTTATCTAATAAATATAGTAAAACTATAAATAATAATATTAAATTTTAAACAAATGTATTAAATAATTAACAAAATAAATTGGAGTGAGGAGTTTGTTTAATGAAAATAAAAAGCAAGAAGTCAATAGCCATAATATCATTGTTTTTAATCTCTATTTTACTTATATGTCTTTACATTATTTATTTATACGTTCAGCCTCAATATGGATATTTTGAGAAAACAGGAACTCCCAATTATGCCCGTGCAGGACATAGTGCTACATTATTGAATGATGGCAGGGTATTAATAGCTGGCGGTGATAATTGTAATGAAAATAAGCCTTCAACAGCTGAAGTTTATGATCCCAAAACAGGTAAGTTTACAATGATTGGAAATATGTTAGGGTGTTGGCTTGGTCATAAAGCAATACTATCAACTGACAATAAAGTGTTCTTTTTTAACACATTAGGTAGTAAAGAAATGAAGAGACTTATGAAAAAAAATGGTAAACCTACTGTTGAAGTCTTTGACCCAAAAACTAATAAATTTTATTATGCAGGTAAGTTAAAACAAATTAGTCCTCGAAGAAGAAGTGTTGTCAAGTTAAATAAAAATGAAGTATTGATCTTTGGTGATTCTTCTAATTTGCCAACAGCTGAAATATATAATTTAAAAGGTAATTCCAGTAACATTATTGATAATTTAGAAATAAACAATATAATGGCTGTTTGTCAAAATGTGTTACCTCACAAAAATATATTAATAATTGGAATTAAATTTATAGAAAAAAAAGAAGATTATGAAGAAGATTCTTTTTTAGAAATTTTTGACATAAAGCAAAAAAAATTTGATATAGTTGGAACCTCAAAAATATCGATAGCAGCAGACTCAATAAAACTTCCAAACGAAAAAATATTTATTTATGGTGAACATGATTGGCATTTTGCACATGAGATTCTTGATTCGAATACTCTGAAATCTGAGTTTTATGAGAAAATTCCTAGATTTGACGCATATTCAATGGTGCAATTAAAAGATGGAAATATTTTACTCGTTGGAGGAAGCGGAACTTTTATATTTCAAATGGTGCATACCCCAACTCAATATATTTATGATTATAAAAAAAATAATTTTTATAAACTTCCAAGCTTAAATTTTAAAAGAAATAGATATTCTACAACTTTAACAGTATTAAAAGATGGCAGAGTTTTATTGACAGGAAAAGGTAAAGAGTTCGAATCTCCTGCCTTAATACCCGCTGAGCTATATATTCCAGCTAAAAAATAACAAGGAGAAGGTTATGATTTAATTTTATTCAATATCAGAAATAGTTAAGTAAAATTAAATCATAACTTGTATTTATCTAATAAATATAGTAAAACTATAAATAAAATAATAATATTAAATTTTAAACAAGTGTATTAAATAATTAACAAAATAAATTGGAGTGAGGAGTTTGTTTAATGAATAAAATAATAATAATAATAATAATAATAGTATCAATTTTACTTACTTTATTTTTAAGTTTTCTGATATGGATAAATTTTACACAAGGTAAAAATATAGGTAAATTTGAAAAAGCAGGTACTGCTAACAATGAATATACTAATAATGATTGTGCCGTTTTGTTACATAATGGAGATGTTCTTCTAGTAAAAAAATCATCATCAGATTATTATTTCATAAAAAAAGCTGAAAACAAATCAAACCTTGCCGAAGTATATAATCCGAAAACAAAAAAATTCCGAAGAATAACATCTACTATTTCACCTCATTCACATACAAATTTAACTTTATTAAAAAGCGGAAAAGTTTTACTTTTAGGAGCTATTGGTGGAATACCAAATAATAAACAAGATTTAATAGATAAAAATTTAATATACTCTGATTATGCTGAATTATATAATCCAAAAGCAGAAAAGTTTGAACTGACAGGAAAAATGCAATACCCAAGAATCTCTCCTGCAGCAGTACTCTTAAAAGATGGACGTGTTCTTATCTTAGGTGGAAAGTATGAATTAAAAAAAGGTGATAAAGCCTATAGATATATAAGTCAAGCTGAAATTTATGACCCTAAAACAGGTAAATTTAATATCACAGGTTCATTAAATCAAGCTAATAGGTTCAAAATAGGTGCAATATTACTTAAAAATGGTAAAGTATTAATATTTGGAAATAAAACAACTGAAATATATGACCCAATTTCTGAAAAATTTAGTTATGGTCCTAGTTTAAATATAAGAAGACCAATTATTTATACAACAATGTTAAATGATGGTAGAGTTATATTTTATGGAGAAGAAGAACCGTATATAAATGATCGTGATAAATGGGGAACACCACCTGAGATATATAATCCTGAGACTAATAAGTTTACTTTTATGCCTAAAATGAAAATAAAAAGGAGACATTATACAGCAATAACTTTAAAAAACGGACAAGTTTTATTTGCTGGAGGAGATGAAGCAATCTTTGGATTTGGAGGTTCATCGAGTAAGCTAATAAAACAAGCTGAAATATATGATCCTGAAAAAAATGAATTTATTCTTGATGCAGATATGCTCTATCCTAGGTCAGGGCACATGGCTTTTAGCCTCCCAAGTAATAAAGTTTTGATTGTTGGAGGAATAAACCGTAAAGCGTTAAAACAAGCTGAAATATATAGTTTAAATGATTAGTAGTTTATAATAGGAGAATATTTTATGACTTCAAAAATGCATAATTCTACTTCAGAAATAAATGAATATGCAGAACTTACAGAATGGAAAGAAGAAAACTTATATAAAGTAGGGGAGTTAACTAAAATAAAAAATAAAGAGTACACCGTACTAAAAGTATCACAAGGTAGTGAATCAGGCTTTGCTGGAATAACCTTATATGATGAAGTTAAAAAGAAAGCATATATAGTCCCAAAAGGTTCTGTGCCGCTTGAAAATGTAAGTGACTTAAATGCTTGGTCAAATGATTGGCTTCATACAAATTTAAATGGTTTCGGGACAGATAATATATCTGATCAAATGAAAGAATCTATAGACTTTGCAAATGATTCGCTTACTGCTATCAAAAATTTTGAAGCTGGCAAAGGTTATGATACAAAAGAAATTGTAGCAACAGCTCATTCTCTTGCAGGTGGAGAAGTCCAATTATGGGGAATGATGGAGAATTTTTCCGATTCTAAAATCAAGCTTTATACATTTAATGCCGCTCCTGCCGGTAATTTATATGATGACTTGCTCAAATATGCTAATGAAAAAAATTTCAATATGAGAAAAGATAAAAATTTTAATAATATGTTTAATTTTTCAGTAAAAGGAGATCCTGTATCTGATAAACTTGAAAAAGCAGCTTGGTTAAAACATGCAGGGAAAATTTTTGAACTGGATACAAGCTTGGGAGATAAGCATGCTATCCAAAATTTTACATCACCTTTTACTTATAGTGATTTTAAGTATTCGGCTGATACAATAGGGGATAATATCAAAGAATCGATACAAAACCTTATGGATTTAGTAAAACAAACATTCTCTCCACTTACATTAGACCTTAACGGCGATGGTGTACAAACAATAGGAAAAGAAAATAATATTTATTTTGATTTAGATGCTAGCGGCTTTGCTGAAAAAACAGGTTGGATATCAGCAGATGATGGTTTCCTTGTATACGATAGAAATGAAAATGGAATTATAGATAATGGTACAGAATTATTTGGAGATTACACTCCTGGCAATACATCCGGTGGTGGATTTGAAGCCCTAGCTCAATTTGATTCCAACGCTGATGGCGTGATTAGTGCTGTTGATCAAAATTTTGATAAACTACAAATTTGGAGAGATTACAATGTGGATGGTATTTCAGAAATCAATGAACTTCACTCATTAGATACTTTTGAGATAGTTTCTATTAATTTAAATTATGAGGCTGATAATACTCAAGATGAGTATGGCAATATATTTGCACAACGTGGAACATACGATAAATCTGACTATACGACAGGAGCTATTATAGATGTTAGATTTACGGTTGAAACAGCTTACTCCCGCCCTACAGAAATACTTGAAGTGCCAGAAAATATAGCTAACTTGCCTGAAGTAATGGGATTTGGTAATGTCCATAGCTTGCATCAAGCAATGGTCCGTGATACAAGCGACGAGTTAAAAACACTTGTTGAACAATTCGTTGCAGAAACAAATAAAGAGACACGCCACGATTTAGTAAGTCAAATTATATTTAGATGGACCAACGGTCAGGATTTAGATCCGTATAGCAGGGATGACGGTTGGTTTGATACTCGCAAGCTTAATGCTTTAGAACAATTTATGGGCCAAAAGTTTCAGAATCAAAATAACTATGTAGGACCGGGTGCTGTTACCTTCTTGGAGCCGGCATTCCAAAAGCTACACAGGTTTGTTTATTCGCAATTAATGAGCCAAAGTCATTTGAAAAATCTATACTCTCTTATAGAAGTAAAATTTAATACTGAA
>JANQHM010000300.1 GCA_028282645.1 Candidatus Gastranaerophilales bacterium
CATCAGAATCAGTTGTTGTATTAACACACTTGATTTTTAAATCCATGATTGGCTTTATAACCTCCTAGATATTATCTTGAATAGTACTCAATGATGAGCGGCTCTTTAACTGTAGGATCCAACTCGTCACGTTCCGGCACAGATTCATACTTAATTATTAATTTATCCTTATCAACAGCAAGCCATCTTGGTGCAGCTGATATTGACAAATCTTCCATAATTGATTTAAGTAATTTTTCACTCTTATTTCTTACAGTTATTTCCTGATTGATTTTCAATCTATATGAAGGAATATTAACTTTTCTTCCGTCAACCAAAAAATGCCCGTGTCTTATTAACTGCCTTGCTTGACTTTTGCTTGCTGCAAATCCTGCTTTATATACAACATTGTCTAATCTTGATTCCAATATTTGTAATAGGTTAGTTCCTGTTACACCTTGTTTACGTGCAGCTATTTTAAAATAACGTGAAAATTGCTTCTCAGATATTATTCCGGATTTAAAGCGAAGCTTTTGTTTTTCTCTTAAGTGTAAGCCATATTCTGATAATTTTTTTCTGCTTTGACCATGCTGGCCTGACCCATAAGGCCTTTTGGTTATGCCACACTTTGCTGAATAACAACGTTCACCTTTTAAAAATAATTTTTCATTTTCATTTCTACACAGTTTACAAACTGGTCCTCTGTATCTAGCCAACTTCTTTGACTCCTTTATTGTTATTTCACTTATTATTATGTTTAATTATACTCTTCTTTTCTTTGGAGGACGGCATCCATTGTGAGGAATAGGTGTTTCATCCTTAATTAAGGTGATTTCAAGTCCTGCCGACTGAATTGATCTGATTGCTGTTTCTCTTCCTGATCCTGGTCCACTAACCAACACTTCTACAGTTTTCATTCCTTGTTCAATTGATTTTTTTGCCACACTTTCAGCTGCAGATTGTGCAGCAAATGGTGTTCCTTTTCTTGCGCCCTTAAATCCGGATGTACCCGCACTAGCCCAGGCTACTGCATTACCATACATATCCGTTGAAGTTACTATTGTATTATTAAATGTTGACTGGATATGCACTTTACCCTGTACTATATTTTTCTTTTCTTTTCTTTTAGTCTTAGCTTTACTGCTTGCTTTAGCCATGATTAATCATATTCTCCTTTGGTTATTTTTTCTTAGAAACAGGCCCTGTTTTTTTACCTCTTCTAGTGCGTGCATTTGTCTTTGTTCTTTGTCCTCTTGCCGGCAATTTTAATCTGTGCCGTCTGCCTCTATAGCAGTTAATTTCCATCAATCTTTTGATATTGAGGCTTTCTATTCTTCTTAAATCGCCCTCTACTTGATAATTAGATAGTTCTTCTCTTAACTTGCTAATTTCTTCTTCTGTTAAATCATCAGATTTTGTATCTTCTGATATATTGCAAGCTTTGAGTATTTTTTTTGATAAAGTTGGCCCTATTCCGTATATATAAGTTAGAGCTATTACCATACGCTTTTTTCGTGGTAAATCCACTCCAGCAATTCTAGCCATTAATTACTCCTTTTATATATGTCTTAATATCTTTTTTATTACTAATTGTTTTTAATCTAAAATATTATAAATATGTAAGTTTCATTTATGCTTTAATTATTAACCTTGTCTTTGTTTATGCTTTGGGTTTGTACAAATTACAGCCACTCTTCCTTTTCTTTTAATAACTTTGCAATGCTCACATATTTTTTTTACAGATGCT
>JANQHM010000001.1 GCA_028282645.1 Candidatus Gastranaerophilales bacterium
TAATATAATATATATTATAGCAATTCAAAAAATTTATTTCACGATTCATTTTGGATTTTGCGAAAAAAGGGCTATTTTGTTAAATTATTGTTACATTTATTTTTTTTGAATAAGTTGAGCACCTTCTTTTGTCAGCTTATATTCCGTATACTCTGCCGTACCGCTAATATCAGGGACAAGTTCAATAAAATTTTTACTCATAGCATCATGCAAAACAGAATGATCAATCTGGGATTTTATTGAAGTAGGAGAAACTGTATTAATATCTTTGATGGAAAATTTTTCTTTATTCTCTTTTTCATTTAAATAAAATGCAATTAAAATAAGCTTTTCAACAGGATTTTCGGGTTTAATACGGCTTAAAAGATCCGGCAATGTATCAAATTGAAGTTGCTGCTTTGTTTCTTTTTCTTCTTGTTGTCCTAATTTAGTCTCTTGATGTTCTTCTAATACTTCAGCATATTCTTCTTTAGAGTTTGATTCTGTATTATCAGCTGTGTAAATACCCTTATTAAAGGTTTTAGTCTCTAAAGTTTCTTTAACCTGTTCAGGAGCTACGCTTTGTTGGGGCGACAGAGCTTGTTGAGTTTGATTATTAACCTGGTTGGGCGTATTTGATGAATTTGTATTTTGTAAATTCTCTTGAGCAAATTTTTGAATTAAATTTTCCAATTTTTCATCAGGTTTTACTTTATCAACCCCTTCTGCAAACTTTTTTTGGAGTATCTGATGAAATTTGTCATTTTTTAATTTACCGCCAGCTATTTTTTTTATGTCTTTGTCTTCTTTAATTAGCTCTTTGTATAATTTTTTTTGACTTTTAGTTAGCTTTGTATCCGGATCAACCTTTTTAAAAGGAGATTTGACAAGTTTTTTAAACTTATCAACTACGTTGTCTTTTTTCTCCTTGTCCTTGTTGTGGGTGTTTTCGGGTTCTTGGTTTTGCGGTTTTTGAAGTTTTTTTTTAGGAGTTTCTTTAGTCTCCTTATCTGTTTTATTGTCTTTATCTGCATCTGTGATGTTTGACTTTAAAGTCCTTGGCGGCTTGGCTGCAAGTCTTTTTGCTCTGGGTGATTTACTTGTTACGCGTGTTTTTTTATTGTTTGTTTTTTTTTGAGAGCTTGTAGCAGAATTTTGAGAGTCTTCCGGCTCATCTGTCTTACTCTCAATCGTTTTTGGCTCTTCAAGCGGCTGTTCATCAATTTTTTCTTTCTTGATAGCTTTTGGCTCTTCAATTGAAGGTTCAGGTGTTTCTTCTATATCGGAACTGTCTATTTCTACAGCAACAGTAATTGATTCATCATCTTCGTCTTCAACTTCATCTATTTCTTCTAACTCAATATAATCATCATCAGAATCATCTTCTTTTTGCTGAATTTCCTTAACTACTTCAGGCTCAATTATTTTTGGCTCTTCAATTGAAGGTTCAGGCGTTTCTTCTTTTACTTCTTCTTGTGGAGTTTCCTTAACTACTTTAGGCTCAATTATTTTTGGCTCTTCAATTGGAGGTTCAGGTGTTTCTTCTTTTACTTCTTCTTGCGGAGTTTCCTTAACTACTTCAGGCTCAATTATTTTTGGCTCTTCAATTGAAGGTTCAGGTGTTTCTTCTTTTTCAGGTTCTTCTACGGGCTTAAGGTGTTCTTTGAGTTTTGTCGATTGAATTTGCATATTAAAACCGGAATCAATATCTGATTCCCCGCTAGAATCTGCAATCTCCTTAATCCATTTATCTGCAATTTTGCAAATAAAAGAAAAATCGGATGTTTTTAATTCTATGTCTATATCATTTTTCTTAAAACTAAAAATATAATATGACAAGATTACACCCTTTCCTTACTATTCTATATATTCGGCTATTGTAAAATATTGTCATCGCCTTTTTTATTCCGGTTCAAAATTTAAATATAGTTTAATTTTTTTGAAAATATCAGAACCCGATATATCGCTATTAAAATATTTATAAAATTAGTTTATAATTTATTTAGACTGTTCTAATATAGCTTGTCTCCATTTGTCCATTTGAGCTTCAATAAACTTGGAATCATCAGATTTTAATTCGATTTCTATATCACCTTTTTTCATTTTAAATACATACTCACTCATTAGAAATCCTCCTTTTTCATTATATATTCTGTCTATATTCTATTATAAAATAAAATTTTAAATTTCTTCAATCAATAAAAAAAATAAATTGTTTAAATTTACACTTATTTACATAATTACCAAACTATACTACCTCTAAAATACTTTTCAGATTATTTAGTAAAGAAAGGATAAACATGAATATTGATGAACTAAAATCTAAATATAGTTTAATAAAAACTTTTATAGATTTAGCGGAAATACCCTCGCCTTCCTTAAAAGAAGATAAAGTTGCGGATAAAATAATTGAAATTTTAGAAAAAATAAACGTAAGTACCCAAAAAGACTCTTACGGAAATGTAATAGCAAAATTAGTCCCGTCAAAAGGTTGTGAAAATGTACCGTCATTGTTATTATCTGCGCATATGGATGTGGTTGGGGATTCTTCGCCCGTAAATATTAGTTTATCCGATAATAAAAAATACATTGAAACAGATAAAACAAGGTCATTAGGTAGTGATGATAAAGCAGGTGCTGCTGCAATGCTTGATATAACCAATGATTTGATAAATAATCCGGAATTTAAACACGGTCCTATAGAATTATTGTTTACCCGCGACGAAGAAATCGGAATGACAGGTATAAAAAATATAAATTATGCTGAAATTGAGTCAAAGTATGCTTTAATAGTCGATGGTGATAATTTAGGACAGCATTTTACGGAAGGAGCAGGATTTACTAATCTGTATATCTCTGTTGTTGATGGTATTGGAGGACATTCGGGGATAAACATACATGATCAAAACAGAATAAATGCGATCAAAGTTTTGTCTGAAGTGGACTGCTTGATACCTCAGGGGGTTTATAAAAAGCATCCTGTCAAAGGCGTTATAACCTCAATTAATGCGGGGGTAGCCGTTGGTGGCACTGCTAATAATTATATTTCAAAAATTATTAATGAAATATATGAAATCGCAGAAAAAAATAAAAATATACCGGAAAAATTTAAAACAAAAAATATCCTTAAAACCATATCAAGGGAAGCAGGCCTTAATATTATTAATCCTTGCGCTTATCAGTCATATTCAATTAGAAGTTCTGATCCTGAAAATGAGCAGGAGCTTATTAATTTTATTTTTGATAAAATTGAAGAAATAAATAAAAAATATAAAAATAAAATAAAAATTGTTGCTGAAAAAAAATCGCATCTGCCTGCATTTGTTAATAATACTGATAATATATTGAGCAAAGTAATAGTAGAATCAAGTAAAGCCCATAATTTACCGGCTGAACCGGCCTCTATACATGCCGGAACTGAAGCGCATGTTTTGGCAAACTGCCAAAACAAATATGGAGAAACTTTTAATCCTATAATTATCGGAGTAGCTGACCTTGAAAATATACATTCAAGTGATGAACAATTAGACTGGCAAAGCTTTTTGGCAGGTAAAAAATGGTTAAGCGATATTATTATTAATTTTGCGCAAGAACATAAATAAAATTGAAAGAGAAACGAAGCCGACGAAAAGCGAGGCTTTGACCCTGTGAGGGGTTGGGAGTGGATATCCTTACTTAATTTGGAACCTGTCCTGTATAATGTAAGAATTAAGAGGAGCATAAACATGTTATCTAATGTAAAAGCTGTGTTATGGGAGAAGAAAAGCAAGGATTATGTACAGTGTAATATCTGTCATAGCCATTGTTTAATTGCACCTGGCAATATGTCACGCTGTAATTCCAGAATAAATACAGATGGAGAGATGAAATTAAGGACATTTGCCGAGGTTTCATCTATTGCAGCTGATCCTGTTGAAAAAAAGCCTTTATATCATTTTCATCCCGGAACCAAGGTTTTATCAGTAGGTAGCTGGGGCTGTAATTTTAATTGTTTGCACTGTCAAAACTGTGAGATTTCACAAGTAGCAGATGAAAAAAAATTAATGATCAAGAACGGTGAAAAAGCATGCGGGCATTATATATCTCCTAAAAATCTGATTGAACTTGCTATACAGCACAACTGCCAGGGTGTATCCTGGACTTACAATGAACCTACTATTTGGCTGGAATATACTATTGAGTCAGCAAAGCTTGCCAAAGAAAAAGGTTTATATACTGCTTATGTTACTAATGCTTTCATCACGCCGAAAGCTTTGGATTTGATAAGCCCTTACCTTGATGCATTCAGGGCAGATGTAAAAAGCTTTGATGACGAATTTTACTCCGAAGTGTGCGGTGTAAAAAAAGGAACCAGAGTATTTGATACGATTTTACATGCCAAAAAGCTGGGTATGCATATTGAAACTGTAACCAATATCATCCCGGGATACAATGATAGTAATGAAAATTTAAAGAATATTGCCCGCTGGATAGCTAAAAATATTAATGAAAATACGCCTTGGCATGTTTCCAGGTTTTTTCCGTTGAATAAAATGAAAGATATTGAGCCTACACCGATTGAAACTTTACAAAAAGCTTATGAAATAGGTACTCAGGAAGGACTAAACCATATTTATATCGGCAATTTAGGTGTTAAAAACAATACGGTCTGTCCTAAATGTAGTAATACAGCTATAAAAAGAGAGTTGGGCATTGAAGTGAATTTGAATGAAGCCGGCGGCTGCCAAGTTTGCGGTAATGATTTGAATATAGTGATTCATTAAAAATTCAATAAACTAAATTTTATAGCCTTTATAGCCGGGAAGTTTAGTCGTTATTAATTAATTACTCTTTTAAATCCTTTTGATTTTTATTAACTGCATCAAATGAATTAAGTATTTCATTTATTATTGTTAAATCTCTACTTGTCAAACTATATCTATTACATAAGTATTGAGCCAGTTCATTATGCCTGTGTGTAAACATTGGTTCTTCATCAAAAATAAACCAATGGATATTTACATTTAGTTTTTCAGCGAGTGCTTTTAAGAATTTGATTGATGGTTCATTGTGGTTTAATTCATAACTTTTAATAGTGTGTACACTCATTTTTAATTTATCTGCAAGATTCGTAAGACTTAAATTCAATTCTTTTCTGACTGTTTTGATTTTATGGCCGTGAGTCCCTAGTTTTCTTCTTTCTTTTGTCATTCTTCATACCCTTTTGTTAAATTTTTTTAACAAGGGTAACATTCTACTTGACAATGTATATGATTACATCTATCATGCACATGTGTTATGTAGGATGTTACTCTATTTTTTGTTACTTGCATACAAGAGTATAACATCCTATACTTTTCTGCCAAGCATTTTTCTTAAATGTTTGGCAGATATTTAAAGAGGTGAAGATGAAAAACCGATTTTATGCAGGAAAGCTAATAAACTTGAGAGAAGCTCAAGTTAATGATGCTGAATTTATCTTAAATCTAAGGCTAAAAAATCAAAAGAAAAACAATTTTTTGAAAAGTATCGATAATGATATTGAAAAACAAAGAAAATACATTCTTGATCATCATAATCGTGGCGATAACTGCTATTTTATTATTGAAGATAAAGATAGTGAAAAGCACGGAGTTATAAGAATTCTTGACGTAATAAATGATTCATTTGGAGTAGGTAGCTTTCTTGTCCAGGAAAAAGCCCCATTCTATATTGCTTGTAGTGGCTACCTGACAACCCTTGATTATGGATTTTTTAAACTGAATAAAGCATTTAGCAGGTTTGAATCAATTAAAACCAACCAAAGTATGATAAGCTTATATGGCAGAATGGGGGCAAAGCTTATAAATGAAGATAGTGAGAAAGTTTATTTTACTTATCCCAGGGAAATATATATTGAATCAAGAAAACGCTATCTTAAATACACATTTGAATCAAAATTAAACTTGTAAAGGCAGTATAATTACTTTACAAATAAATATAATGTAGCCGGTTGCCATGCACCCTTGTTGCCAAGCATCCAGCTTCCTCCATAGGAAGTACCATAAGCACCTAGTCCGCCGCAAGAGTTATGAGAACCCTTCAATGATGTGCCTGAATTATTATTTGCAGTCCATCCCCAGCGTACAGAGCAATATGTATCAGTAGAATTGTATATTTGCTGATGATTAAAAAGATTATTTGCTGATGTTATACTTGTTCCGTTAGGGTATTGCGTTACAGGAGATGCAACACTCCCGATAAACCAGTTAGGCCTTTGAGAATTAGCCGGATCACTTAATTGTGTAGGAGAGCCGAATAATTGCCATGCACTTGATCCTTGAGCATCATGTATCCAGTATGTGCTTTCATTTGATGCTTCTAGTAATAATTTATACTCAACAGGTACTAACCTGAAACCTTTGGATACAAAATTTTGATTATCCCTATTTCTAAAGGCATCGTCATCCTCTTCATCATTAAGATAATGTTTATTGGAGCCTACCTCAAGGTCAGCGACGGTCCATATATCTTTATTGCCTTCCAGGGTAGTGCCATCACCTTGTTTTTGCTTCATTACGAGTGTCCAACCGCCTGCCGGCTCATCATCTCCTGTGTCATCATCCATTTCCATATCGCAAAATACTTTAAAAGGTCTATATTTTAATTCAGAATGGTCAAGATCCCAACCAAGCGGTGTTATCCGATATATTCCGGATGCCGGAATATCAAGAGTTGAAATATCAGGCTGGTTATGAGGGTTAAATGTGTCTCGTATAGTTTTGCAAGATTTATTTATATTATACATATAACCTTGTTTACATGCTATTTTTGAGCTGTTAGTGCAGTTGTTTATAAGTATTTTACAAGAATCCCAATGAGAGTTGGTTTTACATTGCTCGGCTAAAAGAATACAAGCACTATCACCGCCTGCATCACAAGAAGCTTTTACTTGCTTGGTAAGTGTAGCAATACCTTGTAATAAGTAGGGGCCTGCATATTTTTTTACTTCAATTCTGCCTAAGTTGTCACTGCCTGCAGAGAGCGTTAAATAATAGTTGACATCATAGTCGCTGCCGCTAATGTCGCATTTACCGGAGTCTTTTATGCAACTATCTACAAAATATTTACAGGCTTCCTCCCCGCCGTTATCGCATAACTCTTTTAATATTTGCTTAGCTGAGTTTTGCTCTGCAGTTTTTCCATGATCAGCAATATATTTAAGAGTATCGCACGCTTTACCACTATTGAATCTGCATTTATCTATAGATTGCTTGCAGGATTCCGCTGATTTATCAAATGAATCAACCTTTAAGCAACTTACAGTATCAATGTCAAAGTTTTGCATATTTTTTCTTACAGTCATTATAGGCTTTGAGGCTATAAGAAGTATACTTATAACCGCTAAAACAACCAAAAATTCAGCCAGAGTAAAACCTTTATTATTATAATGTTTCATTTTTTTACTTTCACTTTCTTTTACTTAACAAATAAATAAGCAAATGATGATTTACTATTGGTATCATCAGTGTAATAATTGCCGGCAGTAATATCAGAACCTGAATTATATAAGCCTATACCTATTGAACTGCTAAATTCGTTATTTCTGCACTCATAACATCTGTCAAAACTGCCGCCGCTTACGTCAGGCAGGCCTTTTACGGTACAATAGCTGCCGCCTGTTTTAGAGCTGCTTGAGGCTATTATTCCAATCCTTGCAGATGTAAACTTTTGGCCGGAACAATCATATAATGAAGACTGCGCATTTATACCAAATTCGAACGTTGTACTTTCTAACTGTCCGCCGGGTATGGTTGTAACCATAAAATCATCATCGTCGTAGCCTTTATATAGCTCAATTAAGTCCAGTTCATAAAAATCATTTGTTGTAAACATTTCCAATGCAGAATTATTTGTTTTGTTAAATATTATCTCTGTTGTAACAGCATCCTGGCCAAATCCTTTATTATACTGACAAGATTTTATACAGGTAACTTTAGTCGTACCATGGCAAGAAGTTAAAGTTCCACAGCTGCTGACAGGTGTTTCCAGTTTTAATTTAATTTTTGTATAGGGAACATAAGCAAAAGCTTTACTTTTATGTTCAGTGTGGTCAAGGTTAGTCTCTGATTTTTGATACTCATTGGTATCTGTCCAGTTGCTATTGTCATATCTAAAGGTAGACTGGTTGCCATCAGCTTTCACTAATAAAGTCCATCCGCCGCCTTCCATATCACAATAAGCTTTATAATAATCTCCACTTGTATTTCTGGACAATGAATAAGTACCATTTAAGGATGTAGGTATTGCCTGTAGTATTTCAGAACAGGTTCTGTTGGTATTTCTTTGATAACCCAGCTCGCAATAATCTTTATTTCCGTCATTGCAGCCATCAACAATAGCTTCGTCAGAATCAGACATACAATTTTTATTTTCGATATTGCAGGCAATCATGTTGTCATTACCGTCTAAACAGGTTTCCCTTGTTATTTTCAAAATATTTTCAACTCTTTGGTTGCAACGTGTTTCTATTGCTTTTACCAAATAAATTTTTCCGGTTTCATAAGTAGTTCCGGTTTTTATAGGTAAATAATCTATTTCCAGTAATGACCTGAGGTCATAATCTTTATTACTGCCGGAAGGTATGTCACAAACACTTAAATCTGTAGTTTTATCCTGCACACATCTGTCTATAAATACATCACAAGAGCTCACAGACCCTTCCAAACAAGCTTGTTTTAATAATTTTAAAGCTCGTGTCTTATTTGTGGCATTACCTTCATTTATATATTTATATAAAGTATTAAAACTTTTTTCCCGCTCGAATAAAGCACCTTTTAGTGCGGCATCACAGCCGTCAGTGGAGTTATTTTCAATACAATTTACAGCATGGTTATCCAAATTAGATTTTGTTGCTGAGAGCTTGGTGATCATAGGGAATGACAAAGCCAATGCAACACTCGTCAATAATAGTATGAATAACCCTTCAACCAGAGTAAAACCTTTTCTTTGCTTCATTTTATCTTATCCTTATTAATTTATTGATATTAATTATTATTTAATGTATAAATATGCAAAAGATGCTATGTTTTTTCCGGTATCATCCTTAGTCGTGGAATTACCGCTACCATCATAAAAATAGCATTTATATCTTTTATCGCAATAATTCCCCACAGTTACAGGCTTATTATAACTCCAGTGGTCATAAGTACCGCCCAGGCCAATGTAGCTGTCAGGTGTATGGCAATTAGATTCCTGGTTACCTATTATTCCGATTCTTACACGAGCGTGCTTTGCAATGTTATCCATTGCATTTAAGCCTTCTCTGTGACAATTTTTTTGTAAAGACCTGTCTGTAGAGCTTGGGCTTATAAAACTATTCCATTTTACAATTCCTACGGATTTTTCAATATTTCCGCCCTGGAATAGGCTTTTCAAGTTATTTCCGCTTATACTCAACGTTGTTGATTTGCCGTCATCATCTGTTATTGGAGTGTGGAAAACTACTTTAATCTGATTAAACGGAACATGTGAAAATGCTAAATTTTTGTGTTCGTCAGCGGTATGATCTTTTGAACCTTTACTTAAATTGGTTTCATCAGGATTTAATACATCATCACTGGTCCAGAGCTGTGAGTTAAAGTCAAAATTCTCGGATTCACCATTTGCTTTTATTACTAAAGTCCATCCGCCACCGTCATTTACCATATCGCAATATGCATTGGAATTAGAACCTTCCACATCGTAACTTAAACCATAAGGTTTACTATCATCAGTATTTAGCGTATTTTTTATATCAAGGCAGGATCTGTTTAAGTTATTAATATACCCGTGTTTGCAAGCTCCCTCATGACCGTTATTACAGCCGGTAATAAGTGCTTGACAGGCTTCCAGTTCTTTTTCGTTTTTACAATAATTGACTAATAATGCACAACCGGCATCACCGCCATTTTCACAACTTTTTTTTACGGCTTTTACTATCTGATCGACGCCTTGTCTGTAAAAATTGTCTATTTGCTCATATATATAAATAGTTCCTAAATTAGACGATTCAATCGGCTGTTTAAGAAAATACTGCAAATCCATTTCCCCCTCAGGGTGTGATGAAACCGGTTTGTCAGTTAAATCACAAAGTTTCGGATTTTTTATGCATCTGTTAATAAAGGTATCACAGGCGTTTTTTCCGCCTACTTCACAAGTATCTCTTAATATTTTCAAGCTGCTTAGCTCATCATCATCTGTATCATCATCATAATTCACATATTTTTCCAGGGTGCCGCAAGTATTCATTACATTTCTTTGACACCTCTCAATGGCTCCGGCACAAATAGCTTTGCCGGAATTACCCTTTTCTTTTTCTACACATACTTGAGCTTCCGTATCAATTCTTGCTTCAGAGCTTTTTCTCATAGTAAAAACCGGCATTGTTACAGCTATCATAACTGATATAATAATCATGGTGGTCAGCATTTCTGCTAGAGTAAAACCTTTATAGGCCTTAGGCTTTGAAAATTTAAAATTTACATTCATATATTTCTCCTGTTAACACTATTATCTTAAAATATTAAAACTTTTGTATTTAATTTTGGTGGTGATGGTCATCACCTTTCCTGTGTCATCGCTGTAAGCTCTTGATATAACTTGAGTTTACCTGTAAGCACCAGTACTCAGCTGACCACTACCATTTTGGCAAGTACTTTATTTAGGCTGCTAAAACAAATTTCAGAATTTATTCTCATACTATAACAAATAGCTCAAACCTCACCCTCTAATTTTATGAAGTGATTTAAGCTATCTAAAATACTTATACTACTCGTTACTAAACTTTTTAAAATCTCTTTTCGGAAAATATCTTGTTTTATCCATCAAAAAGTTTTTGAGTTAGCATAATAATACAAGTTTAATTTTTTAAAAAATTAATTTACATTAATTAATATATAAAATATATATTAAAATTATTTCATAATGTTAACTAACTGTCAATATAAACTAAGAAAAACTTTAATAATACTTAATTTAATATATATCATCCTTTAGTTGGAAGCTGTCTTGTTAAAGCTTGCATAGCCCTGCCAGGCAAGCCGATGCAGCTTATTGTCAAAAAAATATTATTTTCTGACAGCCAGCTGATTAATTTGATGATCCCTATTTAGGGTATATTTTTCATATTTTTTTCTGGATTCCAGGTATACGTCTCTGGAAAAAGTAAAATAAAATTTTCTATCATCTTCATTTATCAGCTTGGCACCCATTTTTTTATGCAAATTAATAACACTATCATTGCCCTTTACAACATCCAGCTCGCAATGTTTTTTGTTTAGCGCTATAAAAGCATAATCAAAGCAGGCAAAATAGTTTTCCAGGGCAACATAGGCGGGGATACCCGGTTTTAGTATCCAACTGCCGCATTTAAAGCTATCTTCCGTCACATCATGAATTCGTGCCGTACCATATCTTTCTTTATACTTACTTTCAACAATAAAATAAAAATCTTCGCCTTTACTCTGGTGATCAAGTATATATTTTCTTTGTTTTTCCAAATTATCTTCTATTTTATTTAAAAATCTGGTTAAGTCTTGATTAAGCCTTAATTCTAAAATAAATTCTGCATCGCTAACTTCTGCCTCTCTCAGGTTTATTCTGTTTCCCTCATAAAATCTTGACATTTTATATACTCCTATAGATTTTACTTATGCAGGTTATTTTTTACAAGTTTAGGACTTTTATATTACTTATAATATGTTCATAAAAAAGAATACGATTCTGAAAATCCTAAAACGTAAATAAAAAAAGTGGCTCTAAGCCGTATTTTTAGGGCTTAGTATAATCTTTCTAAAGATACAAATTAAAGCAAGAAAAGATAATAAATATGTAAATGCAAATGACATAGTTGAACCAATTAAGCCGTAATATTTTATAAATGCTATCGAAGAAATAACATAAATAATACTAAAGATAATTTCCATAGCTACATAGTATCGTGTCATTGCTTTTGCAACCATTATAAATGCCAATAACCAGGCTCCTACTTTAAAAACATCGCCAATAAGCTGATACATAAAAAGGCTTTTCATCGGCATAAACTCGTCCGTAAATAGAACTTGTATTATAAAACCTTTAAATATCCATATAGCAACAGCTAAAACAGTTACAATCGGCATAACTATTTTGTATGTCTGCAAAATTTCCTTTCTTAATTCATTATTATCTTTTATTTCAGAAAGTCTGGGTAAATAATAAATACTCAAAGAAGTTGTTATTACCATCAAATACACATCTGATATTTTATAAACACCTTGCCAAAACCCGGCAGCATCAGCCGAAATAGTTGTAGTAATAAAATCTCTTACTATTATTTGGGCAAGTGGTATTGTTAATGCAGTAGTAAGTGCCATTAATGAATATTTCCCCAATTTTACCATAATAGCTTTATCAACTTTAGCATAAAAGTTTTTTATATTAAACCAGCTGGATTTAACTACAAAAAATATAGTAAAAAAGAAAACTACAGCCTGAGATGTGGCCAGAGCAAGCAGAGCACCGTATAGTTTTAAATATATAACTAACAAAGAAACAAATATCAAGGTCATTATACTGGAAACTATATTTACCGTAATAAACTTTTTTATTTCTTTAAAACCGTTTAGTATAGCCAAAAATAAACTGTTTAAAGCAAATAAAACTATTGTAAAAGCAAATATTATAAATATACTGCTGTACTGAGCATCTTTTAAAAAATACAAAGAGAATTCTTTATTAAAAATAAAAAGAACAGCAGACATAAAAAAAGCACATACAACACTGATAATAAGAGAATTAGATATAATTTTCCTTCTTTGATCAGGCTGATCTTGATATTCAGCTATGTATTTTACTACACCGTTATCTATCGCGCCGTTAGCAAAGGTTAAAATTATTTGTATTAAATTTTGAAATTGCCCGATCATTGCCAAGCCGGAAGGACCTATATGCACAGCTACAATTTTGTTTACTATAAATCCGCTTAATATCTTTATTAGCGTTGAAATGCCGGATAAAAAGCTTGTTTTTAACAGTTTCATTTTATTTTATCTTCCTTACACACATATAGCCAATTCAATATTATCTCTTAAAAAAAATTTATTACAAAGTATTTTTTTAAAAACACCTAAAATGTGAATTAGGGTTAAATTAATAAGTTTAACCCTAATTCAATTTATAATTTTTTTTTTAATTAATTAGTTTGTTAATTTGATCATCTCTGTTTATGGTAAACCTTTCGTACTTTTTTCTGGCTTTAAGGTATGTTTCTCTTGAAAAATCAAAAAAGAACCTGTCATCATCAGAATTTTCATTTCTAATGATTGCGCCCATTCTTGTGTGCAGTTTTATATTGGCAATATTGTTTTTTTTGACATCAAGTACGCAGTGCTTTTTATTTAGCTCAATAAATGCATAATCAAAAATAGTAAAATAGGTTTCGTAAGCTACATAGCCGGGAGCGCCTTTCTTTATAATCCAGCTCCCGGGGAGAAAACTGTCTTCAGTTACATCAGACATTCTTACAGTGCCGTATCTTTCACCGTCTTTGCTCTCCATAATAAAGTAACAGTCTTCACCTTTATTTTGATGATTAATTATATACCGTCTTTGTTTTTCTACATCATTATCTATTTTTGTTAAAAACTCATTTAAGTGCTGGTTTGCCAGCCTTAGTTCTAAAGTGAATTCCGCATCGTGAGCATCTGCTTCTCTTAAATTTATTCTTTTTCCTTCATAAAATCTTGTCATACTCCACCTCCTAGCAGGTTTTACTTAATTATTATCTAATTCGAGAATCGTGTCTGTTTCTAAAAATTGAGGCATATCTGTTACGTGATAAGTATTGCCGTCTGAAAGCCTAAAAGAGGCAGTACCTGTTTTTATCCAGCCGACCATAACATGCTCTGTATTGTTACTTGAGGAAAATACTAATATAAATACATTCGGATCACTATGATTTAATCGCTTAACAAATTTTTTTCCTCTTAATAATTCTATCATCTCCATAAGTTTTGTTCTTGCAATTTTAGGATCTCTGTTAAAATAACTTACAATACCCCAATTATGATTTTTAGCAAAAGGTATATATCCGTCATTTTTCCAGTTATACCAAATAGAAATGGGAATATTACCGGATAGGTTAAGTAAAAACATTCTTAATAATGCTTTTGCTTGTTTTTCCTGGTTCATACCGTCCTGAGCCGAAGAATATCCCCATTCGCTTGAAATCAGCGGCATATTTTCTTTTGCAGGATTATATGTTTTAATAAGTGCTCTTAAGCTTTTATAATCATCAACTACGGTTTCAGGATAGTCTTGTCTGTAAGGATGGACTGACAGTCCGTCTACTATGTCTAATAAGCCCCTTTTAAAACAATCTTCCAGGAAATTAAAGGGAGGATTAAGATCACCGCTAGCCGGAGCAATTATTTTTGCATCGGGTTCTATACTTCTTATTGCCGGTACAACATCTTTTACCAAGTCCATATATTTGTCAACACTTGGCTGCGGATCCCAAAAGCCGGTACAGTCGGGTTCATTCCATATTTCCCAAATTACATTATCGTTCTTGTATCTGGTAACCGCTTCTTTTACAAATTTAATAAATCCGGCTTTGCTTTCCTGGGTTAAAATACTGTTGTGAGAATTATATAAAGGATTTCCATAATCAAGAATAAACAGAGCTCTCATATTTTTTTTCTTTAACTCAGCCATCAGCTGATCAAAAGGTGTAAAATTATAGACTCCTTTTTCTTTTTCTATTTCATGCCAAAGCAAGTCAGTTCTAATAAAGCCAAAACCTGTCTCATTAATCATGTTCATATCCTGCATTGTAAAATTGCCCATATGTATGTTTATACCAAGGCCGTCAGGAACATTTCCATTAGGGAATTCAGCAGCTTTAAGCGGTGCTGCGGAAATTAAAAGTAACAACAATAAACTTAATACACATCTCATCATAAAAGTTTCCTTCCTTAACAACGTAAAACTGATAATTTTTTGGTGTAACCCGAGTGAATAAATTAAACAATATTTTAGGTTTTATATAGTATACAGGTTCCAAATTAATTTCAGATTTTTCTTTGGAAAAGTATTTTAGAGTTAGTATAATTTAAAAAATCTTTCGTTTAAACTGTTTGATAAATTGAGCTTTTGCTCTATTAAGACTTAGTTTTTTTAATTGATTCATTATGTCAATACTGTGATTCTTTTTTACATAATCATAAAACCTATTACTTAAACTTCTACCATCTTGCTTATGTGTTACTGGTTTTTCAATATTTATTACCGGCATAATTGAAACATCTTCGTACAAGCAATAGTCTTGAGTTTCATAAATCCATTTATATTTATAATCCAAAGGTATTTCTTTATAGCCTACATCTTTTAATACAACAGAAGAGCCGTAAATTTCAACTATTTTGTTGTAATTATTTACATAAAAACTACTATTCTCGATAACATCAATAAGGGAATAAATTTTATACTCAACTAAATTTCCGAGCCAACCTAAATTAACTACATTATTATAGCCTTTGTATAATTTTATGGCTTTTTTTGCCAGCTTAACAAAGCTATATTTATCTTTTAAGCTGGAAAAACGGCTTGGATTATCAACTTTATTCACTTCTATTAACATATAGTCCATTTTAGCAAATTCAAAATCAGTTTCTGAAATTACATTTTTATCTTTTTTAAGAGAAAATTTTTTAATATGTCCTTTCATTCCTACGGTTGAATATCCGACAGCATGCACAGGTGCTACAGAAATAAATAAAGATAATATAACGATTAGACTTAATACACATCTCATCATAAACATTTCCTTCCTTTTATACTAACCCTAAAGTACTTTAGAATACCCCGACCCCTGGGTCGAGGAGGTTCATTATAAGCTCATTCTAAAGAGTAATCTGAAGTTTAATTGAGAACCTGTATAAAAAAATATTAATTTTATTTTTTTAATTATTAATTTTTAAAATTTTACGTTTAAACTTTTTAATAAATTGGAATTTTGCCTTGTAAAGAGTTAGTTTCCTTAAGTCCTCAATAGTAACATTACTCTTAGGTGCCAGGTCAAAGAGCATTTTAGTAATTACATCAATACTGTGATTTTGTTGAAAGTATTCATAACATCTGCTTCCTACTGCTTTTTTACCATCTTGCTTGTATACTTGCGCTATTATGTCCTCAAACGTATGCGGATTTATCCTCTGCATAGTTGTTACATCTTCTCCTAGGCAATAGTCTCGGGTTTCATAAATCCACCTAAATTTATAATCTAAAGGTATCTCCTTATAACTTGCATCTATTAGTATAGAAGGAATATGCAATTTGGAGCTTTCTATTGAAGATGTCCCCATTGCAAACATAATGTCTATATTGTTTGAAATATAAGTATCAAGTTTATCCCCTGATATGGTATTCAAAAAGATTAATTCAACATTATCAGAAATAATACATTTATTAAGTAGGTTCTGGTCTTTTCCTGAACCAATAATATGTATTCTAATTTTTTTGTTATATTTATCGGCATATAAACTTGCATTTTTAATGACATTAACAAGAGAATGAATTTTAAACTCCACTAAACGCCCTAACCAACCTAAATTAATCACATCATCTTCAATCAGATTGAAATTTACTGTATGATCCTTGGGTATTAAAGGTATAGGCAAGTAATTAATATTATCTGAAGTATTATAATCCATACAATCATTTGATGAATTTAGGTTAAGAGAGTCCATAAATGCTAAAGCACCGTTATTATACATGTACTTGTAGCCTTCCTGCACTTTTTTATAATCGCTTCCGTAAACAAATTTTAAAAATTTACATACTTTTTTGGGATCTGAAGATACATGGTAAATATACTTATGGCTAAAAGGAAACAGATATGCCATATCCAATGAAAAAATACACCAAAACAGTAATTTAACTTTTTTAGACAGATCTAATTCAATATTTACGTCAAATATGTTTAATATAGAGGTTATTAAAACAGTATCCTCATCAAATGAAAGCTTTTTACCCACTTCATAATTAACATAATTAACCTTTTCCATATTAATAAGATGCTTAGCTTCATAGTCTTTGTTTCCAATATAAAAAACTTTAGTATCATCAAAATTTTCTGCTATATAATTAGCTAATCTAATGCACAACGTATTTGCGCCAACAATTTCTTTTGTTTGCTCAAAAAAAGTAATCGATTTCATAACTTCTGCCTTATTCTATTGTATTTCCTAAATTATATCTCAAGCTATTCTCATTTAAAAATATTTTAGAGGTAGTATACCAAAAGCTGGCAGTGGTCAGTTGAGTACTGATGCTTACAAAAAAATAAAATTGACCATTTCATTTTTTAACGCTCCCGCTTCGCAATTCAGAGTTTAGCTTAT
>JANQHM010000066.1 GCA_028282645.1 Candidatus Gastranaerophilales bacterium
ACTAATAGTATTTTGGCTCATTTAAGTGTTTTTTTCAAAACAACTATTTTTTCAAACACTGACTATTTTTAATTTTTAGCTAGAATTAATTTGCCCTGGAATATCCACTAGTTATTCATCAACAATCCCCTTTTTCCAAATGTTGAACCCTCCCTGGTATACATATACATGAGGAGGGTTCTTTATTCAAGTACTTTTTTTACTTTGCTAAATCTCTAGTTTAAATATAATACTTTATTGCATCATTACCAGTAAGCTGCTATCAGATTCATTGCATCAGGATCATTAGCAACTTCTTCCGCACTATTAAATTCTTTGCCATTGTCAGCCTGATACATAGCCAAGTCTGATACAATAGAATTAATATCTGCATCAGTTAAATAACTGCCGTCTTGAGCTATTTCAACTTTATCAATGTTTCTACCGGGTAAATTATAATACTTTACTCTGATCTCCTGACCGGGATTATAGCGAAGCATAAGGTCAGAGCCATCTTCAAAGAAAGCTACCTGATTTTTATTAATATTACCGCTCAGCCGAATAGTATCAAAATCTGTGAGGTTTTTATTTTTATTATAAATGGCATCTCTACCGCTGTATTCACAGAATTCAAAGACATCACTGCCGCCGTAATCATATATTACATCATTGCCTCTACAACCATGGATAGTATCATCACCAGCATAGTCGAATATTTTATCATTGCCGCCGCCGCCATTAAGATAATTATTTTGTGTATTTCCATACATAAGATTATCGAGAGAGTTACCAACACCTTTAACAGCATTCCCTGTTAAAGAAAATTTTTCAATATTATCAGCAAGTGTATGGTTTATAGAAGCATATACAGAATCATAGCCCTCATTAGCAGCTTCAATGACTTCATCTCCTGCGTTATCTACTGTATATCTGTCATTTCCGTCATTGCCTATCATGCTGTCAGCACCTTTACCGCCATATATCTTGTCATTGCCATAACATCCAATAACGGTGTCGTTACCATCTTTCGCATAGATTACATCATCGCCTTGCATCCCGTGTAAAAAGTTATTATATTTATTTCCGTAAATATTGTTATTTTCTTCATTACCAAACCCCTTAAGAGCAGTGCCTGTAAGGTATAAATATTCTACATTAGCTGCAAGGGTATGATCCACGATGGATTTTACAGTATCAATACCTGAATTAGGTTTTTCATCAACTATATCACCAAAGTTATCAAGCATATAAGTATCATTGCCGCCACACCCCTGCAAAAAGTCCGCTCCGGGACCTCCATCCAGTGTATCATCTTTTTTACAGGAATGTATTATATCATTGCCTTCTTTTCCGTATATCTTATCTTTGCCGTCTAAAGAGTCAATATAATCATTTTCCGCTGTGCCATAGATTGTTTCAGGAACATTTGACCCGTAGATTAACTTTGTTGCACTTATCATGCCAGCTATTTCAGGTGCTGTTAATTTAGAGCCGTCTGCAAACATTATGGATCCATGATGATCCGCACTAAAGAGAAATGCTTCTTTTACAGTGATTTTGCCTTTGCAATGATTTACTTTTATTACTAAATCATTACCGTCTTTAATAAATAAGAGATTCTTCTTAGTGATTCCCTCACCAAATAATAATTTATCGTAAGCATCAGAATTGACAATTGTGTCATAACCATCTCCAAGATTATACTTATAGATGTCTGCGCCGCCTTTTCCGTCAAGCCAATCATTACCTTTTTTGCCTTCGATATAGTCGTTTTCGATACAGCCAATAATATTATTATTGCCTGAATCACCGTTTAGTACAGCCATAACTATCCCCTTATTTTGTTTCTAAACAATTAACTTTTTTAAATTATAAATAATTACTATACTAGCTTAAAAGTACTCTTCAGGTTATTTAATCCTGTTAAAGTCAATAAAATAGAGTAAATCTTATTATAATAAACCACTTAAACAAAATAAATTATTTTATAAAATTCACTTTATGGTTAAAATTTTTAAAGCCTGGAATTAATACCTAAGCAACAAGCAAGAATTTTTAAATATAACTTATTTATAATATATCTTCTTAATATATATTATAAAATATTTTAAAAAAAATTTTAGACAAAAGGGCAATTTTTTTTGTTTATTTACGTTTATAAATATATAAGATAGATTTAGTGCGCTCCAGTTAATTATCAGAAAGATTAAAAAAAAATTAAACTGTAAAAATAAAATTAAGCAATAAACAAAAAAATGACTAGTTTTGTGTATACTAAAGTACATATTGGAGGTAACTTTAATGTGAAATAAACATCATTATTAAAATTTAGTATGTAATTATGTAATTTGATTCGTAGGTTATAAATAAGAATAAGTGATAAGTAGGTTGTAGTTATTCTCAAATAATCCGGCAATATAAAAATGATATTAACAAGTAGTAGTAAAGTTCAAAAATTATAGAGTAGAATAAGACCGGAATACGGGTTCTAAAAAATTAAAGTAGGCTTAAATAAAAAGACTGTCAGTTGAGCAGTCTTTTTTATTTGGTTATTTTTTATGGGTGATGGTCATCACCTTTCTTATGTCATCGCTGTAAGCTTTTGATATAACTTGAGTTCACTTGTAATCATCAGTACTCAGCTGACCACTACCTTTTTATGTTATGAACCTACTCGATTTTAAATATTGATGAGCTTTTCACTAAATTTGTAATAGAAATAATCAGATTGTTTATACTTGAATTAATTTCTTGAGTATTAGCATTTTGTTCTTCTGTAATTGCTGATATTTCTTGAGCGCTTGCCGATGATTCCTCTGTAAATCCTGAAATATTATCTATCATATTAACGATTTCATCCGATGATTTTACCAGATTTACAACTTCGCCGGAAATGCCTTCAATTTGATCACCACTAGCTTTTGCGGCAGTCAATATATCGGATAGCATATTTCCTGTATCTTCTATAATAGATACACCTTCCTCAACTTCGTTAACACTTTGTGTAATAATATTAACCGCATTATTAGTTTTAGCCTGTACCTGTATAATCATATCGGTGATATTATTTGAAGCTTCTGCTGATTGATTAGCCAATTTTTTAACTTCATCGGCAACTACTGCAAAACCTTTACCTTGCTCTCCTGCCCTTGCTGCTTCTATAGCGGCATTGAGTGCTAACAAGTTTGTTTGGTTTGCAATTGTTTTAATCATATCAACAATTTCACCGATATTAGAACTTAACTCATTTAGTTCATTAATAACTCCGGCTGTTTCTAATGATCTTTCTTTAATTTGATTAATTTTTGCAACAGCTATTTTTGAGCGGTTAAAACCATCATCCGCATTTTTTTGTGTTGACCTGGATAGCTCAACACTATGTCCGGCAGTATCAGATATATTTTGAATAGCTGTGTTTATTTCGTTAATTTTGTCCAGGCTTGTTTGTACGTTCCTTGATTGATCCTGAATACCTGTAACTAATTGTTCAATGCTCATTGCAACTTGTTGTGCACCTGTTGCTGTTTGCTTGGCAGATTCCAGTATCATATTTGAACCTGCATCCAAATCTGAGGAGCTTGAATAAATTTCATATATAAGATCTTTTAAACTGTCTATGGTTTTATTTAATGAAATAGCTAAATCGCCTAGCTCATCTTTTGTTTGTACATCAATCCTGGTTGTAAAGTTGCCTTGTGCCATTAATTCTGCTGATTGCTTGATGCGGTTTATACTGTCCTCTACTATCAAAAACAAGCCAAAGAATAAATATATAGACACAAGAATCGAAATTATTATTACACTTATAACAAAGCAAGATTGAAGTTTATAATTATTTAACCTTTTATTAAGGGCGTTCTCTAATAAATTTAAATTTAAATCAAGCAAATTTTTAACAGATAATCTTGACCTATTTAGCAATGTATAAAATTTATCGCTTTTTTCTGTTATATCATAGGTGTTTATTATTTTTTGATCTATTTCTTTTACCAAGGTATCAAGATTTTTTTCTACATTCTCATAGCTTTCATTTATTTTATATTCAATAGATTTATCTGCTTTTATAACTCTTTCAATATTATCATTTAATATTTTACTATATCTTTTAAGTTCAGCAATGTTGCTTTTCAAGGTTTGCTTCTGGTTTTCCGTGCTATATTGCTCAACTGCCAGTTCGTATGCCAGTTCGGCAGAGGTGGCTGTTGTCACTAATAAATTAGGTATAACATCATAAGCTATATCTATAAAATATGATGTATCAGCTTGGTCATCCAATATTAATTGGGATACGTAATTAATTTCCAAAAAGGAGGCGAAAACCTGATCTTGAATTAAGTCATGATATTTTATGTTATTGCCAAATGAGTGTTTTTCTACCTTTGATTTAGCTTCATCGATATGATATTTAAATACTACCAGTGCACTATCCTTTCGGGGTACTTTTTGGGTTTCGATAATTTCTTCACCATCATCATTTTTGGTTTTTATTTTTTCAGTCTTTATGTATGAAAGCTGTATATTATGCAATGTGTCATTCATAAGTTTATCGTGCTTGACAATTGACTCATAAGTTTCATCTAATAGGGAATTTAGCATTACTAATCCGGTCTTTGACTTACTATCGTTTTCTTTTATGTTTTTCTTCAGTAAAGATTTATGCTCACTTACCTGATATAGCAATTGCAGCATTGCTTTATTATATTTAACACCCTGTATTTCTTTTTCTACCTTAGCTATTTGCTTATTATAATTAGCTATAATAGTCGAGGATAAAGTCATAAGAACTACTGTAAATACAAGTAGTATTAAACCAAACTTATGCTTATATTTTAAATTTTTCATCAAATAAATTGAAAATGACATAAAAGATTTCATTAGTAACTCCTAATTTTTACTTATTTTTTAAAATTACTTCAATACTACTATACTTAATCTATGTATTAAGTAATTATTATATACATTTTAAATTTAATCAATAAGGATTTTTGTTTAAAGTTTAAAAATGATATCAATTATTTATTTGATTTTTATCCATCAATTGCTCCATACGTTTCGTGTATTCTCTTTCCAGGTTAAAAAATATATTTTTGTCGAGCTCTGCCTGGTTAACAATTATGTTATTATGAAACTCTTCTGATTTATGCTTTAAATACTCGCAGCTTATGCCAAAATCCGGCAAGATAGGATAAACTTTACATATCAACGGTTTATCTTCATGGATGTTACAACCTTTTTCCGTTGAATAGAAAGGACAATGGCCTGTTTTTTTATTGATTATATTGATATGATTTAGTATTGGCATTAATGGCTTAAAGCTTTGATTATATTTTAAAGGTAAAATATCTATGTCCTGAACCTGATCTTTAATTAGCTCAGCGTGTATAATTATTGTTTCTATGGGAATAGGGATGTGTGATTTACAGCATTGAGAACATTTTTGACAAGGTATATTGTCAATATAGTCTTTATTGGCATTATAAATTATCTCATAAAGCTTAATATAGCCGCCTGTTATTCTTAGTGCGGCATCTACCATATCTCCGGCCTGATTATTTGATATATTACTCAATAGCCTAGTCCTGCCTAAATGTATCATATATTAGAAGTAAAGCTTTGCTCATCATCTTCCAGTTCAGATATATCAATATTAGAGTCTTCTTCATCGTCTTGTTGCTGATATTGTACTGGCAAATCAATTTCAATGCCGTCAACTTCGTCTTCAATCATCTCAATATCTTTTTTGCCGTACTCTTTAATACGACCATCTTCAAGTTTAACAGCAACTTTACCGTTTAAAAAATGTAAAGCGCATACTCTGCCAATGCCGTCAGGTGTCATAACCCCACTGCCGACCGGTGGCATACCTACTGCTGCTTCAATATATGTAGAGTACTCATAGTTTAGACAACATAAAAGCCTGCCGCAACAACCGGAAATTTTGCCGGGATTAATCGGCATTCCCTGATCTTTTGCAAGTTTTATATTAATTGATGTAAAGTCTTTTATAAAAGTACAACAACATAAAGAATTGCCACACAAGCCCATTCCTTCTATTATGGAAGTCTCATCTCTTACTCCTATATGACGTAAGTCAATTCTGACTTTTCTAAATGTTTGTGTTAAGTCTTTTAGCAGATCTCTAAAATCAATGCGATGAGGAGCCGTAAAGTAAAACGTAAGTTTTCTTCTGTCTAATGTGTACTGAGCTTTTACAAGACGCATTGCAAGCTTGTGTTTTTCTACAAGCTCCTGAGTTTTAGTAAAGGCATATATTTCTCTTTCTTCATTTTCTTTATAAATTTCTTCATCTTCTTTACTAAGCACCCTTACAAATTGAACAGCTTCCGGAAGTTTATCACCCCATTTTTTTATGACGCAGCCGGGAATTCTTTTTGCTCTGGCGACTTCTTCTCCCTTTTCTGTCCTTATTACAACCAGTTGCATATGTTCAACAATTGCAGACTCCGGCACCGAAAGAGGATGTAGTCTATTTTTTAATAATCTTACCCCATACTTATACATATTAATTAATTCCTTTTTTTGACTAGTTTAATTTGAAATTTTATCTTCATAACTATTATACGATTTAATTTAAATAAATAAAATTAAATAATTTATTCGATAGAATACCCCGACCCTTGGGTCGCTAACTTATGCAAAGCAAAGCTTTGTGTTTAAAGTTATGGGGCTGATACCTCGACCCTTGGGTCG
>JANQHM010000271.1 GCA_028282645.1 Candidatus Gastranaerophilales bacterium
TGCCAGGCAAGCCGCTTCAGCTTTAACATCGCAGTCCTTAAATGAGCCTTTATTATTGATATAACTAGCTTTTATTTTTTTAACCAGATAGGCTCTTAAATATTTAGCAATTTGAGCCTAAATATTTAAAAATTTCAGAATTAATCTCACCGCCGACTAAAATAATCAATGAAGTATAATAAATCCATATTAATAGTACGATAAAAGTTCCTAATGTTCCGTATAATGCGTTGTATGGAGCAATATTATCTATGTACATATTAAAAATCCACGATGCAAACAACCAAAAAATACAGAAAAACAGAGCACCAGGTATACAGCTAATAACTTTAAGCATTTTAGGCGCCTCTATATTAGGGGCAAAATAATAAATTATATATAATATAAGAAATAAAGCACCAAACGAAATAGGCCATCTAACTAAAAGAGTTATATTTATAATGTCGCTTGCTATAAACTTTGTAAGATATTTAATTGTAAATGACCATAAAAAGACTATATTGGTAGCTATAAACATAACAAGCGTTAATAAAAGAACTATGACCATAGAAAGACCTGACTTTTTTAAGAAAGAACGAGTCTCATCTACTCCATAAGCTTTGTTTATAGCTTTCATTATTATCCTTATTACGTTAGATGCTCCCCATAAAGAAATTATTAAACCTACGGTCAATGTGCCGCCAGATATGGATTTTAAAATCTCTTTAAGAGAAATTTTTATTATATAAAGCACTTCACTTGGTACAAGAGTGCTTATCAAGTTTATAACCTGTTCAATATTTTCTTCAGAACCGAAAAAACCAATAACAGATATTATAAATAAAGAAAAAGGAAAAATGGATAATAAAAAATTAAAGGCTATCTCGGCAGCTAAACTTTGGCTTTCGTCCTTTATTACTTTATTTCCAATATGACGACTTAAATATTTTATTTCTTTAATCATTTATACCCACCCGCCAGCATTTTCAGGATTAAGCTGTCTTGTTAAAGCTTGCGTCACCCTGCCAGGCAAGTCGCTTTAGTTTTAACATCGCAGTTTGTAAATGAGCCTTTACTATTGATATAACCAGTTTTTAGAAGCTGTCTTGTTAAAGCTTGCATCGCCTTGCCAGGCAAGCCGCTTCAGTTTTAACAGCGCAGTCCTTAAATGAGCCTTTATTATTGATATAACCAGCTTTTATTTTTTTAACCATACAGGCTCTCAGTATAATTATACTCCCAAGAAAACTAAATGCATTATAAAATATTAATTTTTATTAAAAATTTAAAGAATAAGGGACAACTTTTTTAACTTTTAGTTTTTATAAAATAGAATTAAAGTTCAAATAGGAAATAAGGAATATAGTATACAGTATTTTCATATTTATTAAAAAAAATAATAAAATACAAATACTGATCGAATAGGGAGGAAAATTAGATGGCAGGGACTATATCGTCGATGGGAATACCAAAAAGAAGAAATATCTACGGTACAAAGAATACAAACCCAAATAGTCAAAATGTTAGTTTTTGTGGAGCATCTGAGACAGTAAGGAATACAATGAAACAAGAGTATAAGATGCCCTGCAGTCTACCTGTTGTACTTGCTGTTGTTGGCGGTATCATTTTATCGAGGCTATTTTTGGGATAAAAAACTTTTATATATACTGGTATTAAGCCAAAGCATTTCTTATTAATGTAAACAGAAGGGAACGTAATAACTTTTGGAAGAAAAAATGCTTGAAGAAGATTAAAATCAAAAAATTTTATACTTACTCTTGAGTAGTATAAAAACATTGATAAAGAAATGAAATTAGTACCTCACCTCTGTGCATTTTTGTACAGAGGTGTTCCAATTAGAGAAGCTGTATAATTTTTTCTCTTTTTTCCGCGAAAGTTTACCTTTTCATTTCTTTCTTTGTACATTGTATTCTCTATTATGCCAAGAACAGACTGAGCTGCGTTCACTCTTATTCTCACATATTTATTGTTGTACATTGATTTTAAAACTTGAATATCTGTAGTCCCTCCGACTTCCGAAAAAATTGAAGCGACAGCAGCTTTTATTTTTAAGCCGGAAGATGTTAATAATAAATCCCGTAGTACTTCCAATCCTTTATTATTTCCACTTAATGCTAATATATAAGCACTGTTTAGAACAACCCAAGGGTCTTTATCATTCAAATATTCTGTTAATATATCTTCATCCAGGTATTTAGGAGGTATATCAACAATTTTTCTTGAAGATAAATAGTTTTTAATAATTTTTAGTCCAGATCTATCATTATATTTATTTAACAATATTATAGCAGCCTTTAAATCATTTTCATTTCTAAAATAATCAAAAGCAATTTGTTTTAAACTTTTAATATATCTTTTATTGCCTGTATTTCTTGCCAGTTGTAAAAGAGCACTTTCCTTAACTTTTGTATTATCACTGTTTAAAAAGGTTTTTAAATAATTATGAGTATTATATTCTTTGCTTAATGCAGATGCTGCCATTAATTTGCCTAATAAAGAAGTTTTAGGATCTTTTATTATTAATTTTAAACTGTTTTTAGAATTTTGATTATTACTAATTAATAATTTTATAGCTCTTAATCGTATATTATCATCTTTAAAATTTACCAGTTCCTTCCATATTGGAATTAAGTTATCATTTTGAGTTTTTAATATAACATTTACTGCTATTATTGAAGTTTTTTTATTATTGATTAATCCATTTAAATAAGGATAGATTTTTTTATCTTTTACTTCTGATAATACCTTTATAGCAGAAATACTTATTATTTCATTCTTTTCAAAAGCATAGTCGCGCAGTTTATTAAGTATTTTTTGTTGTTCAATATCATTATCATTTATATTCTTTTTTTGCAAATAGTTTTCTGAATAAATAATAATTCCCATCTTAACTACGTCATCATCAGAGTTAAACAAACTTTCTACAGACTTGATATCAATATATTCAGACAATTTGTTAAGCTTTACTGCTGCATATCTGTATACCAACTCCTCTTCAGAAAACAATAATTCTTTATAATTTTTTAAATAAATTGTTTCACCGGATTTAACAAGTAAAACATATAAATTTGTTAAAATTTCAGTATTTTTTTCTTTTTTAACTAAAGTTTTTGCATAATCTGTTATTTTTTGATTAATAGGAAAGTCTATTAAAGAACCTGTTATAACTTTTTTTTCTGCACTATCACAATTATTTAGTAAATCTAAAATAGAATCTATAGAATTTTTATTTTTAATTCTTAAAATACCGCTTATTCCGATTGCTCTTTCACGCTTATCAGTGCTTTTTGCCAAATTTAAAAATAAAGGTAAATCTTCATTATCATGTATTTTATTTAAAATTTTATCAGCAGCATCTTTGATCTGAGGCTGGTTTGATTGTGATAATAAATAAAACATGTTTGCTTTATAAGCAGTATTTACATTGCTCCAATAGGTAGCAAGTTCTTGCTTTATTTTTTCTTCAGGGGTATTAGGCTTAAAAGACTCCGTATTTGTATCAATGTTTGTGGAAACTCCATTCATTAAGGCTATTTCTTTTAACAAATTTAACCTGTAAGGCAAATAATTGCTATTATCAGCTAAAATATTTGTCAGCAGATGATAAGCAGATTTTTTTTCTTTATCATAATCTATTGAATTTGTTGATGCACTAATTTTAGATTCCGGAAAAATAAAAAAAGCACTAACAAAAACCAAAGCCACAATAGCATTTTTTATTTTAAACATTGATATACTCCATTCCAAGTTTGTTTTTTAATCCCCACTGGCCATTTACATTATAAGTCTAGCATCTGAAAATTGAAATTTATAAGCATTATTATTTTAACATTTATCCATAATAAATTATAAATTGTTATATTTTATTATCTTACCGGATATATCGGTGATGGTCATCACTTTTCTTAAGTCATCGCTGTAAAGTTCTTGATATAAATTATATTTATTTGTAAGCATAAATACCCGATTGGCCACTACCGATATATTCATTATTTATATTTTTAAATATTTTCTAACAGAGATAATGCTGCCCAAAGCCCCTACAGAAGTACCCATAATGAGAATAATTAAGGCAATGCCGCTCCCATCTATATAAGTTCCGCTTATTTGAAAAATTTTAAATATATTGCTTAAATATTTTTCTATCCAGGCAAGAGCAAAAATAGAAATAATCCCCCCGGACAAACCGTAAAAAGCACCTTGAAATATATAAGGGGAACGTATATACCAGTTGCTGACCCCCATCATCCTCATAATTTCAATCTCTTGCTTTCTGGATTGTATCACAAGATGGATAGTATTACTTATAATTGACAAAGTAAGACCGCCAAGCACAACAAATACCATTACTGTAGCAGCATTTGCTATTTCACCTATTTTTTTAACTTTATCAATTATTTCTTTAACATATTTAACATCTTCAATACCCCTGATTTTTTTAACTTTTTTTATAAGCTTATCTATCTTAGAGCTTTCGTTATCTTTTAATTTTATTGTTATTTTATCCGGCAAAGGATTGGAAATCTCGGGAAGCTGCATATGTTTTTTCATTTCAGACCAGGCTTTTTCTTTTTTTATAATACTTATACTTTTAACATTATTAAGAGATTTTATTTCTTTTGCCACTCTGGTCGAACTTGCATTATCCTGCAAATAAACAGATATCTCCATATTAGAGCCTAAATCATCTATAAAAGAATAAATTTCGAGACTTATTCTAAATAAACAGCCAAAAATACTCAAAATTGAAGCCATAGTTGCAATAATAACTAAATTAACAAGACCGGTTCGTCCTATGCCTTTAATAGTTTCTTTCAGTATTCTTTTTAATATTCTAAAATCGCTTGCTAAAGCGGATGAAATATTTAATAGCATTCTATAGGTACCTCTTACTTAACGCTATCTTATTTTATCTGCATTCATAAATTCCATTACATTCATCCTTAATGACTTGGCCGGAATCTAGTGTAATTACACGTTTTTTAAATTTGTTTACAATCAATTGATCATGGGTAGAAACAACAATAGTAGTTCCTCTTCTGTTTATTTGTTCCAAAATTTGTATTATTTCTTGAGAATTTTTAGGATCCAGGTTGCCTGTAGGCTCATCGGCAATTAATAAAGGCGGCCCGTTTACAATAGCTCGAGCAATTCCAACCCTTTGCTGCTCTCCACCTGATAACTCTTCTGTTTTGGCATTGATTTTATGGAATAAATCAACAACTTTTAATGCTCCTTTTACCCTTTTATCTATTTCTTCATTTGACATTCCAAGGGCTCTTATAACATAGGCTACATTGTCATATACCGTTTGGCAGGGCAATAGCTTATAATCTTGAAAGACTATACCCATTCTTCTTCTTAAAAAAGGAACATGTGCATCTTTTATTTTAGCAACATCAATACCGCCAACAAAAACCTTCCCGCTAGTCGGCTTGTCTTCTCTGTAAACAAGTCGCATTAACGTAGATTTTCCGGCCCCACTAGGCCCTACCAAAAATACAAAGTCACTTTTGTTAATATGAAGATTAATATTTTTTAAAGCAGTTTGGTTTCCATATTTTTTGGTTAATTTTTTAAATTTTATCATAGAAATTTACTTACTATTTTTCTTTTCCACTAACTTTAAAACTTCATCATAAAATTTATCAGCGGTTAAACCATATTTTACAAGCAGTTCTTCCGCCTTGCCGCTTTGGCCGAATTCATCATTAACCCCGATTCTTTTTACTATACAAGGATAATTTTCCGCCAAACATTCGCAAATTGAACTACCCAGCCCACCTACTACTGAATGGTTTTCCAGGGTTAATACAGCACCGGTTTTAGAAGCACTATTTATTAATGTTTCTTTGTCAATAGGTTTAACAACAGGCATACTGATAATTTCAACATCAATATTTACTTTTTTGAGCATTTGCGCACATTCTATAGCCTCGTACAAAGTTTCTCCGTTAGAAACAATAGTAACATCAATACCTTCAATTAATACTTTTGCTTTATTCAGATCGAAATTATAATCATTGTCATGTACATCCGGTGTATTAGACCTGGATAATCTTACATATACAGGGCCGTTATAATTATAGGCAAACTTGATAGCTTCTCGTGTTTCAATACTGTCGGAAGGTACAATAACAATCATATGAGGAATACTTCTCATAAGACTGATATCTTCCACGGATTGATGGCTGGCACCGTCTTCCCCAACTGTTACGCCACCATGTGTTGCAACAAAATTAACATTAAACTTTGGGTGAGCAACGGAATTTCTTACCTGATCCCAGGCTCTACCGGTGGCAAATATAGCAAAAGTGCTTACAAAAGGAATTTTTCCACATGTACTTAATCCTGCAGCCAGGCAAACAGCATCTTGTTCTGCAACACCCGTATTAAAAAATCTTTCCGGAAACTCTTTCGCAAACATTTGAGTTTGTGTAGAGCAAGATAAATCAGAATCGATAACAACTATATTTTCATCTTGTTTTCCCAGCTCAGTTAGAGTTTCACCGTAAGCAATCCTTAAAGATTTTTTAACAGCTTTATTTATAACCATTTTTTATTCTATTTAACCTCTTATTTCTTGTAAAGCCTTTTGTAACTCTTTATCATTCATGGGTTTTCCATGCCAAGAAGCTTGATTTTCCGTAAAAGTAACACCTTTTCCTTTTATTGTATTAGCAATAATCATTACTGGAGCAGATTTCTGTTTTCCAAGTTCTTTTGCGTACTCAACAGCACCATAAATTTCTTGAAAATCATGCCCGTCAATTTCTAATACTTGCCATCCAAAAGCTTCCCATTTTTTATCAAGAGGATCCAGTGTTTTTACCTGTTCGGTATCTCCGTCTATTTGTAATCTATTTCTGTCTATTATAGCAATAAGGTTATCCATTTTATAGTGAGCAGATGTCATTGCAGCTTCCCAAACCTGCCCTTCCTGAATTTCGCCGTCGCCTAGTAATACAAAAACATTATTTTTATTCCTGTCAAGTTTTAAGCCTAATGCAACACCATTAGCCATAGATAAGCCTTGTCCCAATGAACCTGTGGATACCTCTATGCCAGGCAAGAGACCGTAAGACGGATGGCCTTGCAATCGAGTACCCAGTTTTCTAAAAGTTAAAAGTTCTTGTTCCTCAAAATATCCCATCTGTGCAAGCGTAGCATACAGCGTAGCAGATGCATGTCCCTTTGAAAGAATAAATCGATCCCTGTTTTTCCATTCAGGAGATTTATTCCACTCTTTATAGTGAGTCATACACTTTTCATATAATGTTAACAATAACTCTACCGGCGATAGAGATCCGCCAGTGTGACCGGACTTAGCCGCATTAATCATTACTAGGATATTTTCTCTAACCTTTTTTGCTACTTCCTCAAGGCTTTTTACTTCCTCTTCCGACAATTTTTTTTGCTCAGTCATTTTTTTTATCTTTTCTCATACTTAGCTTATGTAATAGTACTTTTATCAAAAATACCGGTAATACCGGAAAAATCCTTTTAAAACGCGCAGGTTGTTTTATAGTTCTATATAACCATTCTAAACCAAACTTTCTAAAAAACACAGGAGCTCTTTTAACTTTTTCTGCCCAAACATCGAAACTACCTCCGACACCAATCATTGTAGCAAAACTTAATATTTTTTTGTGTCGGCTTATAAAAAGTTCTTGCTTAGGAACACCAAGTGCTACAAATAATATTTGAGGCTGTGCCTTAATTATTTCTTCTATAATAACCGATTCATGGTCTTGGGTAAAATAACCGTCACGTTTAAAAACTATTTCCACACCGGGGTATTTTGATTTAATATTTTTGCAAGCCTCGTCAACCACATCAGTTTTAGCTCCCAGAAAACCTATTTTATAATTTTTTTCCGAACATTTTTTTAATAAGTTTGATGATAACTCTATACCCGGAAGTCTGGGAATATTTTTTATTCCGTAGTATTTTAAAGCAATAATAACACCGATTCCGTCAGGTACAATCAAGTCAGCCTTTTTTAAAATATTTCCAAACTCGATATCTTTTCTGCCATTCATTATCATTTCAGGATTTATGGTAACAACATGACAAAATTCTCTATTTATTAATTTATTTTCGATAAATAGAACAGCATCTTCCATTTTTATTAAATCAACAGGAAAATTTAAAATTTCTAATCTGTTTTTTTTAGGTATTAACGTATTGGTCATTATTGGTTTTAATCTCTTTCCACAAGCATTTGCTCTAGTAAAACAAAGTTTTGTCTGGCTTCATCCTGTTTTTCTTTTGCATAATGGTATACTTTGCCGATATATTTATCTTGCCTTTCAACAAAATTTTTTATTTTTCTTTTTAAGTCATTTTCGGAAATAAAACCGATTTCAATATAGGGAATACCGGCTTCTTCTGATATTGACTTAACTTTAGGATCATATACTATTGGCAAAACCGGCACATTTAGTATCATGGCAGTGAGAACCGCGTGGAACCTCATCGCTATAAAATAATTTAAACCATTAATAATATTAAACGCATTATCAATAGAAATATCATTAATAACTTTTATATTTAATTCAGGTATATTATTTTTTATTATTCTTTTTAAAATTTTTAAAATTTTTAAATCTCTGGAATCCTGTAATGATAATAAAATTAAATCAGTTATATAGTTATCTTCTTCTAAAAGTGATTTTACACCATTACATAGGACTTTCAGGTCTTGTTCCGTTAAATTATCCCACTCTCTTAGTTGAATACCGACTTTTTTATTTTGTTTAGCTGCTTGCCTTATAACTTGTGAATTTTTATTTATATTCCATACAGGATCAGAAGTTAGTATAGATTTTATTTTTAATTTGTTTAGATATTCTTTGCTTTGTTTATCTCTAACAGTTATTAAATCAACTTTTTTTAATATATTTTTTAAAAGAATTTTACCAGTAACAGTTTTTATTGGCCCGATACCCTGGGCAAAAATGTAAATTTTATTTTTGAAATGTTTTGCCAGCCAAATAAGTGTTAAATAATAGCATAAACTTTTTAAACTGGTTATATCTTGTAATAAACTGCCGCCTCCGCTTATAAAAATATCAGAAGCTGATAAATGTTTTGATATCTCTTTAAAATCAAAGCGATAAATAGAATTAGTATTATATTCTGTTTTTATTAAGTCTGGATTATTAGATATAACTGTAATATCTGAGTGAGGAACTATTTTTTTTATTTCATTTAATATACTATATAAAATAGCATCGTCACCAAAGTTTTCAAAACCGTAATAACCTGATATTAATATTTTGCAATTATTCATATAATACCTGCATTATTTTTGTCAATTTTGACGGCATGTTTGACTATTTTTTAACCATCTAATTAAAATATCAAATATTTTTGTAATCATAACCCCCTGAATGATTCATTTCTTAAAATGTCAGGATTGTTTAAAGCAAAATTTATCTGCTCTATTAATTTATCTTTATTTCTTGCCAGATTATTAGATTCTAAAGCCAGGTAATTAGAAGCATGATTTGATCTGAAAATACATTTTTCGAGGCCGTCATTTAAATTTACCATAAAATGTCTTAATTCTTCAAGAATTTCAAGGTTTGTAAGAGGAATAAATTCCTGCTTTTTATATTTATTATAAATTCTTGTTTGCGGTGGAATCATTAATGTTAGTGCTGATATATACCAAGCCATATTATTTTTCGGAACAAGCCTGTTTATTAATTGAGCTGATTTTTGGGCATGTTTTTTACTTTTTTCTTTATTATTGCCAGCCAAACCTAAAATAACAGTTGCAGAAAGGTTAATATTTGCCTTATATAATTTATGCACCGCTTCAGCTATCTCATCAGAAGTTACACGCTTGTTTATTTGTAATAATAAGTCATCATCGCCTGTTTCTATACCCAAATAAACCATTGTTACACCGGCTTCAGAGATATGTTGTAATTCTTCGTGAGGTTTTGCAAGAATATCTTTTGCATGGGCATAAGCAGATATTCTTTTTAGCTTAGGAAATAGTTGATAACTAAAATCGGCAATATCAACAAGCATATCAGCCGGTATTACAAAAGCATTACCATCAAGCAAGAACATTTTACGATAATAATTTCCATAAAGCTTTTTAGCACTTAGCAAATCTTTTTTAATATCACCAATATCTCTAATCAAAAACTTTTTGCCGATATTGCCAGCACAAAAATCACAGCTGTAAGTACAGCCTTCTGTTACCTGAATCAAAAGAGAACCAGCTTCAGCCGGAGGTCTATAAACCGGTTCTTTGTAATATATCATCTGTTGATTTCACCATTGATTTTAACCATTCATGTAAGTCTGAAACTTTATCAAACATAAAGTCAGGCTCTAATTTGCTTAAGGCTTCTTTATCCGCATTAGATGCCCATGTTACTGAGACAGGAATGAGACCAGCGGTTCTGGAATCTAAAACATCTCTTGTTGCATCACCAATATAAATTACGTTTTTAGGATTAATTCCCCATCTTGATGTTATTGCAGACATACATTGAGATTTTATTGAGCCTTCAGGCGATCCGCTTTCTATATAGCTGAAGTAATCTTTAATACCATAATAATCCAGTGTTATTTTAGCTGAATGTTCACCTTTTCCCGTAACAACAGCAGTATTTAATTCACTATTCTTTACAAAATTTAAAATATTTGTTATTCCTTCAAACATTGACGGGTATTTGTGATGATTTTCTGCGTAAAGCCTTAAGTAAGCATCATAACAAGTTTGCCAGTTTTCCGGTGCCAATTTTTTTACGATACCCTCTTCTGTTGCTCCAAAGTAGCCTAAGACTACTTCTTTCTCATATTTTTTGCCGGTTCCTTCTTCCAATGCTGCAAGTATTGTCTCTATACAAAATGGGATTGTATCGCACAATGTTCCGTCAATATCAAAGATCACGCCTTCTAGTTTCATTTTATCCTCTTTAATTATCTTTTTTTAAGTATTATTAATAACTTTATAAAAATTTTTGGTAGTGGTCAGTTGAGTACTGATGCTTACAAGTAAACTTAAGTTATATCAAAAGCTTACAGCGATGATATAAGAAAGGTGATGACCATCACCAAATTTTTTACTTATTTTAAATTATACTACGATAAAATCAAAAAAAAGTAGTGGTCAATCTAGTTCTGATAATTACAAGTAAGCTTAAGCTATATCAAAAGCTTATAGAGATGACATAAAAAAAGGTGATGACTGATCACGAAAAACACGAAAAAATAGATTGAAATTAATCCAATCTATCATTAATATTAAAACTTTTAAATTTAATAACATATTTTTTGATGATTTTGATTAACCAAGCCAGCCAGTTCCTTTATTTTTAGATTGGTCACCAGCTTCTGGATTAAAACCAAACATTCCAACCGAGAGTCCATGTAGATCTGCTTCAGCTTTTCTAGTAAGTTTTGGTTTAATTGGATTTGTTGATGATTCTGCTTTGGGTTTTGTTTTAATTAGAAAACTCGAAAGTAAGTCACTCATAGCTCGACACCCCTGTTGCGGTTAGCTTTTACACTCAGTAATATTGCGTTGTATATTATTTTAAAGTATTTTTCGGGGGAAAAATTGCCTTATTTTTAATATAAATAATTAAGTTTTGTTAAAATAATATTAAAGTTCTGCAATTTCTCTATGATTTATTTATTTTTTTGAAAAGCTTGAAAGTCGTGTTATTATAATATTAGATGCCATTAAAAAGGAGACAGAAATATTAACCCCCAAGGAAACTTAAAAGGATTAAAGAAGAATCAAATTAAACGCCTTGAAAAATTTGTAAAGAAAAAAATTAATAAAAATAAATTAATAACCTACGAGCTCGCTGAACAGTTGGCAGAGTTAAGTTATGAAATAAATAAAGAAATAGCATTAATTATAAATAGGCGCGGGCAAATTATAAATGTAACGGTTGGTGATGCTGATACTGTTGAATTACCCTCTTTTAAAAATATAAGAGAAGGTGAAGCAAGACTATGCGGATTGCGTTGTATCCATACGCATCCAAATGGCAATGCGGATTTAAGCAAAACGGACTTAGCAGCTTTATTAAACAACAGGTTTGATGTTATTGCCGCAATTAGCGTAGATCCTGATAAAACTTTCAGTAGAAAAAAAGGTGAAAATCCTAATTTTGCGGATTCTATTCAAGTGGCATATTTATTACCGGATAAAAGTGAGCAAGGCGACATATGGAAAATTTTACCTACAACTACTGTTAGAGAAGCTAATAATCAAGACTTTGAAGAGTTTATAGCAGAAATTGAAAGAAATTTTGCAAAACATTATAAAGATAAACTTCAAATAGAAACAGAATTAGCTATACTTGTAAGTTTGCAAACTGATGATATCAGTGACTTTTTATTAAAAGATTCGTTAAATGAGCTTGAACAATTGGCATTTACTGCAGGTGCAAAAGTATTATCAAAAATAGTTCAAAAGAAAAGTCGCCCGGCCCCGGCAACTTATATAGGATCAGGTAAGGTTAAAGATATTGCGCTATTGGTACAAGAAAAAAATGCTAATCTGGTTATATTTGATGCAGAGCTTTCTCCTAATCAGCAGAAAAAGCTTGAAGCAACCATAGGAGTAAAAACAATTGACAGAACTGAGCTTATTCTTGATATATTTGCGCAAAGAGCAAGAACTAAAGAAGGAAAACTTCAAGTTGAACTTGCTCAGCTAAAATATTTATTCCCTAGGTTAATTGGTGAAGGTTTATCTCTAAGTAGGCAAGGTGGCGGTGGTATTGGTGGAGGTATAGCCACAAGAGGTCCCGGTGAAACCAAGCTGGAAATAGACAGACGTCGAATAAGAACCAGAATAAGATTTCTGAAGAATGAAGTTGATAAGATAAAAAGTCAACGTGACTATCAACGAAGACAACGCCAGAAAAATAATTTACCGGTTGTGTCAATTGTGGGATATACAAATGTTGGAAAATCAACTTTATTAACCGCTTTATCTAACAGTGAGATATTTGTGGAAGATAAATTATTTGCCACATTAGACCCTACTACAAGAAAAATACGTTTACCGCAAGGTGATTTTGCTTTATTTTCTGATACTGTAGGTTTTATACAAAGGCTGCCAACTTCTTTAATTGCAGCATTTAGAGCAACACTGGAAGAAGTAGCCGAGTCTGATATTATATTACACGTTATGGATCCTATGCATCCGGCTTGGAGCGAACACGTTGATACTGTCTATGATATTTTATTAGAGCTTAATTCTAGTAAAAAACCTATAATAACAGTTATAAATAAAGCTGACTTAATAAAAGATAGAGATCAAATAGAAGAAATTAAAGAAAAATTGCCTAATCCTATAGAAATTTCCGCGCTTAAGCGTAAGGGGCTGCATGACTTATTATTAAAATTAGAATCTATACTGGTTCTCAATTAAATTTTAGGTAATGCGAGAAACGCCCATTTCCACTTTATTTATACAGCTTTACGGATAGAAAAATTCATCACGACATATAAGAACATATTTCGCGCCACTTTACCACGTATTTCTTTCTGCTTGATTTTTTATTCGACTTAATAAGTCAGGTAAATCTTTTTTTACGCTATTACTGCCTATAAAGCTTGGAATAAAGAAGCCTACTTCTATATACATTGTATAAATCAAAATGGTTTTCCCGTTATACGGAATAAACTTTATGCTTCCGTAAATATCTTGAAAACAGCCATCTATTTTAGAAAAAGCCATTTTTTTATATTTATTTTTCTGGTCAAATAGTATAGTAAACTTAAAAGTGGGTAAAAATCTGTAAATTTTAACTGCCATAAAAACTTTTTGATAATTATTTCCTTTTTCAAGAATTCTTGCTTTTTTTAGCTTTGGTATAAAGGTTGCTAAAAACTCCTTGTTGAGTATTAATTTCCATACTTCATCAGGCGGAGCATTGATTAAAACAAGCCCTTTTGCACCTTTATGCTGTCTTTGATTTTTCAATTCTTCCGTAACAACTTCACCTTTTTTTAATTTGACAACAGTTTGATAGCTTAAACTAAAAGCAAATATTTTGCGGGTAAAAAAAAATATCAGTAAAAATGATAAAATTAAGCAAATACAAAGCCTGGTAGAATTTTTTGCAGGAGCAGGACTAAGCATAACTACTCCTCCTATTTTATTTATAACTGTGTAATTATAAAAATAAGAATCATTGAAAGAATAATAGTTGATTATTAGATAGATTAACAATAGACGGTTGACTAAATTTATACCCGGGTAGACTAGCTCTAAATATACTGAGTCAAAAATACTTTTCAAATTATTCAATCGTGTTAAAGCTAATAAAACAAACAGAACTCTGAGAAGACAAATCTGAAATTTAATTGAGTGCCAGTATAAAAAATTTAAAATTTTTTGTTTATTAATTATTTTTGCAATACAATATGTTATAAATGAACCTCCTCGACCCTTGGGTCGAGGTATCAGCCCCAGAACTTTAAACGCAAAGCTTTGCTTTGCATAAGTTAGCGACCCAAGGGTCGGGGTATTCTATCGAATAAAAACTTTTAGTAAGTAACAATACTTTAAGTATTTATTTTAAAAGCATTTGACAGGTAACGTTCAAGTCTGTTATATTATACTAACTCTAAAATACTTTTCAGATTATTCAATCATGTTAAATCTAGTAAAATAAACAAGACTATGAAAAGAAAAACCTGAAATTTAATTTAAACCAGAATAATGAAGACGAAAAGGAAGATAACAAAATGCTAGCAATAGTAGAAACCGGTGGAAAACAATATCAAGTAGAAGAAGGTAGATTTATTGATATCGATTTACTCAACGCAAATGAAGAAGACTCTTTTGTATTTGATAAGGTGGTAATGATAGTTAACGGAGAAGAGTCTAAAGTAGGACAACCTTATGTAGACGGAGCTTCAATTAAAGCTAAAATTATGAAACATGATAAAGCTAAAAAAATCATTGTTTATAAACAAAGATGTAAAAAAGGTTATCGTAGAAAACAAGGGCATAGACAACAGTTTACCAGAGTAATGATAGAATCTATTGAATTCCCCGGTAAAGAATAGTAAAAAATATTGTAATATAGCAATGTAGTTAACACAAAGTAAGGTGGTGAATACTTAATGGCACATAAGAAGGGTGTAGGTTCAACAAAGAACGGTCGAGATAGCGAATCAAAACGTCTGGGCGTAAAAAAATTTGGCGGAGAATCAGTAAAAACCGGTAATATTTTAGTACGTCAAAGAGGAACTAAAATTCATCCTGGCGAAAATGTTCGCAAAGGCGGAGATGACACATTATTCGCTTTAATAGATGGTCAGGTTAAATTTGAACCTTACAGAAGAGACAGAAAAAAAGTAAGCGTATATGCTGCTGGTTGAAAATATACCTTTCTCTCAATAAATTAATTGGGACAAGGTATAAAAGTTTAAAAATTTAAAAGAGGCTGTCTAAAAAGTAATTTTTTTAGCAGCCTCTTTATTTTATGCGGAGGTTAATTTTCTCATATTCGGAATAAAAAATTTAAATTAAAAAAAACTTAATTTTCTTAACATTTTGCAATATAATAACTAATATAGTATTCTATATAAAAAAAAGCGATAATCTAAGTAGATTTACACATAAAAATAGGGGTCTTAAATTCATTTTTGAATCAGTATATAAAATATTCCGTTTGAGAGGTTATAAATTATGGATATCAATACAATTCTAAATTATGTTCCAACAGTAATAGAGCAATCCAGCAGGGGCGAAAGATCTTTTGATATATTTTCAAGGCTTTTAAGGGAACGTATTATATTTTTAGGTACGCCTATTGATGATGAAGTTGGAAATTCTATCGTCGCACAATTGTTATTACTCGATGCAGAAAATCCAGAAAAAGATATAATGATCTATATTAATAGCCCCGGCGGTTATATTACGGCAGGAATGGCAATATATGATACAATGAAGCATATTAGGGCTGATATTAATACAATATGTCTTGGTGAAGCTTGCAGCATGGGTGCTTTTTTATTAGCAGCAGGCACTAAGGGCAAGCGTATGGCTTTACCTAATGCAAGAGTTATGATACATCAACCTTCAGGCGGTGCAAGAGGCCAGGCTACAGATATAATGATAGAAGCTAACGAAATAGAGCGTATTAAAAAACAAATGAATGAATTAATGGCTGAAATGACCGGGCAAGAGCTGAGTAAAATTCAAGAAGATACAGAAAGAGATTTCTTCATGACTGCAAAGGATGCTAAAAAATACGGCATTATTGACAAGGTTATTACCAAAGAAATATCTGAAAATGCAGTAAGTAAGTAAAAGCTTATAAATAATTTGGTAGTGGTCAGTTGAGTACTGATGCTTACAAGTAAACTTAGAGCCTGTCTGGTTAAAAAAATAAAAGCTGGTTATATCAATAATAAAGGCTCATTTAAGGACTGCGATGTTAAAGCTGAAGTGGCTTGCCTGGCAAGGCGATG
>JANQHM010000098.1 GCA_028282645.1 Candidatus Gastranaerophilales bacterium
TTAGAAGCTGTCTTGTTAAAGCTTGCATCGCCTTGCCAGGCAAGCCGCTTCAGCTTTAACAGCGCAGTCCTTAAATGAGCCTTTATTATTGATATAACCAGCTTTTATTTTTTTAACCAGACAGGCTATTAGAATATTTTGCTTACACCTCTATATTGTATGGCCTCGGCAATATGATTAGACTTAATATCATCTGAAGCGTATAAATCTGCTATTGTCCTGGCAAGTTTTAATAACCTGTCATAAGTTCTGCCGGATAAGTTAAACTTTGTAATAGCTGCTCTAACTAAAGATTCTGAGCGCTCATCGAGTTTGCAATATTTTTTGATAAAACCCGGGGACATTTGGGAATTTGATATTATATCTTCATCTCTAAACCTGTGCAATTGCCTTTCACGTGCTTCTATCACTCTATTTCTTATAGATTCGGAGCTTTCACCTTTGCTTTCAAAGCTTAAAAGCTCGTTTTCGCTTAACCTGGGTACTTCTATCTGAATATCTATCCTGTCCAGCAAAGGCCCTGACAAGCGTGACCAATAACGTTTAGCCTGGTATTCCGAGCAAACACATTGTTTTTTTGTATCTCCGTAAAACCCGCAGGGGCAAGGATTCATTGCAGCCATAAACATAAAATCAGCAGGATATTGAATACTTAATTGCGCTCGTGATATTGTTACAACACCGTCTTCCAAAGGTTGCCTTAATACTTCCAGAACGTTTCGAGGGAATTCTACTACTTCGTCCATAAAAAGAACACCCCTGTGTGCAAGGCTTATTTCTCCGGGTTTTGGATTGATTCCTCCGCCTATAATACCAACGGATGAAGCTGAATGATGAGGAGCTCTAAAAGGCCGAGAGGTTACAAGCGGAATGTTTTTTTCAAGCATTCCGCTGACACTGTATATTTTAGTTAATTCTATAGCTTCGCTAAACTCCAAAGGCGGCAGGATTCCGGCAAAACACCTGGAAAGCAAAGTTTTACCCGAGCCGGGACTGCCTACCATTAAAATATTATGCCCGCCTGCGGCTGCTACCTCCAGTGCTCTTTTGGCTTTTTCCTGACCTTTTACATCTTTAAAGTCTACTGTAATTTGATTTTTTTGATTATTTTTTAAGTATTCTTTTACATTTATTTTGAATGGCTTAACTACCTCATTAACCGGATTATCCTGCAATAAAAATTCTACTGCCCGGCCTAAACTATCAACCGGATAAACTTCTACACCTTCTACAAGAGCTGCTTCCGAGGCGTTTTCCTTTGAGAGAATAATTTTATTTATGTTAGATTTTTTTAACTGGAGAACTATTGGCAAAATTCCGCTTACCCCTCTTAATGATCCGTCTAAAGAAAGCTCTCCTATAAAAGCATAGTCTTTTAATTTTTCCGGGTCCAAGATGTCGCTTGAAGTTAAAACACCTATGGCTATAGGCAGGTCAAAGCCCGAGCCTTCTTTTCTTATGTCTGCGGGGGCCAGATTTACTATGATTTTTTTTGTGGGGAAACTAAACCCCGAGTTTTTAATTGCTGAGCGTATTCTTTCTCTTGACTCTGAAACAGCTGTATCCGGCAAGCCTACAATTGTAAAACCGGGTATTGCCGCTGTTATATCAACTTCTACATTTATTTTATAGCCTTCTATCCCTTGTACTGCACCTGTGTATATATTAGCAATCATTTCTCTTCTCCGTGCTAAAATTAATTCTTAATTTAAAAATATTTATATTATTAATAATATTTCAAAAAAAATTTTGGTGATAGTTATAATTATTGACTAGTTTAATTTGCATATAAAGTAATAATTTTATTGTTTTGTTAAGATTAATCATCATAAAATGTTTAATCTTAAATATCTTTATTTTATTAATTACAACTTAAATATTAAAAAATAATCAATTTATATTTCTTGATATTTGAAAAAAAATTAGC
>JANQHM010000275.1 GCA_028282645.1 Candidatus Gastranaerophilales bacterium
TTACCTCTTGCTCAAATGTAGTATCTGTAACTTCTATTGCATTTGACATTGAGAATATCTCCTTATAAAAATATTGTTTTTTATACTAAAATTAACATAAATGATTCTATCATAAAATTTATAGGATAACTAATAATCATGAAAAATCTTAAGATTCTTGATAAATATATTTTTAAGCAACTTTTTGAAGTGTTTATTGTCGGTATTGTTATGTTTACCACTATTATGTTTGCTTCTGACAGTTTTTTATACCTTGTGAAACAGGTTACCTCGCATGGTATACCTTTTAAAGTGGCCATGCTGGCAATTATTTTAAAAATACCTTCGCTTATAGTTGTAACTATACCTATGGGGGTGTTACTTGCTACTATAGTTACTTTTAACAGGCTATCACTTAATTCTGAGTTGACATGCATTAGGGCATGCGGGATTAGTCTGGCCAGGACATCTTTTCCGGTGTTGATATTCGGGATAATTGCAGGGTGTTCAAGTTTTTTTATTAATGAATTTGTTGTACCTGCTGCGAATAAACAGGCAAAGCTCTTAACCGTGTGGGCATTGGGGCAGAAAAATATACCGGAAGGTAAGCATAATTTCTCTATTAAGGAGCTTAATCAAAATAACAACCTTAAAAGATTATTTTATATTGACCAGTGTAAGAAAAAGCAATTAGAAGGTATAACAGTGTTAGACCTATCCAAGCCTGATACTATTCAGGTAATTCAGTCTAAATATGGTAATACGTCGCCAGAAAGCTGGTCTTTTCAAAATGGAGCGATTTATACGATTTCTGATAAGAAAAATTTATTAAATACTACGGTGTTTGATAATCTTGAATTGTTTAGTAATATGGATTTATCAAGGGTTAAAAAGGTTAGGGCTCAAGACTTTAACTTTTTTGAACTGACTGATTTTATTAACAAGCAAAAACAAAAAGGTAATGAATACAGGAAAAAGCTTGATGTATTGCTGCATGAAAAAATTGCTTTGCCGTTTACTGCTATTTTAATAGCTATTATTGGGGTGCCGCTGGCTATTACTCCTCCTCGCACCAGATTTAACAGAGGGATATTATTTAGTATTTTATTGATTTTCTGTTATTATTTAATTAGGGCATTTTCTATTTCGTTAGGAGAGACTCATGTGTTAATCCCGATATTTTCAGCGTGGTTACCTAATATTATTATATTTACGTTAGGAATATTATTATTCTATAGAAAAAATTGTAAAATCTGATGAATACAACCGGTAATGAAAACGATAAAATATTAAAAACAGTAGGTTTGGAGCTTATGTTTGCTACGCCTGAGAGGCAGGAAGAGGAGCATGGGCTTACTGCGGTTGAAATTGCACGCAGATGTAATTTTAGTCTTGACGTGGTTAAGAAAAAACTGAAAATTCTTAATGAAAAGGGCATTATAAGGTCTAGGGGCATTAGTCCGAAGTTTTGGAAGTTTGATGATTACCACTTTCAGCGGATGGATGAGGATGACCCTGTTTATCTGCTTTTATGCAGTTTTGATGATGTGGACTTTGATAAATACTTTGATTATTAATTATATATATATACTTACTCTCAAAAAATCTTTTGTTCATGATAATTTAAGAGCCTGTCTGGTTAAAAAAATAAAGGCTGGTTATATCAATAATAAAGGCTCATTTACGGACTGCGATGTTAAAGCTGAAGCGGCTTGCCTGGCAAGGCGATGCAAGCTTTAACAAGACAGCTTC
>JANQHM010000019.1 GCA_028282645.1 Candidatus Gastranaerophilales bacterium
CTACCTCTCAAAATCGTGATGATAAGGAAAAAGATGAACTTTACAAACAAATTGGCAAACTTCAAGTACAAGTCGATTTTTTAGAACGGGTGTCCAATCTGTTCAGTTAATTGGGTCCACTTCAATTTAAAAATTTATCAACCCAATTAAATAAAGTCATAAGCTCGTATGGTTTAGGTAAATATAAATCAGCACCAGCGTTTAAAACTTGTATTTTATCGTGAATTGTTGTTGATATAATAACTTTGATTTGGCTATGTTGTTTTTTTATTATAGAGCAAGTATTAAAACACTTATCATAGTTTTCTTGATCTGCATCCAATATTATTAAATTAGGATTATAACTATAAATCATATCTGTTATTTCATTTAGGTTATTGGTAGCTTCTATGTTATAGCCTTGCATTTCCAGCGTTGTTTTTAATAAAAATGCCAAAGCTGCATCAGGTTCTACAATTAAGATTTTAGTTGGCTCGTTTTTTTTGTCTATACATGATTCAACCGTGCATATTTTTAGCTTATCACTGACCCATGATGATCCCGGCTGATTTTTAGCAAGTTTATATGTATTAATAACTTCATTAATAGCTTCCCTATAGTCATTAAAATTTCTGCACAGGTTTGATATTACCCCAATGCTGGTTGAAATAATAGGGATTTTCCTGCCTACTTTGTAATTACCGTTTAAAATTAAATAACCTCTGCCTGCATCTTCTTCGCTGTAAAACTTTGGGGCGATAGAATCAAATGCATAATTTAAGAATGCTGCAATTTTATCAGACTTGTCGGGTGTCGTTATAATTATAAAATTATTGCTATTTAAATGTCCAAAGTAGTCACTCTTGCCGATTGCAGATTTTATTATTGCGGTATAAGCCTTTAAGACCTTGTCAGTTGCCAAGTCTCCATAAATTTGATTATAAGCATCTAAATTATCTATATCTACATAGAGCATAGCCCAAGTTATTTTTGAATTTATTGCCCTTTTTAAAGTTCTGTATGTCATATTAGCAATAGGTAATGAAGTTATAGGATCCGATAGTTCTTCAATATGCCTTCTTAAATGGACAAATATCTTTAGGGAGAATTCCTCTGATTGTATTGGCTCGCTTAAATAGTCATCAGCACCTGATTTTAAAGCATTAAGCTTGTCTTCAAGATAGCTGGACTTTGATACTACAACAATGACAGGACGAAAATTCTGTGAAGAACTTCTTATTTCAGAACATAAAGATGGTAAATTTTCATTAAAACTATCTGCCAGTAAAATTAAATCAGGCTCAAGTGTTTTAACTATAGCTAATGCTTCATCCAAATTATCAGCTATTACCGGATAGATGTAGCTTTCCTGTTGAATAATTTTTTTATATTTTTGAGAAAGTTCTTTTCTTGAGTCAATAATTAGAACAACTTGTGTAAACATAAATATTTAGTCTTTCTCTGAAAACTTTTTACTGATTTGCAATTCCGGTGTTGCAACAGGTAATTTGACGATAAAGGTTGAGCCGTTGCCATCGCTTTCTACATTTATTATACCATTCATTGATTCAACAAGTGATTTGGTTATGTATAATCCCAGTCCTGTACCATCAACCTGACGAGTGAGAGGACTATCCAGCCTTGAAAACTTTGTAAATATTTTAGGTAAGTGTTCTTTTTTTATTCCAACGCCCTGATCTATTATTTGTATCTGGATATAATCGGGATTTTCCGGCTCATAGTTTGCACTTATTGTTACTTTAGTTTGTTTAGCAGAGTATTTTATTGCATTATCAATCAGATTGGTTAAAATCTGTTCTAACTTATCAGAATCTGCCCATACAGGAGGCAAGTTAGGTATAATACTTTTATATATATCATGTTCCTGCGCTTTTGGCGATATAGCCTGTATAATTATATCAATAAAATCATTTAAGTCTATTGCTTTATAAATAGAATTATCTTTTTTGGCTTCCAGCCTTGATACTGTTAATAAATCCTCCACGAGCCTTGTTAATCTGTCTATTTGAGTTTTGATTATTGTGATAAAGCGTTTTTGTTGTTCTTTATCAAGCCTGTCGCCTGCGGTTAATAGCGTATCAGAAAACCCTTTTATGCTTGTTAGGGGTGTTCTTAGCTCATGGCTAACAGTACTTACAAAATCTATATGCGCTTGATTAAGCTTTGAACAGTCATTTAGTAATATAAACTGGCAAATATATTTATTTTCTTCAATTAGCTTATGTTTAACATTAACAGAAATTACTTCGTTGTTATTATTTTTTATTTCTGCTGTGTGTTCATAATCTTCCGGTAAAAATTTTGAGTATATATTGCCTTTACAAATTGAGCAGGTCTCCTGAGGTATTAAACCTAAGTCAGATAAGGTTTTACCAAAAAGGTTTTCTTTTTTTTCATTAAAAAGCTTGCTAGCAGCATTATTTGCAAGCATAATTTTAAATTCACTATCGCATATTATTATTGGAGTTGTGATATTCTCATAAATATCTTTATAAAGGTTCTGATTACTCATCATTTTCAGCCTGAATTTTATTTTCCAATAATTTTTTTATTAAACTAAAATAAAAAATTATCTGTCGCAATATATGATAACTCAAAAATACTTTTCAGATTATTCAATCCTGTTAAATCTAAGAAGCTGTCTTGTTAAAGCTTGCATCGCCTTGCCAGGCAAGCCGCTTCAGCTTTAACATCGCAGTCCTTAAATGAGCCTTTATTATTGATATA
>JANQHM010000069.1 GCA_028282645.1 Candidatus Gastranaerophilales bacterium
TTTAACCATAATTGAACTAAATCATACTTAGCCAGCGCAAGTTCTCTGGCTTTATCCGGTATAACGTGCTCTTGTTTTGGTTGGATAATGGCAAGTGGTGTATCTTGTTCCGGCTCCAACATATTTTTATAATATTCATCTAAAAATTTCTGCTGAATATCAGGCTCTAAGCTTGATAAAAGTATCTCGTATCTTTGGCCATCAACTGTTTTAGTTGCTCTTGATATATACTTGCCTCTTTGAATAGCAAGCCTGACAGCCCTTTGAGTTACACCCTTGAGCTCTACAACTTTTTTAAGTTCCAGCCAGCAATCATTTACATTCAAAACTTTGTTATTATTCATTTAACAGCCTATTGATTAACTACTATAGCAACCATATTAACTCTTAGTCTAAGAAAAAGGTGGACTTTGAGAATTGATTTTTACGTTTGAACACATTTGAATCTTGACTCGCCTTAGATAATGCTTAAAATATTAACGTAAATAAATTTAGAAAGAGACTTTTTCTAAATCCTCTGAAAACGCCTGCTCTGTCTACAACTTTAGTTATAATAATTAACATTACATTTATAACAGTTGTTAAAATATAGTATAAAATCTTTACAATAATCCAATTTATTTTTATTACCAATATTGCAATTAGTATCAATATTTCAAACCATTTATTTATTTTTATAATGTTAAGATTTTCAAAAAAATCGCAAAAACGTGTTAGAAAATTTGTTTATTTGGGAATATAAAATATAGAAAGTTTTTTATATCCTTTTATTCAATTTTTTGTAAATATTTTACTACAAGGTGCATAAAAAATGAAAAAATACTTAAACTGAATCTCCTTTGTTAGGCTAATTTTTAATAATATAAAGGAGAATATAATTAATGCAAAATTTATAGGCTGTTCTAAAATTGTAATAGTAGGGTTATCAAACTTGATAATATATAAGCTTACAATTGGCAATTCTCATAAATTTGAAATCAATCCTAATTATATAGAACATTTAAACATGAATAAACAGTCAATGACATATATAATAAAAAATACAAGTAGTAATGATGATGTTATTCAATAGAGAGGCTGGAAGAAAATATGGAACAAGATAAATATATGAAAAAAATAATTTCTAAAATAAAACATAGGTATAACCAAATCAAAAAATTAAATAACAATGGAAAAGATGAGGCTATTAAAATAAAAATATTACAACTATTTTTTTTACTTTGTTTAATTGCAATTCTACCAATTTATAGTTGGTGCTTTGGTCTTGATATTTATTATAAATTATTTGACAACAATCAGTATCAATTGGCTGAAAAAAAATTAATGAGTCTTTACCAACATTCAAATTACTGGTTTGGCGAAAATAATGATAATACTTTATTACTCTTAGAAGAGCTGGCATCTTTAAATCGTTATAAGAAAAATTATGAAAAATGCTATATATATTATACAAAAGCAGTTTCTTTAAGAGAAAAATATAATAAGTTAAATAATTCTTGGGGTATCGAATCTTTAAAAGGTTTAACAACTTGCTACTTAGAAAAAAAACAGTATAAAAAAGCTATATATTATGGAGAAAAAGCATTAATTTTAAGCAATGAGCTTGGAGAAAAAAAAATTACAGATAAACTACTAAGTTTAATTAATTTACAAAAAATTTATATACGCATAGGTAACGAAGAAAAATTAAATGATATATTTGATGACTTAACTAGCTTATCAAATACTTTTAAATCACCTAAAAGTGAGTATTATAATAATTACGTATATGCAATAGTATCACACTATATTTATTTTAAAAGATATAAAAAAGCTAAGCATTTACTAAGTGAAGCAATAAAACAAAATAATAATAAAAAAAATAAAAATTTTTATCTTTTAAATAAAATTTTTTTAATGAAATTATTAGCAAATACTTATGAAAAAGAAAAAAATTATAAACTAGCAGAAAAAACATACAAAGATGTTCTTTTTATGACAGAGGATGAATTTGGGAAGGATTCATTAATTGAAGTTCATTTAAAAAAAGATTTGGCTTTATTTTACCTAAGAAACAATGAAGCTGAAAAATCAAAACAAATACTAATAAATATAGCTAAACTAGAAAATAAGTATTTAGATAAAGTTAGCCCAGAGCGAATGTGTACTTACTACTACATTAGTAAAGTTTCTTTAGAAAAAACAAAATATTTAAATAATGCTATTAATCTCTCAAACCAGCTTAAAAAAATAATAAATCGTGATATTTCTTTAGATAAATTTTGCATCGATAGAAATGAACCATACTAGAAACTTGACTCGCCTTAGATAAGGATTCAATAACGTAAAAAAGGCACTTTTCCGCAAGTCGGAAAAACGCCCATTATAAAATTCGCTTCTTTTAGCCTTAAAGAGAGCCAAAAAAAATATTCAACTGTATGTGATGTAAAAATTAAAAAATATATAGACTGCAATGGTTTTTGCTTACAAAAGAGTATAAAAAGGCACACTTATCCTGTAAGCGGAAAAAGTGCTGTTTTGAAATTAAATTTTGCGTGGCTGGCGCAGCCTTTAATCTCAAGTAAGATAATAGTTTTGAAAGTTTTAATAATTGATTTGATACTTGATTGCTGGTATCAAGCAAGTTTAATGATTGTTTTTTGTTTTTATTAGTAGTTTGTGCTGATGCAGTATCAGCTTTATTGTTATTATTTATTATTATTTTCTTTTTTAATTCTTTTAAAAATAAAAATATATTATAAAAATAAATATTAATACGTGCAAAAGCGGAAAAAGAAAGCTTTTTCCCGTTAGTTAAATTTTGTGGGGCTATAGTTGGGCATAGAAATACTATGATGTTCCACAAAATACAAAATATTGTTTTAACGTATTGAGTAAAGTTCATTTTTTTAGCCTTTGGACTTTCTTCTTAAAAAAATTAAAAATCGGATGTGTTTATATTTTATATCTTTAGTATATATCATAACATGTTTTTAAATTTTTTGCAGGCTCTTTAAATGTAAAAATGTTAATTTTGTAACATTGCTTAATGAAAAAAGTCTGCCAGATCTTTATATTTCTTGTAATTTTATGCCTTTCGTATCATAATAAAATACCCATTTTTTATTAACTGAATATTTTAGACATAAATATTTGCTCTTTGTTACTTAAATAAGGATTGAATAACCTGAAAAGTATTTTTTGGCTTAGTGTAGATTTATAAATTACATGATATAATAGCAAAGATATAATATTTTAAAATATTTTTATTCTGGTTCACAATTTTGATGATTTTTATACGGTTAAATAATCTAAAAAGTATTAAATAGTTAGCAGGGGTGAAAGGATTTGTATGGTAACGTGCGAAAATTTTAAAGATTGTCCGTTATACAAAGAGTTTAAATTGCAAAAATTAGCAAATATGTGGGTTAGAGAATATTGCAAAGGTAATTTTTTAAAATGTAAAAGGCGACAGCTTAAATTAAGCGGAAAAGATATACCTTTAACATTATTACCAAACGGACAAAATTTAATATCATAATAATTTTGGTAGTGGTCAGTTTAGTACTGATGCTTACAAGTAAACTTAAGTTATATCAAAAGCTTACAGCGATGACATAAGAAAGGTGATGACCATCACC
>JANQHM010000075.1 GCA_028282645.1 Candidatus Gastranaerophilales bacterium
AAAGATAAAAATATATTATAAAAATAAGTATCAATACGTGTAAAGGCAGAAAAAGCTTTCCTTTTCCCGATAGTTAGATTTTGCGGGGCAATCATTGGGCATAAGAGGGCTATGATGTTCCACAAAATACAAAATATTATTTTAACGTATTGAATAATGTTCATTTTTTAGCCTTTGGATTCTCTTCTTAATAAAAATAAAAACTGAATATGCTTACAATTTATATCTTTAATATATATCATAGCATGTTTTTGAATTTTGTGCAGGCTTTTTGAATGTAAAAATGCTAATTTTGTAACATTGCTTAATGAAAAAAATCTGCTGAATCTTTATACTTCCTGTAATTTTATGCCTCTCATAATAAAATACCCATTTTTTATTAACTGAATATTTTAGATGTAAATATTTTCTCTTTGTTACTTATTTTGTCAATTTTTTATATCTTTTTGTTTTTATATAAATGGGTGAAACAAGAAAATAGTACATACAAAAAAGTATTCAGATTTTAAGATGAGGTAATGCAAATAAAATAAACTATATTCAAAATTATTTACTTGTAAGTAGCTGTAGAAACAAATAAAAGTAGATTTAAACTGGTAGATTAAGTCGCGAGGTAACACGATTTAATATATTCACCAAAATATATTAAATGTCAGCATTAGTGTGTTGATTCTTTTTAATTAAATCTGGAACGTACTAAAATGGGATTCTTTATAGAACCCTTTTTTTATGTTTATATTATAATTTGTCTTCCAATTCTTCTAGTCCGCCTTCGGATTCAATAAAACTTACAACTTTGTTGAATTCTTCGTCGTCTTCAATTGTTTCAAAGTTGTAAGTATCGTCTACTTTACTTAGCCTCATTATGATTACCTCTTCTTCATCTTCACTTTCTTCTTCTTCATCCAGGTAAATAAGCAAACCATATTCCTGATCATCTATATTAACAATGTCTACCATTTGAAAATTATGTATTTCACCGTTTTCATCTTGTGTTTTTATGATTTTTGGTCCGTTAAATTCCATATCTTCTTGCATTTTTATCTCCTTTTATCTAAATGTTGCTGCAAAATTATAGCAGCAGATGCCATATCAATCAAACCTTTATTTTTTGACGGCTTTTTTTTCTGGGCTGTTAAATGCATCTCAGCCTGTTTGCTGGTTAATCTTTCATCTTCAAAAACTATTTCTATTTCAGTTTTTTCTTTTAATAAATTTATAAATTGTTTTACATCATCAACCTGTGGCCCCATTGTACCGTTCATATTTATAGGAAGTCCGGCTATAATTTTAGTTATGTTATATTGGGCGCATAGTGCTAATATCTTATCAACAGAAGTGCTTTCCGGCTTACGTAATATTGTTTCTAACGGTCGTGCTATAATAAACAATATATCACTAACGGATATACCTATTCTTTTTGTACCTATATCTAATCCTAAGTATCTGTTACCATTCATTTTTAAATATTTTTCCAATTATTCTTTAATATTTTTATTATATCTGTTAAATCTTTTTGGGCTATATTTTCTTTGCTTGTGTTTGTATTTAATTTATTTTTGTTAAATACAGTTACTTTAACAGATTTTACTTCTAAAAATTTATTTTGGTGTCTTAAGAATGTATGTAAAATAGTTCTTTTTAAGAAAACCTTAAAAAATTCAGAATCTCTAATCGGGCTTTTGGCAAAATAAATTCCCATTGTAGCTGCAATATTTCTAAAAGTAGTTTCTTCTCGCAAATCTAATAAATATGCAGCATTAATAAAGCGTTTTGAATATAAATCGTATATAAACGAGTTAAAAAAGCTTTCTAATATCTCGGGAATTTTAGCTTCCAGTTTTTCTAAAAATTCATCCGGAGAATCAATATAGCGATCTTTATTCTTAGCTGCATCTTTCAATACCTGCCCCATTATTTCTGCCATAAAGCTGTTATCTGCATCTTCTAAAAACCAATGTTGAAAACTTTCATGCTTTAATAATACAAGTTGACGCTCTAAGTGGACTTTATCGGCCCATTTTTCAGCCAGTTTTTCTAATGGTGTATCTAAATCAGGAAAATCATTAATTAAAGCTTTCCAACAAGTATATTCATAAGGTACTCCAATTCCGTGTCTTTTATTTAAGCATTCAGAATCTTGAAGAATTTTTTTGCAGTATTCCGGTGGCACCGCAACTCCAATATTATTTTTATCAAACTTACAAATTATTGAATAAAAATCGTCTTTTGAAATCCCATTAAAGCCAAAACAGTCAACAATACCTTCCACGTCATTAATAACTACTGAAAACATGGCAATATCATTGTTTTCCTTAAGCCTGCTTATTATTACTCCTTGATTGCCCATTCCATCTATACTACTTGAATAGCATTCAAAAATTTGTGACCTGTTACAAATTGCTTCTTCTCTTGAAAAATTATCAGGATGGTTTTCTTTTACTCCGGATAGTTTAAGTAAATTTAAGCTTTTTTGAGCCAACTTTATTGAGATTTGATCTTTGGAATAGTAAATTATATCTTGTAATGGCTTTATTGCCATTGCTGACTTTGTATCCCCCAGATATTCAATAATAGCCCGATTCATTTCTTCAGATATATTATACTCTAATGCCGGTACTAATATACTTGCTAAACTATCTCCAAAGTAGTCCAATTTTAGAGATTTAAGCAAGCTGTCCCGGTCTTCATACGGTAATGAAAGTAAAAAATCTATAAAATCTATTTGAGCTTCAGGGTTCAAAAGTGCTACATCAAGGAGCCTATTTGTTTCCTTTTCTATTATTGCTTTTGGATCTTCTAAATGCTCTAAAAATACTTCCGGTGAAGAGTCATCACCTAAACTTTTTAATGTAATTGATACAATATCTTTTATTTCATCAGAATAATTAGGTGCTGTTATCATTTGCCAAAGTTTATCTTTTAATTGTTCTAATTCACCTAATTCTATTAAAAAATAGCTTATTAGCCGTGCTTTTTCATCCTTTGCCCTAGGTAATTCTTTTAATAGTAAATTAAGTACATCTTCTCTATTAGTAATGCTTGCCAACTGTAGCAAGTACTCTTGAAGTTTGTCCTTAGGCACATCTTCATATGAGTTTATGCTTTGTAGTACAAATTGTACTTCTGAGCGTATTTGTAATTTTGATAAATCTCGTTGCATAACCCTTTACTGCTTTGTACCCTTCCAAAAAGCTTCTAATATCTTTTTCACTTCATCTGCCGGCATTTTATCTTCTAAAATCAAATATTGTACACAAATCATAACACATTCAGAACAAATATTAACACCAGGACCTTTTATCATTTTTAAAACTAAATAGTTTGGTCTTCCACAAAAAGTACAATATGTTGCATTATCAGTTACATTAGTATTAGAACCCTGTGTTTGCTTATCTTTTTCCTTTTCTTTATCTTTATCTTTATCCCTTGCTCCAGCCAAGGATACAACTTTATTTTCATCGCTCATTTTAATTTTCCTAAAGCTTATTATATCTATTTATATTGTACCTTAATTATTAAAATTTTTCTCACTTGTTTATAAAATTAAAATAATTAAGAAAAAACTACAAGCAACTGCACTATGAATTTTGTCTTAAGGTACTTATTACTTGTTCAAGTATTTTTTTCATACTGTTTTTTGGTGTGTTTTTTCTTTCTTGTTTTAATATAGCAAGTGCTTCTAATTTTATGTTATTAAAAAAACCCGTTTGTGTAGCTCTTATTAGTGGATTAGGATCGGTTTGAGCTTTATTTACAAGCTCTACAAGTTTTTTTTTAGAAATTTGCTTAAGAAAATTGTTATTAGAAGTATTTTTTTGGTTGTTAGCCATTTTTTACTGCCTTAATATTTTTTATTTTATTATTTTTTACTATTAAAAATATCGTTAATATTATTTAATAAGTAATATTAAACTAATAAATTTACACTAACTAATAAATTATTTAAAAAATAAATAAATGTCAAAATTCTCTTACATTGTTTTTTTTAATACTTTAAAGTCGGGAGTTTTTGATAAAGATTTTTCTAAATCATTAAAATTTTTTAGTCCGGTTTGAGCTCCAAAGCTTTCAATTACAGACGCTGAATTTACAGATGCATATTTCAAAGCTTTTTCAATACACCAGTCATACTTTTCCAATGTTGCCACAAATGTACTGGCAAAAGCATCTCCGGCTCCCAGGGTGCTTAATACTGCTGACGGGTAAGGGGGGGCATAATACAACGATTTATCATCACAGGCTTGTACACCGTTTTTACCATCCGTTATAACAACTATTTTAGGACCTGAATCTTTAAGTTTTTTAATAATACCTATTGCACCAAAAGACCACGGTTCATGTGATATTGCCCCTTGAGTACAAGTCTCTGTACAAATATTACAGCTTAACGGACACTTATTGGATGATTGATTACAATATATTTTTTCATCCCTAATATCAAAAACCCTTTGCGGGCATTTATCAATACATACTTCGCACGAATCACACTTATCAAGGCTAATAATTGTTGACTCAGGAGGTATACCAGTTATTTTTGAGGCTTCCTCCTTATTCATTATTAAAACTTCTGCACTGCTTAAAACTTTTTTAAGATCATCTATTCCACGATTAATTTGAGCTGTTCCGGGGTTAAATGCCAGGTTAATATCATTTTCTTCAGCATAAAGTGCAAGGCCATCAAGTATTTCATTAGATGTGCCGCTTAACGATGCAATATATAACCATTTTGAATTTTTTATCTTATTTACATTAACTTCATCAGGTGTTATATGGCTATTTGCACCCCTGTGAGTAAGAACGGTTCGTTCACCTTCAAAACTTGTTAGTATTACTGAAAATCCGGTTTTTTCCATGTCTGTCCTTAACACAAGTGATTTATCAATGTTTTTTTCATCTAAGCGTACATTGATAGCTTTTGCGTTTAAATCATTACCTATCTTTATTAATGTTGATGTTTTAAAGCCCAAATTGGCCAAGTTTACGGCAGTATTAACCGCGCCACCTCCAATATCATAGGCCAGCTTGTCTATTTCTATTTTTGCCCCGTATTCAAAGCAAATCAATTCTTCTTTTGAAAAAAAGTCTCTCTCTGTTAGGATTTTGCCGTGGTCGCTTTCTATAAAAATATCTTGTGTGGCTCCTCCGACTGTAACAAAATCAAACATAAAAATCTCCCTTAAAGTTTATTTTTATATATAATAGATATTATTTACCCTACTAAAATTGGTAGTGGTCAGTTGAGTACTGATGCTTACAAGTAAACTCAAGTTATATCAAAAGCTTACAGCGATTACATAAGAAAGGTGATGACCATCACC
>JANQHM010000110.1 GCA_028282645.1 Candidatus Gastranaerophilales bacterium
ATCGGCAACGGCAATGCCACACAAACTAACAACAATGTAGCCACTACAGCTACAGCGGCTCAGGAGCCTGCTACAACTGCACCGGCATCTACAAGTACAGACCAAGCTAATGTTGCGGTTGGCGGTGATAATGTTAATCAGGCTAATGCAGCTGTAAGCTCGACAACTGATATAAGTACGACCTCTACAAGTGCTACTGATTCAACAGAGCCTGACGTAATTGATAATCTAAACAATGCAAAAGGCATACTGGCCCAAGTAAGCGAAGAAGAAAGAAAATTAGTTCAGGATGTAGATTTAACTCAAGAGAAAAATGGTAAGCCTTTATACTTAGTAGCAGAAGGTTCAAAAGATAAACAATATCACATCTATAAACAGAATAAATCTAAATATACCTGCATCACAAGAATTGAGTACGGAAATAATAACTTATATCCGAAAGGAAGAAAAGAATTCGAATTAGATTCTGAGGCTCAAGTATATAAAATCAATTCTAAATATAGAACAGGTTCTCCTTTAATATTAGATACAAATAAAGACGGTAAAGTTAGTGCCACACAAGGAATGGGCGTAGATATTAACAATGACGGCAAAGCTGACGGGGCTGCTACAGGCGGAGATAAAATGCTGGCAATGGGCGATCTGAATAAAAACGGTAAAATAGACGGTTCCGAAGTATTCGGTAATGAAACCGTAAGTCCTATTTCCGGCAAAAAGCTTAATTCTGCTAACGGATTTGAGGCCCTTAAGCAAATAGCTCAAGAAGCTCAGGATGCAACAGGCCATACTATAATCCGAGCCGGTGAAGTTGACGTACCTGTACTTAAAACAGCATTAGAAAAGTTAGGCGTTAGTTCTTTAGGATTAATTGACAGTAATAACGTTACTAATTTAGAATCATTAGGCGATATCAAATCTATTAATACTAAATATGAAGAACAAGACGCTTACGGAGATGTTCAACACAGACAACTCGGTTCTTACAAGAGTAACGATGGTAATACGCATAAAGTAAATGATGTTTGGTTCAAATTAGCTTAATAATAAATATAACTATCAATTTAAAGCCTCGATTTCGAGGCTTTTTTTATGAAGAAACAAAAACATATAAAATAGCAATTTTTTATATATCTTTGTTTTTATAAATATATAAAAGATAATTATTGCATGATATACATTTAAGTTAATCAGGTAAGGTTTGATATACTAAGTCAAAAATACTTTTCAGATTATTCAATCGTGTAAAAGCTAATAAAATAAGCTATTCTCTAAATTTAAAAAAGGGAACGTTAAAGAGTGAAATGGGCAATTTTATTTTTTATAAGCTCATTCCAATCAATCGTATTAAAACTAATGAAATCAACTATTTTTATATCCAATATTAAATGATACTCGCCAATATACAGACAACCTGTATTTTAAAGCCTCGCTTTTGAGGCTTTTTTTTTCTGCTTATTTTTTCAATTTTAAAAATAAAAGGAAAAATATGATAAACTAATGTATATTTATTCTGATACTCAATTAAATTTCAGATCACTCTTTTCAGAGAATAGTTAATTTCATTAGGTTTAACAAGATTGAATAATCTGAAAAGTATTTTTGACTTAGTATATACAAAAAGGATAAAGAGATGGAAAATAATATAAATCAAATAAAAAATTTTTTAAAAAATAAAATTAGCCCGCCTAAGTATGCGCAGCTTTATGCTTCTAAAAATTATGATGAGCTTAATAATGAATTTTTAAGCATATGGAGCTATTTTTGGAAAAATAACATATATGAGCTTGATCAGGAGCTTAAACAACTGTTAAATTATTTTGTGGAAAGTTTTTTATATTATTTTATCAAGCCTGACTATGAAATCAAAAATGAACATAGTATTGCTTACCTTAAATATAATTCTATAATATCTAATATAGTAGCTGTATCAGATTTTAAAAACACTGATTTTCAGTTAGAAATACTAAAACACTCGCCCAATAATTTTATAAAACTGCTTACTTTGTACTCTATGAGAAATACTGTAAAGTTTGACAGCAGCAGGTTTTTTGATGTAAGTCCTTATCACGCTTCCTTATGGTATTTTTATTATACCTGGATAAACGATTATGCTTCAGAAAATACGTTTAATAATATTGTTGAGCACCTACAAAACGTGGATGACAGACTTAAGCTTGCTACTACAATGTTTCATGAAGCTTATTTTTGCTGTACTTACTTAGGTATTCATAATGATAAAAAAATAAAAAATAAAATAAACAGTATTTTAAAGCCGGTATTACAAGATATACAAATAAATAACACCCCTGATAAAAAGAAAGTAGCTATTGTCACAGGTAAGTGGATACCAACAACTGCTGTTTACAAAAGTTGTTTCGGTTTTATAGAGTCCTTGAAAGATGATTATGATCTTGCACTGATTCATCTGGGGCCTGATAACTCAAGAATAGATACTTCTATATTTAAAGAGGTAAAACAAATAAAGCTACAAGGTAATAATATTACAATACCTGACGATATTAAAACTAATGATTTTGCATTTGCATATTTTACGGATATTGGAATGATGCAAGAAAGTATTTATCTTGCAAATATGCGATTAGCACCTATACAAGCCGCAGGCTACGGTCACCCTGCCAGTACATATGGAGCTAAAATTGATTACTGGATAGGCGGAGAACATGTAGAACTGCGTGAAATGGCCGGAGATAATTATTCAGAAAGATTGGTGCTTATCCCAGGTTTAGGCCAACACCCTGTTTTACCTACTTTTAAAAGAAAAAAATCCAGAAAGAGAAAATCTAATAAGATAATAATTAACTGTTCCTGGGGTATCAAAAAAATTAATTATCCTTTAATAAGCTACTTAAAAGAAATACTTGATAGGTCAAACAAACAGTTATTATTTAGATTTTATGTTAGTGGCGGTGCTTTATACAGATTTAACAATTATATTCCTTTTAAAGAAAGCATAGAAAATATACTTGGCAAGGATAATGTGGAAATTTTTGCTGAAAAAAAATATGATGAGTATATGGAGCTGATGGAAGAGGGCGATATATCTTTAGATTCTTTCCCTTACGGCGGTTATAATAGTATTGTTGATTCTATTTACCTTAGAAAGCCTTTCATATCTTTTGAGGGGGACAGATTCTTTAGTAGAGCAGCATCACAGCTTTTAAGAGAGTTGGATTTATCTGAGCTTATTTCTGTAAATAAAGACGAGTTTATTGATATAACCGTTAATCTTATTAATAATGATAATTACAGAAAAAAATTAAATAAAAAGCTTATGGACAAAGATCTTAACCAGACTTTGTTTTTCTCGGGACTTGATAAAAACTTTAAATATGCTGTTGATTATTTAATTGAAAATAATGAAGATATAAAAAATGAAAACAGTACCGAACCAATATTAATCAGTAAGGTTATGGGCTTGACTGTGTAATATTATTTTTGTTTATTTAATATTACGACATGTAAATAAAATAGTAAATATAAGCAATCAAACTCTAGTGCAATACTTTATATATATATAATGAATGTATAGCTTCCTGAACTTACTTCCCAACATTCCCTTCCTATTTGAAGTGTTACCCAGATAATGGGTAATTTTTTTTGCAAATTTTTTTACTTTTTATAAGCCCATTCTAATAGATTAATCTAAAATTTAATATTAGAATCGAAATAATATTTTTTTTTAATTTAATAAAATAATTCAGTTCAAAGTCGGTGTAGGCCGGTTTATTTCTATAAACATATGTCCGTATATATTGTTAGCCGTATCCTCATATGTTACTTCAACTCTTCTTAATATACAAGTAGTTACTTCATCTTCAGTTTCGTCTTCCAGGCATGTAGAAGCAGGATTAATCTCATAATCACCATCTTGAGTATAATAATTTGTAACATCAGGCAAATCACCAAGGTCAAATTCAGTCTGATGCTTCCAATCATCCTGTACCTCGTTTAAATACTGTTTTGCAAGGTTGTTTACATCAATAACCCGCTGATCCCTAAGCGCAAGATAAGACGCTTCTGTAAACGGTAAAATCATTGCCATAGCAGTTATGCCCAGAATAGTTATTGACATAATAACTTCCAGTAAAGTTAAGCCTTCTCTTTTAGAGTTTTGATTAAGAACTTGATTGAATGTACCTGGGAACATTTCTCGAAACTCCTTTTATTGTCATTATTTTATCATTCAATTTGCTTATTTTTATATCCCACTCTACACTTTTAATCAAAGCATTGCTCGCAGTAGTATCCACAGCACCGATAGTACCAAGTAATACTTTGTCAGTAATACCGTTTTCATAATTTAGAGAATAACTTAATGTACACTCACTACTGACCACATCAGTACCTAAAAGGCTTATAACTCCGTATGAATAACTAAAATCATTTACGGGATTTGTATTTTCAGCCCAGGTATAAGGATATTTAGCTCTAAATTCATAAAAATCACCACCACTAATAAAAAAAGAATAAAATATATAATCACCGGAAGCGTCTCCAACTAAAAAAGCAATACTGTCATCAGTGTTAATACTAAAACTCTTGGAGTCTGTAGAAAGATATATTTCTATACCCGAAGGAAAAATATAAGATGCCATTAAAATTTGAGAAGTAACCCTCTCTGTAAATATTCTGCTTTGATCTGTCATTTCAAGCACCTTGCTGTTTTTAGAAGAAAAAGCAAAGACATTCCAGGAAAACTCTGAAATTGAAAGCATAATAACAGCCATAACAAAACAGGTTATGATAATTTCTGATAAACTAAATCCTTTATAAGGTTTAGGCAATAATTTTTTAATATTAATCATAATTTACATTTCCTGTTCCAGTATTTATAGTTAAATTTTTTTGTATTCCATTAGAATATCCCACAGTTATAATACAGTTTTCAGTAATTAATTCATCATAAGAATCTATTAAAAATCCATTAATATCGAAATTTATATCATTGCAACTGGATGAAATCACCACTAAATCTTCGGGAAATGTACCGTTAAAGGAATCAAAAAGAGTACTTTCACCGGTTAATTCTGTCCCGTCAGCGGTTACGGAAAATGTATTACTGCCTTCAGTAAGATCCACAGACACTGTGATACCTTTGTTTCGTGCATAATATCGAGATTTTTTCAATGCATATGCCAGTTGTTTCCGTGCATTAACAACATCTTGCGATTGGCAAGTCTTCCCTATAAAGGGAGCACCAAAACACAATAATATTCCCATTATAGATAGGGTTATCATAAGTTCTAACATCGAAAAACCATAGCGTCTTTGGTGTATCATTTTATTCCTCATAAATTAAAGAATTATTCTTGCTTATATTTTTTGTATTTTGCCGTACAACACCATTACTGGAAGATGGGAACATATCTATAAACTTAGGCGGAAGCTCGTTTAAATTTCTAAAGCGCTCTTCGTATGACCAGTTTCTGGTAGGAGCTTTATAATATTTTCCGTACTGCCATAAACCGGTTGCATACTTACTTCTGTATAATTGTATAAAACTGCCTTTCATTGTTAGAGTTTTACTGCTCCAGGATTCCAGCATTCTCGGAAAATTCTCAAAACCGCCACTATACTTACCGGGTTCTGTGCCAACATTCCCGGAGATCATAGCAAAATTAAATTCAGTACTGGCTGCGGATCTTAATCCGTCAGATGTTGAGTCATTTTTAGAATCTTGCCATTTGTTGGATAATACAGTTACACTATCTGCAATAATACCGCACGGCTGCCAGCTATCAGTATCAGGGTTGGTAGAAGTATGTAAATTAAAATCACCCTGCACATACACCGGCAAATTAGAAACAAAAGAGGTAGGAGCAGGTAAAATCGTAGGCTCATACTTACTGGAGTCTGCAGGATCGTGATCGCCGTTATAAATTTTAAAGCCGTTAGGCACTCTGGACGAATCACCATCACTGCCTGGTACAGCGTCATTTCTTGTCATATATATAAGGCCATTATCAGGGTAATAACCAGAGTCTTTTAGGGCATGTATATCTACTTGAGTTATTTTTGATTTTTTTTCATTACTTTTAAATTCTCTATTATCATAAAACTCTGTTTCACTTAGTGCATTACCAAGACTTGCATTGGATACAGAAACACCGTTTGCGGTTATATTATATGTTGTATTGCCACTGCTGTCTACATTTACAACTATTTTTAAATCAGCTTCCGATGCATAGTATCCGTCCGGCTCAAAAGATTCCAGATTGGGAACCTCGATTTCAGCCTGACCAAGGCTACTGTCTTTAACTGTACCTTGCCAATTGCTACTGGCTATATCAACCCAGTCTTCGGCTGTAGAATCATCTCCGGCATCAAAAGTAACTAAGCTACCGTCTTTATCACCGGATGATATTTTAACAGTACCGCCAACAGCGTCTTTATCAAGCCTACCTCTGTAAATATCACCGCTGGAAGTCACTTTATCAGCTTGTATTGTTAAAGTATTACCTGCGTTTAGGTACATATCAGAGTTAGTATGAATATCGCCCGTTAGCGTAAAGTTCGGACCGGGCAAAATTTCCAGTTCATCTTTAAAAAATATCTGATAAGAACATAGCGACTTTCTGATTACATATACATCTTCTTCCATTCCTACCCACGCATCATTGTCTGCATAGGCTATGGCTTCAACTCTAAATTTTTTAGAAGTATAACTGCTGTAATCTGTCCAGTCTGAACCGTCTTCAAGGTAGATACTATAATCTATATGTATAGTATCGCTGTCTTCATTTTCTACATCAAATGAATAGTAATCAACATTTGTCCCGCTTGTAAAAGTTTCATCACTAAAAAGCTTTTGTGCGGGGGCAACATCAGTGTCATCCTGGTCCGTGCCTTCAAAGACAATATCAGGTTTTAATTTTGTCAGCACATCTGAATAATATTTTTCAATTTTAGATTTAGCTCTATTTAAACCGGATGCGGCTGCAAACTCCAGTTTAGACCTTTCTTTTTCTTTAATGGTTATATTAGTATCAGATGCGGTATTAATACAAAGAGACACTCCAATTAATATAAAAAGGGACGATAACACTGAAAATAAAAGCAGCACTGTACCGGGCCTGCTTTTGTTCCTTAAACAATACTTCATACTATCACCCAAAATATTTTTTTAAATCCATACTTAAGTATAACTATTTTAAATCTTTATTTGTAAAAAAACAACAGTATTTTTTAATTTAATAAATAATATTAAAATATATTAAACTGAAAAAAAATAACAAAATAATAAAATTATAGTTATAGCTTGAATCCAAGTAAAAATAAAAGGGTATATATTTATATTTTTTAAAATTTTTTCTCATTATTTTTCTCACCGGGATACCCGTATAAAAGTGCAGTTGTTATAGTAGGTGATAAAAAGTTTTCACCTTTAAATTTTAAGGCCGAGCGAGCTTTTATTCTACTTATTTCTTACTTATTTTAAAAAGTAACAAAATCAACGCACTTATACCCGAAAAGGGAATATAAAAATACAACTGTTCCTGTTAAAGTTCAAATTGAACCAAATATTGAACCAAATGGGAAAAAGGAGAAAATCATGGAAAACTTAAGAGTAAACGTAGATCAAAACGAATGTATCGGCTGTGGTATTTGTGCAGAAATGTGTCCCGGCGTATTTGCGCTTGATCCTCAAGGAATTTCTGATGCGAACACATCTGTAGTAAGCCCTGCCTTAACAAGTGCAGTCAGGCAAGCGGCAAAAGAGTGTCCAACTGCTGCTATAAAGCTATATTAATTTTTTAAGTAAGTGGTAAAAAGAAAAACTTTTGGTGATGGTCATCACCTTTCTTATGTCATCGCTGTAAGCTTTGATATAACTTGAGTTTATTTGTAAGCATCCGTACTCAGCTGACCACTACTAAACTTTTTTCCTTACTTATAATGTTAAATAATTGTGGTAAGCAATAGCAACCACACATCCCAACAATGCACCAACAATAACTTCAATTGGTGTATGGCCTAATAGTTCAATCAACCTTTCAGACGGATGTTTTTTGCCGTCAGAATAAACATCATCAACTATCTTGTTAAGAACTGCTGCCATTCTGCCGGCAGCTCTTCTTAATCCTGCAGCATCATACATAACAACCGCCGCAGAGCCTAAAGCAATTGCAAACTCAATGGATCTGTATCCGTTAATTAATGCAACACTGGTTGTAAGTGCAACCACAAAAGCACTATGGCTACTTGGCATACCTCCGGTTTCAGTTAAGATTTTAAAATTTATATTTCTATTTTGAGTGTAATAAAACAAAAGTTTAAACATCTGCGCGAAGAATGCTGCTATAAACGCCGAAAGAATAATTTCCAAACCAGTATTAGCTATCATTATTACTCACCTTTGCAACTGTTTCTTCTGCAATTTTTAATAACAAAGCAGAATCAACATTTTGATTTTTAATATTACCAATGGCTTCTTTACACAAAGCACTAACCCTTTTAATCGACTTGTCCACCCCAAATACTATTGGATAAGTTGCCTTTCCTGACTTTAAATCTTTACCCGGTGTTTTGCCTATAACTTTTTGAGTTGACGTTATATCTAAAATATCATCCGCAATCTGAAACGCAACACCTATAAGTTTACCATAATTACTTAAAGCTTCAAATTTTTCTTTTGATGATTCTGCAATGGAGGCACCTATTTTTACTGCAGCCTCAAATAAAGCTGCTGTTTTATATTCACAAATATAATCATAGACTTTTTCATCAAATTTTTTGCTCTCGGCAATAATATCCGCAACTTGTCCGCCGACTATACCATTAGGGCCTGATGCCTTGCTGATAATATTAATAATATTTAAAAGCACCTCTGGTTGAACCGTCTTGGGTGTATTTTCTATTATCATTTGATAAACATAAGAATTAAGCGCATCACCTGCAAGAATTGCGATAGCCTCACCAAATACTTTATGGTTAGAAGGCTTTCCCCTTCTGTAATCATCATTATCCATTGCCGGCAAATCATCGTGAATAAGGCTATAGGCATGTATAATCTCTATAGCACACGCCGAAGGCACAACTTTTTCAATATTATCAATACCGCAAATTCGGGTACTTTCCAACGCAAGTAAGGGCCTTAGCCTTTTTCCATCAAGTAAAGCCGTATATCTCATAGCTTGCCATAATTCTTTAGGTTCACAGCAGTTTAAATAATAATCCAATTTTGTATTGATAAATTGAATATCTTTTTCTATTAAGCTTTTTAGGTCTTTATTCTTTAACAAAATTCTATTTAACCCACGACTTTAGATTAAGATCAATCGTTATTATAATATGTATCATCTAAAATTGAAATAGGATTTAATTTTTGTTTTTTATGTTTTCTGGATTTTTCTCTTGCATTGGTTCCCAGTTTAACAATTTTTATTTTTTCATTATCCTGAGAATCTATAATTTTACAGTTTTCTTCAACTTTATGACCAAAAAATGTTAATTTTTGTTTATATTCTTTTGCCTCTTCAACAAATATTTTATAACTGTCATAACGAATAGGATTAAGCTTTTCCAGGTTAGCTATTACATTGCAGCCATCTTCGTGAGTATGCAGGCAGTCTGCGTATTTACAATTATTTGCAAACTTTTTAATATCCGCAAAATAGTTATCAACGTCATACGGCAATATATTATCAAATTTTAAATAGCTAAATCCCGGAGTATCAGCTACTTTTGCAATTGAATTTTCATTATCATCAATCAGTTCAATAATTTCCGTATGTCTGGTTGTGTGAGTACCTCTTTTTGATTTACTGCTAATCTTACCTATTCTTAAGTCTAAACTAGGTGAAATAACATTTAATAAGCTCGATTTTCCTACTCCCGAAGCACCGCAGAGTACAGATACTTTGTCTTTTAAAATATTTTTAAAATTCTCAACGCCTTCTTCTGACTTTGCGGAAGTGAATATTATTTGATATCCTAAAGGCTCATAAATATTTATTACTTGCTCTATTACGTCTCTATCCTTGGCCAGATCAGATTTATTAATGCAAATAATAACAGGAATTCTATAAATACCTGCGTGTGTCAAGTATCTGTTCAACTGAATATAATCTAAAACAGGTTTTTTAACTGAACATACGATAACAATCTGATTTATATTAGCGATAGAAGGCCTGGGAATATAATTATTTCTTTCAAGCACTTCCGTAATAACAGCTTGATTTGTTTCTTGGTTGATTTCTTCTATTTTTACAGTGTCACCAACAAAAACCGATTGCTTTTCTTTTTTTATAATTTCTCTAAGCATACACTCATAAAGCTGATTCTCAACTTTAACGTAGTAAAAATTAGAATGTATTTTATTTATTTGTCCTTTGATTTCCATAAATTAATAAAAAAATTACCTTTCATCATCATACTATTATACTATATAAATAAAAAAATTTTTGAAAAATAAATTTCTTTGGTTCAAACTTGGAACCTGCATAATAGTTCAGTCTTGTTAGTGATAAAACTAATCTTCATCCGAATCTCAGGTTTAATTTTAACATAAATAAAAAATATATTAAAATAAACATAGAAAAAAGGAGTCAGCCTAAGCTAACCCCTAAATACAGGGAAAGTATAATTTTTTTTGAAAGTCATTACAATTTTAACAGTCTAACTGTTTAATTACTGCCATTATAATAATTACTGACAATTTCAGGTAATAAATCTATTTAAGTGAACTTGCAATAGCTATCACAGACGTTATAAAGCTGTACAGCACCGGACAAATTCATTTCAGCAAATTTACATTTATTATGCTCAAGTACACTAAGGGTACTCTTACCTACTAACAGAAATATTATCCTGCTGTTAAATATTAGTTGTACTACAAATTTATATATTATATTTTCAATTATTATCTCAGTAATGAAAGTGCTAGTTGCGGTATTTGATTTGCCTGAGATAACACACTTGCTGAAGCTTGCTGCAAGATTTGCGCCTTGGTCAATTCCGCGGAAGCCTTTGCAATATCTAAGTCTCTGATTCTGGACTCGGCATGTGTCAGGTTCTCATTCATAATCTGTAAGTTTTGCAACGCGCCTTCCAGTCGGTTTTGTATCGCACCTATAGCTGATCGCTTGCTGGCTATGTCGTAAACAGCCTCATCTAATCTGTCAAGATAGGTTCTAATCATAGATGTTGCCCAGTTACCACCGGTTAAAGCTTGGCCGGTAAGCGATAAACCAATACCCACACTGCCTAATGCAGAGGATTTTACATTGGTAAGAACCGGTGCTATATCTATTGTGTTTACTGTAATTCCTGAGTTAGGACCGACTTGTAACCTTGCATTTACAGATACAGAGCCGTCTAACAACGGAATTTTATTAAACTGTGTAGAACTTGCAATCCTGTCAATATCTGCAATTCGTGCATTAATCTCATCCAGAATTGCCTGTCTCTCTGTTGAACCGTATGTTTCATTCAATGCCTGAACACATAGTTCTCTGATTCTTTGAACACTGTCGTTAATTACATTAAAGCCGCCTTCGGCTACCTGTAACATGTTGATGCCGTCCTGGACATTGTTAAGCGCCTGATTGTTGCCTCGTATCTGTCCTCTCAATCCTTCCGAAATCGATAGTCCGGCTGCATCGTCATTCGCATGGTTTATCCTTAAACCAGTTGATAACCTTTCGATTGTCTTTGTAATATTCATCGTGTTTCGCAACATGCCCCTCTGGGCCACCAACGATGAAATATTATTGTTAATTATTAGTGACATAACAAACTCCCTGTATTTTTACTTACTTCCCTGTAAAGTTAATAAAATACAATTTATACTTTCTCGTTGTTTATAAACCTATTTAATTTTTCTACTTTCCTCCCAAGTTCAAACTTTGGTTTTTCAAATCTTAAACTTTGGTTTGATTTGTTTCTCTATTTTCTATATCGAAAGTTTGTAACGAAACTTTAATACTTTTTTATAAAACTTTGAACTTTTTTATAAAACTCAATAATAATAAGATTTTTAAGCTTGAATCAATTTTTGTAACACCTACGTTATTTGGAGGAGGGTATATTTTCAGTTTTTATCTGGAAAGCTTGTTGTAAGCGAATATTTAACCTCACCAAGCAAAAGCTATACTTTAGTATAAAATTAAATAAATTTTAAAAAAAATAAATAATAATAATAAAATTTAAAATATAATGGTCATGATCCAGTAATAAAAGAGAAAGAGCCCTGAAGGGTGATGGTCATCACCCCCCATTGACCGCGACCAAGGAGTAAATGATAATGCCACAATTTTTTATAAAGAATGAAGATGTTAAGAACAACGAAATTTTTATTACAAATAAAAGCGATATATACCATATAACTAATGTAATAAGATTAAAAAAAGGAGACGAAATCTTGCTGGTAAGCGCGCAGCAAGGGATTGTTTATAATTGTAAAATTAAATCCGTAAGTAAAGAACTAATTACAACTAAAGTTATAGAAAGTTGCAAAGGCGAGCGAAAATTAAAAAATAATATAGTACTCGCACAAAGTATACTAAAATCCCAAAAGCAAAGCATAGTAATCCAAAAAGCCGCAGAACTGGGCGTAAACGAAATTATCCCATACACCGGCAAACATACGGTAGTTAAGCTCGAAGACGAAAAAGACAAAACTTCCAAAATACAACGCTGGCAAAAAATAAGCTACGAAGCCGCAAAACAATGCAAAAGAACCGGTATCACGCGTATTGATAAGATCTTGACATTGCAAGAAGTCGTGAACCTAAAGGATTTTGATATAAAATTGGTCTGCTCCGAGAAAAAAACAGAGCATTCTATAAAGTCTTTTTTACAAAAATTTAATACAAAAGATAAAATTAATAATATTCTTGTTATAATTGGACCCGAGGGCGGATTCTCCGATGAAGAGATAGAATTATTGCACAATAATAATATTTCATCCGTAACACTGGGTAATTTGATATTGAGGGCAGAAACAGCGGTCATAACCGCTATAGGTAATATTATTTATGAATACGAATTATGATTATATTTTAGACAATCCTATTAATAAAAATGTTTTGGATTGCTGCGGGGGTGGCACCGAGATTTATCTGGTGGGCGGATATATCAGGGATTTATTACTCAAAAAAGACTGCTACGACAAAGATTATGCCGTAGTTGGCGAAAGCGCAATCGAGCTGGCGCGCAAAGCAGCTGACAAATTAGAGTCCTACTTTATAGTACTTGATGAAGAATTGGATATAGCAAGGGTTATTCTCAGGGATAAAAAAAACACCCTGGACTTTGCAAAATGTACTAAAAATAATATTACTGACGATCTTAACAGGCGAGATTATACTGTTAACAGTCTTGCGCTTAAAATAGGCGAGCACAAAGCAGAATTAATAGACCCGTTTAACGGACTTGAGGATCTTAATAATAAAACTATTAAGGCAGTATCCGAGTTTAACCTAAAGGACGACCCTTTAAGGATTTTAAGAGGGTTCAGGATTGCAGCGCAACTGGATTTTGATATTGAGGAATCAACAGTTAAACTGCTGGAAAAGCACAAAAGTTTAATCCGCGAAGTTGCAAACGAAAGAATACATATTGAGCTTATCAAGCTTTTTCAGGCCAAAAGATCTGTTAGGATACTTAAATTAATGCAAGAAACCGGTTTTCTTTATGAGATTTTCCCTGACTTAAATGCACAGGAAAAAGTTCCGCCGAGCAGTTATCATCATCTTTACCTGATTGAGCATTCTTTTGAAGTTGTAAGACAAATAGAAAAACTCGCTGAAAGCCTGCCTGAGTGGATAGGTGAAAAACTTGAACATGAAGCATCTATGGGGATTAAATATTATCCTTTATTAAAGATTGCAGCTTTGCTCCACGACTACGGCAAGCCCGAAACATGGAACATCCAAAATGACGGGCGTCATAGGTTTTTAAAACACGAAGAAGTCGGTGCGTACAAAGCTGAGGATTTGCTTAAGGATTTAAAATTCACCAAAAACGCGGTTAAATATATTTTTCAAATGATTAGGTATCATTTATATCCTAACCAGCTTATTAAGACTGATGAGTACTTATTAAAGCGTTTTGAAAAAAATGCGAAAGAATTCGACTTTACTCAGAGTGTTTCTCTCAAAGCGTTATCAAGGATGTTCAGACGCATTGATAAATACACACCTGATCTTATTATGATTGCTATGGCTGACAGATTAAGTACACAAGGCCCTGAAATAACTCCACTTAGGATGAATTATGACCTTAAAGTTCTTGAATGGTTTTTAAACAGATATAAAGAATTCATGCCTCAGGTTCAAGATGTACCTGAGCTGCTTGATGGCAAAGAGATTATGAAAGTTTTAGGCATTGAGCCGGGGCCTGTAATAGGTGATATTAAAACAGAATTAAAAGAAATGCAGCTTTCCGGCGAAGTTAATAATAAAGAAGAGGCTATTGAGTTTGTTAAAAATTTTTATAAGCAATTAGCTGAGACTCAATAAGCGCAGCATTTTTGTTTATTTTTAACAGTTTGATAGAATATAAAAAGAAAGTCTTCTGCTTAATTGCTTATAAAATTTATAAAAATTAACTAAAAAGAAATAATAGCCTAAAATTTTTACCTTGACAAAAATGAGCGGCACACCGAAAATATATATACATACGCTAATTGTTTAGGAGAAAAGGAAAAAAATGTTTAAAAATTTATCTTTGGGGCTAAAAATAGCCGGCGGATTTTCCGTAATTATTTTTATTACTCTTTGCTTTGGAACTTACAGTTATTTTTCATTACACCATGTGGAAAAAGAGTTAGACACTCTTAATGATGACTATATACCATTAGCAGCAAAAGCCACTCACTCAGAAGAATTACTGGAGTCAACCATTCTGCAAATAAGAAGCTATACCTTTACAGAAGATAAAAAGCATTTAAAAAAGTCCAAAACTTTTTACGAAAAATTTGTCCACGAACTTGATGGATTAATATCAAAAACAAATAATATTAAAGAATTAAAAAAAATAAATAAAGACTTTAAAAGTGCTAAAGAACAAATCCTTGAGTACAACGCGCTTGTAGAACAATCAGAAAAGTATCAGGCAAATGTGGATGCAGCCAGGATAAAAATGAATGTAGCTTATAATAACTTAAAAGCAGCCTTTGAAAAATTAGTTGAGCATAAAAGAGAATACGTAGAAAAATTAAAAAATAAAAGAATACCTTATAAAACTGTGGAAAACATATATGAATTTATGGCAATAACAACAGAAGTTAGCGCAGATATCAGGCAGCTTTATCTTAATGTTGCATTAGCAAGGCTTACAAAAAACTTTATGCTAATGGAAGAGTCCTTTGCATTATTTGATGAAATGAAAGAAGATTTTATAATTTTAAAAGAAGTATCGAATCTTACAGATAGAAGTTACCTTGAAAAAACTGAAAGTGACTTAGTAACATTTAGAGAAAGCATGGAACGCGTTTATGAAAATGAAAAATTAAAACATCGAGCCAGCGAAAAAAGTTATGAGCATTCATTGATTGCATTACAAAGCCTTAAGGATGTATCAGATAAAGCTGCTGACAGCTCTAGCTCATTAGTAGAAAGAATCTATGACGAAGTAGAGCAAAACCTTGGTCTTATAATGATTGGATCACTTATTGCCTTAGGCGCAGGGGCATTAATAGCTTACTTAATGACAAAGGGAATAACCAGGCCGATTAGTTTAATAGCCGGCAAGCTTGAAGAAAGCTCCCAGACGGTATCAAGCACATCTGTTCAGATATCATCATCAAGCCAACAACTGGCAGCAGGCAGTGCTGAGCAGGCATTATCCATAGAAGAGACCTCTTCCACTTTAGAAGAGTCAGCATCTATGGTTAAGCAAAATACCGAAAACACTCAACAAGCGGCAGGACTTGCAAGACAAACTAAAATGTCTGCAGTAAAAGGCAATGATGAAATGAATAATATGATGAGTTCTATGCTTGAAATTAAAAAATCCAGTGATGAAATTGGTAAAATTATTAAAGTTATTGACGATATAGCATTCCAAACTAACATACTTGCATTAAACGCAGCTGTTGAAGCAGCAAGAGCCGGAGAATCAGGAATGGGCTTTGCAGTTGTTGCAGAAGAGGTCAGAAATCTTGCACAAAGAAGTGCTCAAGCGGCTAAAGATACTTCTGGCATAATAGAAGCAAATATAAATTTATCTGAAAAAGGTGTTCATGTTGCAGGGAAAGTAAATGAGTCTTTAAGTGAAATAAATGATCAGGCACAAAAGGTTAGTGATTTATTGGATGAGGTATCAACAGCAAGCCAGGAGCAAGCGCAGGGTATTTCTCAAATAAACAATGCGATATCTCAGATGGAGCAAATAGTTCAAAGCAATGCAGCAAGTGCTGACCAAAGTGCTTCTGCGTCTGAGTCAATGTCTGAGCAGGCAGTTAAGATGCAAAATATTGTTAAAGATTTGATGGTACTTGTTAATGGAGCAAATATATCTATTCAGCAAAGCTCTCTTGCTATTACCAGTCAGTCATCAAATATGCAGCAAAAGCCGGCAGAAACTAAAAAGCAAGTGGTGATTGCGGATAAAAAGAATACGACAATACCTAAAGAGCAAGCAAATAAAGCAAAAGCAAGTATAAAAAAATCTGATACCAAGGTGGTTTCTCCTGAGGATGTTATACCGTTGGAGGACAATACCGAAGGGTTTTAGAGAAATATAATCTAATATAATCTTAAAAATGGATCTTAAAAAAGTCAAGAGTCAGGCTTTCAAGCTTGACTCGGATTATTAGATTACTTGAGCAACCAGTTTTTGTACCCCTTCGGATAAAGAGCACATACTCCAGTGAGGCTTTTTTTCACAACAAACCCTTTCGGCATATTTTTATTACGCTGATTAGATTCACTCTTATCATGACCTATGGAGTAGTAAATACCGGCAACTCCAACAGGCACAAGCATTGCATTTTTAGGTAAAATTCGATATTTATTTATATTATAAATTTCATCGTCTCTTAATTGCCCAGTTACTAACCTAAAAGGGCTAATTCTGGAATTGGCAAACTCTTCTTTTGAAAAGTTATAAGCCTGCTGATTAGGCCTGGCATACCAAGCCGCGGTTCCATAAATAGTCGCCCCAATCGCCGCAGCTGTTGATAAAGAAATACCCCATATTTTTTTTAATTGCTTTCTCATTTGAGCCTTTAAGTCAGCTGACAGTTTATCGTAATCTTTTTGACCGATAAGGTTATGTTTTTTACAAAAGTTGTATTTACTTCTCCTTGCCAGTAGTAAAGCCATTCCACCTCCTAGCAAAGAGGCAAAAAAAGCACCTCCAATAGCCGGACCAATAATATTTATTTTATTATTGCGGACTAAATTAGTGTTTATACTATTATTAGAACTTTCTTTTATTTCTTCTTGTGGTTGTGCGACTAGTCGCGGCTTGCTTAATGAAGCAGATCTTACTACCATTCCACATCTCCCAACATATATCTATTCTTAATTATTAAAAACCAAACAAAACATTAATTGCTATCTTTTTATATTATCAAGTAAATTTTATTATTTAAATTTGATAAGACTTAAGCAAATAGTTCAAAAATGTCTTGGTTATTAGGATTCTTTAAGCAACCGGCCTGTAGTGCCATCAGGAAAACCAGCACAGAGGCCAGGCCTATTTTTTTTAGCTTCATATCCCGGCGGCACCTCTTGCTTCTTAGCCAATTGCATGATAATCTTTTTCAAGATATAAAAGATATCTATCAAAAAAAAATTTAAAACTAGTTTAAATAATAGAGTATACTTGTTGTTTAAGTAGGTTAGAAAAAAGAAAGAGAACGCAAATTGAAACTACAAGAGCAGTTTAAAACAGAACTATCAAAGTCAACACATTTAGGACGTCATATCTTAGCTGAATTTTTTGATTGTGATTCTAATATTTTAAATAATGTTGAATTAATTGAGCAATTAATGACGGATGCTGCAATTAAAAGCAAAGCTACGATAATAGAAAAAAATTTTCATATGTTTAGCCCATACGGGGTAAGCGGTGTAATTATAATTTCAGAATCTCATTTGACAATACATACATGGCCGGAGTATGGTTATGCTGCGGTTGATCTGTTTACTTGCGGTGATACAACGGATCCTATGATTGCTTTTAATCATTTAAAAAATGGTTTGCATTCTAAAAACGGCTCATATTCCGAGCTTAAAAGGGGTATAATGGATCCAAAAAATCAAGAAATCATAAAAGTTCCTTTCCAAATCAGGGAGCAAATGTAATAAAATAAATGATTTATAGCTGGTTACTAACCTATAAGGCAAGTAATTTATACTACCTATAAAATACCTTTCTTCTCATTCAAGCGTGTTGAATCTGATAAAACAGGCTATATTCAGAATCGCGAAGTGGAAATGTTAATAAAGTGAAATGGTCAATTTTACTTTAGAGTAATCTTAAATTTAATTTTGGAGCAGTATAAATTATTTTATTATTTTTATTTTAACGGTGAAATAGAATAAATAATTTTAAGAAAGGAACTATATAAGTGAATTTGGATATGTGGTACACAGAAAAACAAGATGATGGCTTAGGCATATCTCTTAAGGTAAATGATATTTTATATAGCGAAAAATCTGAGTTTCAACAAATAGATATACTCAATACTTACTTTTACGGTAAAGTGCTGTATTTAGACGGTCTTTTAATGACTACAGAAAAAGATGAATTTATTTATCACGAAATGATAAGCCATATTCCTTTATTAAGCCATCCTGAACCTAAACAGATTTTGATTATTGGCGGTGGTGACGGCGGTACCGTAAGAGAAGTATTAAAGTATCCTTCTGTAAAAAGAGTTGTGCTTTGTGAAATAGACGGAAAAGTAATTGAAGCTTGTAAAAAGCATCTGCCAAGCATTGCAGGAAGACTGGATGATCCAAAGGTTGATATTCAAGTTAGAGACGGTGTTACTTATATAGCTGATCATAAAAATAGTTTTGATGTAATTTTAATAGATTCGACAGATCCCTTAGGCCCTGGAGAAGGTCTTTTTACAGAAGAATTTTATACCAATGTAAAGCAGGCACTTAAGCCTAATGGCATTATGGTAGCTCAATCCGAGTCTCCTATTAGCAATCAAAGGGAAATAAAATTAATTTATGGCATATTAAATAAAGTATTTTCTAATGTTCATACTTATGTAGCACCTATACCTACATATCCGGCCGGATTTTGGAGTTGGTGCTTCTGCTCAAAAGCTACAAAGCCTCTTGAATATATTAATGAAGAGCTTCAGGCAAAAATAGAAAAAGAAACAAAATATTATAATAAAGAAATTCATAACTCAGCATTTGCTTTGCCTAATTTTGTTAAGCAATTGGTTGAGTAAAATTTATACTTTTAATTAAATTTAACCTAGGGGGAGAAATATGAGTAAAGACAAATTGCAAAAGCTTGCAACAGGAGTAGGGAGTTTACCGCATACAAGTTCTAAAGATGCACTGGATTTAATTATAAAAGCATTTCCAAACTTTCCATTTTGGCCTCAACTAGGAAATTTAAGCCCTGAGGAAGACATGATGGTTCAGTATAATGAAAAAATCCCCGGTGTTATCTTTGACAAAGCTGATAATCGATGGTATATAGATCAAGAAGATGAAAGTTTTTTTGAGCAATTGGAAGAGTTTTTTATGGACTATGAGGAAATAGTCAGTGAAAAAAACTGGAATTTGCTTGATAAATACGCCATTTCAGAAAAGTACTGTTCTTCTTTTGATGAATTTTTAAATATATTAAGTAAAACACAACCTATTGCAATAAAAGGACAAATAGTAGGACCCTTTACTTATGCTACATCGCTTGTTGACAGAGAAAAAAAATGCGCATTTTATGATGATACATTAAGAGAGGTTGCAGTAAAAGGATTAACCTTAAAAGCCTTATGGCAATTGAAACATTTTAAAGAGGTTTCTCCAAATAGTATACCTGTAATGTTTATGGATGAACCAAGTATATCTCAATATGGTACATCTGCGTTTTTGACTGTATCAAAAGAAGATATTCTCTCTTGTATAGATGAAATTGCTAATATTATGAAAGAAAATGGTGCGTCAATTGGTGTTCACTGTTGCGGAAAAACAGATTGGTCCTTAATTACATCCAGCCAGGTAGATATACTTAATTTTGATGCTTATGCTTTTTCTGAAAGCCTTTCTTTATATTCAAATGAAATAAAAGAATTTCTTAAAAGAGGAGGTATGATTGCGTGGGGAATTGTGCCTACTCTGGATATAGATGCTCTAGAAAAAACAGATATCAATGAATTAAAAGACATATTGGCTAAAGCTTTTGACTATCTTTCTGATAAAGGCATTGACAGAGAATTGTTATTAAACTCTAGCATAATAACGCCAAGTTGCGGAGCCGGCGGATTAAGTGTAGAATTAGCAGAAAAGGCTTTGGTGCTAACTGGTGAGTTATCAAAGTTGTTAAAGTCAGGAGATATTAAGGAAGAATCAATAAATTTCTAAAAAAAAACAGATATATCCAAGTTTAATAAGGAGAAAAATAAAAAAATGACAGTTTCTATAGCAATAACAGGCAAAAGCGGGAGCGGAAAAACTACAGTGATAAAGTCTGTCTCTGAATCACTCAGAAAGATATATCCTGAAAAGTCTATGCTGCTTGTTGATAATGATTTAAGTAAAGAATTAGGTTTATATTTTGGTATAGAAACGCCAAACACTTTATATGACTTGGTAATCAATAAATATACCTATAAAAGTAAACTGCCTGATGAGATGACAAAACAGGAGTATATTGAGTGGGTTTTGCAAGACCTGGTTATATCAGTTAGTGAAAATATTGATTTATTAGCAACCGGTTATATTTCAACTGCTGAGTGCAAGTGTTTTGCAAAAGGGCAGGTAAAAGAAGCGTTAAATAAATTCATTAAAAACTACGATGTTGTTCTTTTTGACTGTGAATTTGACTTGGAATACTTAAGCCATCTTATTGAATGTCATATAGATATTACTCTGATTATTGCAGAGCCTACTATTTCATCTGTTTATGCAGCCGGCAAAATAAGGGGCCTATCTCAAAAGCACGCAGCCGGCGAACAAATAGGGATAATATTAAATAAATTAAAACAAAATAGAATACCTGAAGCAATCTCAGGGTTGTTAAACGAATATGACCTGGAGCTTTTAGGGACATTGCCTTTTGTTGAAGAGGTTGCTAATAATATTTTTTATACGAAATCAAAAGAGCTGGAGGACCTGATAGAAGGAATTTTATTCAGACTAAATTTACCGTTTGACAGATAGAGAGGGGACAAAGTAGTGGCTATATTGATGAAGGGAAAAGATTTATCTGAAAAGTTGCTTGAAAATATAAAAAAAGAAGTCGCTAACTTAACAGTTAAACCTACAATAGCAGTTATTATCGTTGGAAATAACCCTGCAAGTAAAGTTTATATATCTAAAAAGAAAAAAACAGCTGAAAATATTGGTATGGACTCTATTATAATTGAGATGCCCGAAGGTACCATTCAGCAAGAATTAGAAACAAAAATAGAAGAACTTAATAATGATAAGGCTGTAAATGGCATTTTAGTCCAGCTTCCACTACCAAAGCAGATAAACGAGTATAAGATTTTGGAAAAAATATTACCGGAAAAAGATGTTGACGGGTTTCATGCGCTAAATGTAGGTAAACTTTCTCAAGGTATTGAACCTTCGGCTGTATCATGTACTCCTGCCGGGATTATAGAAATACTGAAAGAATACAACATTGATATAGAAGGCAAGCATGCAGTTATTGTCGGCCGTTCTAATATTGTAGGCAAGCCTGTGTCTTATTTATTACTAAATAGGCATGCTACTGTGACTATTTGTCATAGCCGTACTAAAGACTTGGAATCTATAACAAAACAAGCTGATATACTCATAGCAGCCGTGGGTAAAGCTAAATTTATAAAGGAAAAACACATAAAAGATAATGCTGTAGTAATAGACGTGGGTATTAACAGAAATGACCAAGGAAAACTTGTTGGGGATGTAGATTTTAACGAAGTAGAACCGAAAGTTAGTCATATTACTCCTGTACCCGGTGGGGTCGGGCCTATGACTATTGCTATGTTAATGACTAACACTTTAAGGCTTTATAAGAATCAAAGAGAGGAGATAAAATGATATTAATTGGTGAAAATATACATATAATTTCAAAAAGGACAAAAGCCGCAATTTTGGAAAGGGATGCTAAATATATACAAAAACTTGCACTAGATCAAGTAAAGGCAAATGTAGATTATATTGATTTAAATATCGGACCCGCAAGGCGTGGCTCTGAGGGGATTATGGAATGGATGTCGGATGTGATTCAAGATGTGGTCCCTAGTATAAAGTTTTCTTTTGACACATCTAACCTGAAAGAAATGGAAGCGGGCTTAAAAAGCGTAAAGAATTCTGATGAATGTATTATTAACAGTACAAGCGGTGATCCTGAGAGATTGGAGAACATGGTAAACCTTGCTGCTAAATATAACTCCAATCTTATTGCGCTAACTATGAGTGATGCTACCGGTATACCTAAAGAGCCTGACGGAAGACTGGAGATAGCATCAATAATTCTGGATAAAACAGCGGAAATGAATATTGATAATACCAAAATATTTATGGATCCACTTGTTTTGCCGGTTAGTGTTGATCAAAGTCAGACTATGGAAGCACTTAACTCTATACGGGTATTTAAGGAATCATTTGATCCTCCTGTTAAAACTACTGTTGGACTTTCCAATATATCAAACGGCAGTCCTAAAGAACTGAGAGGGCTTATTAATAGAGTATTTGCTATTATGGCAATGGGATGCGGCCTTGATTCTGCGATTGTTGACTCTTTTGATACGGAATTATTAAGAATTATCAATGTTATTGAGTCTCAGTCACCTGAAAAAGACGGGGATAGTATTTTGATAAATCTATATAATTTAATGCTCGAATTTGGAGAGCTCGGCGATTTATCTTATAATAAAGATAATCCTGATGAGGTTAAAATTTATAAGACCGCGCAAATTCTATTTAACGAGAATATTTACGCTCATAACTATTTGGATGAGCGTTAAGCAATAAACAAAAAGTTTAAATGGCATTATAAAGACTGAAAACAGGATATTATTTCGGTAATTATACAGGTTCCAAATTAAATTTCAGATATTTCTCTATTAAAGAATCTGAAAAGTATTTTAAAAATAGTAATAGTATAACTTGATTTTATTAAGTTGTATTAAGTTATGTCTGATATAAATATACCCACTTTTGTATAATTATTTGATATTGATATTATTGTTATTTGATATATTTTAAATATTATTATTTTAATTTAGCAATTATTTTTAAAACTTTGTTTTTATAATATTGGAGATAAGGATAAAACAAAAAAAGGGTAAGAAAAAAGCTAATTAATGATAATAAAGTTTTAAATTTATAGTAATAAAATAAGTAGATAATGAAGCAAATAGTCAATTGAAGTGAAAATGACAGGAAAATAAATCTGCGAATATGCTAACTCTATGAGTAGTATAATAACGTGGAAAATAGGGAATAAACAGGGTGAAGTAAGATATTTTCGTGTGAAAAATAAAATAGGAATGGAATTTGGGCGAGTAAGTTTAGGAAGCTTATATACATAATTGCAAAAAAATACCTCATAATATACCTTAATACCTTAATATACCTCATAGCTTATACAACCGGGTGACAAAGTCACCTTTTTTTATTGGTGAGGTGGTAGTCATTATCGGTGTAAGCTAAGTAAATACTATACTTTTAAAAAATGAAATTTTTTAAATTTTTCGTCTAATTGAAAATCCAGTTTTGTATTTTTTTTTCTAGTAAAAAATAAATCATTATTATCATTGTTATTTACGAAGCAAAGTACAAAATTAATAAAATTTTCAGGGGAGGGGAATTGACTTAAAGTAATTCTATACATTGAATCATAACCAAAATGAGCATGATAAGCTGTATGTATATAATCTATATGTGCGTCAATATCACAGTCAAACCTTATATAATTATCTTTTGAAATTTCTTCCGGGTTTGGCAAAAAAGCTAAATTTGCTTTTTTTAATTGATCCTCCTTTACTTCATAAAACAATTGAAAACAGGAAAGATCCCCTAATTGAAAGCTATATTGTTGCTTATCAATGACATGTTTAAAAAACTCCTTGTATGAAACATTTAATTTTTTAGGCTCATATTTATTCCATGATAAAATACCCTTGGCTTTGTCAATATAAAAGTTAGGGTTTATAATGCCCGACTTTTTATAGTTATAATTATAGTATGTTTCCAAGTCATACTTTAATCGTTGAATTAAGTCCATAAGTAAAATTATTCACCTGTTAATTTTTTTATTAATGCTTTTTTTTCATCTTCTGTTAGTTTTTGAATAATATCACTATCAACATTTAGTATTTCGTTTATGTTACTTTTAGTTTTCTTTAGTTCTTTAACTCTTTGTTGATACTCTTCGTTACTTAGTTTTCTTTTTATTTCTTTCATATCAGGAAACGGAAATTTAAAATAAGGAATTTCTTCTTTAGTTTTCTTAATTTCATTAACAGCTCTTTCCATATTGTTTCCAATGCCTGTTAATATACACCATCCTTTTGCTCTGGAAATAGAAATAAATGCTTGATTTCTTTTAACTACCTCATCTATAGACGTATACAGGTTATCAAAATTCATAATATATACTTTAAAGGCCTCATTACCTTTAGCTTTGGAAACTGTTGAAATTGTGACAAAATCTTTTTTTATAAATTGATCTTTTGTTGTACTAATTCCTGGAATTAAAGATAAAATATTTTTATTGTAAAGTTGATTCTGTAATTCTGTAGAATAATCTTTAAAATTTTTATTGCCAAAGCTTATTACTAAAATATGGTTTGGCTCCATTTTGTTCTCTTCAATATCCCGTTCTATACTTTCTGCAATCCAGTTAATTTCTTCTTCTCTATCCTCAAACGATTTAGATTCAAATAATTCAGAAGAGCCTGTATAAAATTTTTGTATTAAATTAGGACTATTTTCAGGAAGTCTTTTAATTTTAGTATCTTGGTTGAAAATAAGATCACCTTTAACTATTTCATATCCAATAGACTCCCATATATTTTTTTTATCGATCATTTGAACAATACCATCTTTGTTATAAATACCCAGCCCTATTGAATGAGCAAGCATTAAAATATCTAAAGGATTTCTGTATGACTTTTTTAATATTAAATCAGTATCCTCCTTATGTTCTTCACTTAATTTATTAAGGTCTACAAGCTTTTTTCCATGTTCATCAAAACCAAATAATTCTCCAGTGTCAGGTATTTCAATATTTTCAAGGCTTTGTAGCTCATCATAAGCCCAAACTATACGCTTTGGCGTTTTCGTTAATTTATAAATTAGCTTATAAAATGATTTTGGAAAATCTTGGGCTTCATCCATTAACACTAAATCATATTCCTCTTTTAAGTCTTGATCTAATAATTGATTGCATACATTATTAAAATTATTATCATCACCATAAGATAGCGGTTTTAATTCATTTTGCACACAGGCTCTGTAATAAACGCCCTCTTTATACCTTCCTCCCCAACTGTGTAAAATTTTTAAATTTTCCCAATTGGGTTCTTTATCAGTCTTGGATTTATAAAAATCCAGGACTAAATTAAAAACTTGATCATAAAGACTTTGGGTATTAAAAGTATATAAAATTTTATGTTTAGGATATCTTCGGTGATGGTTAGCAGCTTTTTGAGCTAAAACAATAGTTTTTCCTGTTCCTGCAAGCCCTCTAATTCTATGAGGACAACTTATATCTTTAATAGCAATGCTAAACTGCTCATTATCTAATAACTTCATCTCTTTTTGTATGCTTTTTATGGCATCACCTTTTATATTTGATTTTTCAAGCTTTAATTTGGACTTGTGATCTGTGAATATATCAACGCCTTGAGTAATTGACTTTATTGATATCCAATTGTGTTCGTCGTATTGCACAATATTTTGCCAATAATCATTAAAATCCAAGTTTAAATAATCATCAAAGATATAAAAAGCTTTATTTTTTTCATATTCTTTAGGAAATTTTTTTTCAAAAGACTTTTCATTAATATTAGGCAATATTATAGATTTATTAATATTAAGCTTGTTTCTCAAAAACCTGTATGATTCATAGGGTTTTTTTATTGCATACTCATAATCATCTAATAGATCAATGGGATGATCTATTAATTCACCATATATAAGCCAACCATCTTCATTAATTTCTTGAATTTCTTCTATTTTACACTCCAATGACTCAATTATTAAAAAACCATAATTTTTTGCAATTATAACTATATCGGGCAAATAATTTTGTATACCATTAGCTAAAGGATATTTATAAAAGCAATATCCATCAATATCAGTGTAATTTTTATCTATTTTATCGTAAATTTGCTGAATAGATAATTTGTTCTCTATTCCTTTTATGGTTTTTTGACATTCCATAAGATTCTCCATAAAAAAAGTTTGATGCCTAAGTTTTAAAATAAATATTCTTACCAGATTTTTTATTATTTTAACATAATTCATAAATTTGAAATAATTTATTTCTTTATGCTTTATTTATTAATTATAGAAACTTTACTATATTTTAATAGTCTTAAAATTTAGTATAGAATTTTTTATACTGGTTCAAAATTAAATTTCAGATTTCTCTTTTCAGAGAATAGCTTATTTTACTCAGTTTTTACCTGATTAAAGAATCTGAAAAGTATTTTTGAGTTAGTTTAAGAACCTTATATAAATTTACTTTTTTCTTTATGCTTGTGTTATGATTAAATTTGTCAAATAAGTACAATATTTCATTAGAATATTAAAACTAAAAAGAGGTTAAATAATGAAACAAGGAAAACATCCGGATTTTAAAGAAACAACAATTGCATGTGTTTGTGGAAATATGATTGAAACAGGTTCTATTATTGACGGTGTAAGAGTTGAAATTTGCAGTGCCTGCCACCCGTTCTTTACCGGAACTCAAAAAATTATGGATACAGAAGGCAGGGTTGAAAGATTTAATAAACGTTACGCTAATGTAAAAAAGAAAAAGTAACGCTTAAAATTTTTGGTAGTGGTTAATCAAGTATACTCCCTCAAAAATACTTTTCAGACTTCTTTAATCAGGTAAAAGCTAATAAACTAAACTATTCTCGGAAAAGAGAAATCTGAAATTTAATTGAGTACCAGTATACTTATAGTTACAAGTAAACTTAAGATGACTTAAGAAAAGTGATGGCCGTCACCAAATTTTTAAATTTATAAAATAAGCCCGTATGATAGTTCGGGCTTGTTGGATTATATAAAAACTTTGGCAATAGCTGGAATAAAAGGTGAAAATATGCAAGAATCTCCCTTAGTCAATCTATTAAGTATACCTGAAAATATAAAAAAACAAGAATCTCCTTTAGTCAATCTATTAAGTATACCTGAAAATATAAAAAAAATTATATATACGGCATGTCGCACGTGCTATTCAGCTGATTATCCGATAAATATATGGGATAAAGATGTTGAGGATGAAAAAGTTATAAAATTAATTGATAAAGTTTTATCTTCAGGCCACTATAGCACTGTTGAACATTGCCAGATCGTATTTTCAATCAGCGGAGTAAGCAGGGCATGTACGCATCAGATTGTACGCCACAGGCATATGTCTTTTTCTCAAAAGTCTCAACGCTATGTAACAGAAAAAGGACAATTTGAATATATAATTCCGCCAACTGTAAAAAATACAGAGATGGAAGAAGAATTTGTTCAATTTATGGGGCAAATTTCTGAATTTTATGGCAAAATGATAGAAAAGGGTATACCTGCAGAGGATGCTCGCTATGTATTGCCAAATGCAGCTACAAGCTCCATGCTGGCAAGCTTGAATTTAAGAGAATTAATTCATCTTGCTAACCTTAGAATATGCACTAAAGCGCAAAAAGAAATCAGGACAACAGTAAAACAAATGTGTGAGCTGGTTATTGAAAAAGAGCCGTGGTTAAGTACATATTTAGTGCCAAAATGCAAAAAACTGGGCTATTGCGATGAATTTTCCGGCTGCGGATATATGCCGACAAAATAGTATACACCACTCTTAAGGAGTTTTTAATCTATGAAAGATATGCTTGAAAAAATTAAAAATATAGAAAAAAGTTATATAGAACTAGGGGAAAAACTGTCTGACCCGGAAGTTATACAGGACTATAAACAGTTTAAATTTCTTTCTAAAAAAAGAAAATCAATGGAAGAGTCCGTTGAAATTTATCATAAGTGGCAAGAAGCGGCAGCTGCTCTGGGAGAAGCTCAAGAGCTCATTAAAACTGAGTCGGATGATGAAATGAAATTATTTTTCCAAAATGAAATAGAGACTTCTCACGCAAAAATGACTGAGCTTGAAGAAAAAATGCACGTTTTATTACTGCCGAGAGATCCTAATGATGACAAGGATATTATGTTAGAAATCAGAGGCAGTGCCGGCGGTGATGAAGCAAATATATTTGCGGCGGACTTGATGAGAATGTATTTACGATACGCTGATAAAAAATCCTGGAAAACAGAAATATTAAGTGAATCTGAGGGTGAACTCGGCGGCATAAGTGAAGCTGTTATTTCAATTCAAGGGGATGCAGTATACAGTAAGCTTAAATATGAATCAGGTGTTCACAGGGTACAAAGAGTACCTTTAACGGAATCTCAGGGGCGTGTGCATACAAGCACTGCAACTGTTGCGGTTATGCCCGAGGTTGATGAAGTTGAAATAAATATTGATCCAAAAGATTTAGATGTATCAACAGCAAGGGCCGGCGGTGCAGGCGGTCAAAACGTAAACAAAGTTGAAACCGCTGTTAGAATCGTACACAAGCCGACCGGTTTAATGGTCCATTGTACAGAAGAGAGAAGTCAGCTTCAAAATAAAGAAAGAGCTATGCAAATTCTTAAAACAAAGCTCTATGATATGGAACAACAAAAACAAATGCAGGAAATTACCGACTTAAGAAGATCTCAAGTCGGGACCGGTGACAGAAGTGAACGGATTAGGACTTATAATTTCCCGCAAGGCAGATTAACTGATCATAGAATCGGTCAAAACCTTAATGTAAAAACAGTAATTGAAGGTGATATGGATGATCTTATTGAAATGCTAATAATGGCTGACCAAAAAGCAAAACTTGAAAAATTAGCACAGAGCGATGAATAATAATAATAAAATTAAATATATAAGAAAAAATGCTGTTTCCAAGCTGACCGGGAGCAGTATTTTGCTTGAAGAGGCTCAAAAGGAAGTTGATATATTACTGGAATTTGTTACAGGAATTAGCAAAAAGGATTTTATTATTTCGCCAGACAGGGAAATAAAGGATAATCAAATTGAAAAATTAATAAATTTAATAAATAAAAGGATTAAAGATAAAATACCCGTTCAATATTTAATTAACAAAGCTTATTTTATGGGTGATGAGTATTTTGTGGATAATAGAGTGCTTATACCCAGGCCTGAGAGTGAATTTCTTGTATTAGAGGCTATAAATATTTATTCAGATAATTTTTATTCTAAAAGAATTAATATTATTGATATTGGAACCGGCTCGGGGTGTATAATCTGTGCACTTGCTAAGCATATAACATCATCCGATAGTATTAGCTTCTACGCGGCTGATATTTCTCAGGATGCACTAGATGTAGCTAAATTTAATGCTCAGAATTTAAAACTTAATAATAAAATTGAATTTATTCAATCTGATTTATTTTTTAATATTGATAAAAAATTTAATATAATTGTTTCAAATCCGCCTTATATCCCTATTAAAGAAAAGTCGGAATTGCAGGCTGAAATTGCACGACATGAGCCTCAGCAAGCTTTGTTTGCACAGGATGAGGAGGGTATATCTGTTTATGCTGAATTGATAAAGCAGTCTAAAGTTAAGCTTAGGCACTGTGGGTATTTGCTTTTGGAGATCGGGACCGGACAATCAAGACTTATTAAAGATTTAATTAATAAAAATAATTTAAAATTAATAAAAATAATTAAGGATTTAAACAATATTGACAGGGTTGTAATCGCTCAAAATCTATTATAATCCCCAATATTTGGGGTAAAAACAAGGTCTTCCTTAATAGATATTTTACTTACACATTCAAATCCGGGCGTAACTTTGCCGCACCGCCTAAATACACATGCCGCACTTCATTTTTAGCTAAATTAGTATAAACACCAAGCATAACCCTTAAGCACATTTTCAGACTGTCCGGCACAGGTATTTCCTGCGTACAAATCATGGAAACCTCGTCCCACCCAAGCTGAACCCTGGCTGATCTGGCGGGAAAATCAGCGTTAAGGTCGTGAGTTAAAGTAAATATTGCAGATTCTACATTTTCTTTAGTTAAATTATTTTCTTCAAGTATTTTGCACAAAAGCACGACAGTAGCATTTGATATAGCTTCTTTAGTATTTGCTTCTACGGATATTGCGCCTCTTATGGCCCTTATCCAAATTTGCTGATCCATATTTTTTCCTTGATATAGATTTTATTTCTTTTTTTATTTTACCAAAAAAATCTTATTAGTAGAATTAAACAAGTAAGTAGAGCAGGACTTGAAGATTTATTTTGTTTGATATATTATTTTTACCAGTAACTCATTTTACTCTTTTCAGAGTATAGTTTATTTTATTAAATTTAAAACGATTGAATAAATAGTATATAGACTAAAGGAGAAAATTAAATTATGGTAAAGATCCGTTTAAAGCGTTTGGGTGATAAAAAAAATCCTATTTATAGAATTATAGTAATCAATAGTGCTGCTAAAAGAGAAGGCAGGCCTATTGAACAAATAGGCTTTTATAATCCAAAAATCAAAGATTTAAAGTTAAATAAAGAAAAAGCTCTTGACTGGATTAAAAAAGGTGCTCAGCCAACTGAAACAGTTAAGTATTTAATTGATAACTCTGATGAAAATGGTAATTTAATTAGAAAAGAAAAAGAAGGACAGCCAAAATTATCTAAAAAAGCCAGAGCTAAAGCCGAAGCTGAAAAACAAAACGAAGAAAGTGCTGCATAGATACTTTTTTACTTATATAATTTACAAAAAAGAGGCACATATCACAATAAAACAAGCCTCTTTTTATTTTTGGTAGTGGTCAGCTGAGTACTGATGCTTACAAGTAAACTCAAGTTATATCAAAAACTTACACCGATGAAATAAGAAAGGTGATGACCATCACCTTATTTTTTATTATTATATTTATATAAATTAAAAATAAAATCTTTATAATCAGGGCAGATTCTTTTATAACTGCACTCATCGCATATTTTTTCAATTACTTGTCCGGGTTTAAATTCTTTATTTTTAATTTTGCCGGCAGTATTAAGTATCAAATTTTTAACTTCATCTATATATTTATCCTGAACATCTACGCTTGTTTTTTTATTGAATTGTACAAAATACAAGCTTAATTTCTTCGGTTCAAGGCCTAAATACCTACAAACCAAAGCATACAAATTAAGCTGAATATCATCTTCAAAAAGCTGCCTTGTGTTTCCGGTTTTATAATCTATTATATCAACACAATTATCTTCAATTTTATCGATCCTGTCGATATATCCATTAATCGAAATGTCGTGTGTTATTGGAAAATTAAAACTCTTTTCTAAAAATAAAATATTTTGTGCGCTTTTTTCGTTTATTTCTGCAAATTTTTCCAGCTGTTCCAGGCCTTGATCTTTAAACTGCTGATCTTCCTCTTTATTTTTTGATATTTTAGTCCATTGATTATTAAACAAAGATTGCCGGGCTTGTTTATTCGGTATTTCTCCCACTTTTAGCAATTCGGAATAATCCTTTAACACCCTGTGTATATTACTTCCGTATTTTATTTTTTTTGTGGGATAAAACGGCCTTTTTTCTTCGTACCTGTAATAGTAACGCCTGGGACATGTCAAGTAAAAAGATAGTTTTGTGTAGCTTATTTTTAGAATTTTCCCCATTATCAAATCCTGTTTAGACTCACTATTTCACTCTTATAGGTTATCATAAGTAAGGAATAAAAAGTTTTATTTTTTTTTTATCCACCCCTAACCCCTCAGTAGTATATAAAAATAAAATAAAACCGGATAAGAGGATGGCAACCCTAAGACCCGGTAACCAATTGCTAAAACCCATTCATTCTCTATTCAAGTACTTCTAGTATTTTTTTACGAGCATTATCCGGCAAGTACCCCCTTTTTTGATCATAATGCAGCCTGGATATTCGAGAAATTCTCTTTAAAGAGCTATCTTTTGCTTCCAGCTCTTTTTGGAGTACAAGGGCTTCTGTATATAGATCGGGGGATTTAGATGATTTCCTTATATCATTCACTGTATTTAACACTTTTGTAAAAATAGTCTTAAATATAAGATTTCCATCTTTATCTTTTATTTCATTTCCATTTTTATCTTCAAGTTTTTCACAAGTAAGCAGACAGCCTTTTTTAAGTGCTATATCCTTTAAAGCTTTTAAGGAACAAATTATCACATTTTCATACTTGTCCTTAACGCCTTTATTAATTAACATATCTACAATTTGATTTATCACATCTTCATCTTTAGTATTAGCTGCTATTTTACCCAGGGCTTTACAAGAATAAGCTCTTATACCATCATTTGAATCATTAATGCCTTTTTGTTCTGCGCTAAGTAGGTCGAACATTGTTTTTTGCAAGTCTTTATCTTTAGTACCAGCTGCTATTTTACCTAGAGCTTTGTAAGAATAAGCTCTTACAGGGACATTTAAATTATTAATGCCTTTACTAATTATACCTATAATTGTACTTCCCCTATTTTCATCTTTAGTTGCTATATTACCCAAGGCTTCATAAGAATAAGCTCTTACATCATCATCTGAATCATTAATGCCTTTTCCTTGTGCTGTAAGGATATTAAATATTTCTTCTTGTAAGCTTTCATCTTTAGTATTAGCTGCTATATTACCCAGGGCTTTATAAGAATAAGCTTTTACAAAGTCATCTGAATCATTAATGCCTTTTGTTTCTGCTGTCAGGAGATTGAACATTGTTTTTTGCAAGTCTTTATCATCTTTAATACTAGCTGCTATTTTATTTAGAACATTGTAAGAATAATCCTTTACTACTTCATCTGCATCATTAATACCTTTTGTTTCTGTTGTCAGGGCCTTGAATATTTTGCTTTGCAAGTTTTCATCTTTAGTACTAGCTACTATTTTACCTAAAGCACTGCAAGAATAATTCTTTACTAGTACATCTGAATCATTAATGCCTTTTTCGTTTGCCATCAGATACTTTGATATCTCTTCTTGTAACTTTTTATCTTGAGTATTAGCTCCTATATTGCCCAGAGCTTTATAAGAAAAAGCTCTTACAAGGTTATATGAATTATTAATGCCTTTTTCGTTTGCTATCAGATACTTTGATATCTCTTCTTGTAACTTTTTATCTTGAGTATTAGCTCCTATATTGCCCAGAGCTTTATAAGAATAAGCTCTTACAAAGTTATTTGAATCATTAATGCCTTTTTCATTTGCCATCAGATACTTTAATATCTTTTCTTGTAACTCTTTATCTTGAGTATTAACTCCTATATTGCCCATAGCTTCATAAGAATAAGCTTTTAGATAATCATCTGAATCATTAATGCCTTTTCCTGGTGCTATAAGGATATTAAATATTTCTTCTTGTAAGCTTTTATCTTTAATATTAGCTACTATTGAAGTTATAAAAGGCTGATCAACTACTTTCCTTATCTCTTTTCGCACATAATCTCTTATTGTTTCATTTTCTTTGTTATTATTGCTTGCCGCAGTATATATTTTGGTCATATAGTCTAAAGGAATTTTTTTAGATTTCATTTCTTCAATAATCTCTTCACCCTTATCGGTACCGCAAAATCCGGCTAAAAATTTGTTTTTTAAGCCTAAAACTGAACTTCGGCTAAATTCAAATGT
>JANQHM010000167.1 GCA_028282645.1 Candidatus Gastranaerophilales bacterium
AATATCAGTAGGTACGGGATATGCCCATTTATCATTATATCCTTCTTTGTACAAATGTAAATGAGGAACGCCTATTTCCTCTCCGTCAGGGTTGCGGTGCGGACTGTTAAAATCAAGTCTGGCGAGTATTATACATTGTCTTGTCCTGTTTTGATATTTTCTCCGTTCCGGATTTAATCTTCCTCTGCTAATATCTAATGTAAAAGATTCTGTTCCATTTTTTGCTATTAATGGTATTTCAGCCCGACCGCCTGTATTTGGCAGATTAATAATATCATTTGTAGTCTTTATTTTTTCCATTTTTAATAGAGCTTTAGCTTCCTCATTTGATATTATAATACTACTCACACCACCGCCTCCAGTTGTTTTGATGCCATGCGAGAGAGAATAAGACCCTTTAGTTTTACTAAGTTTTCAGTACTTAATTCAGAAATATTTTTATATTCAAATAAAATTTGAAACATTTTTTCAAATTTTTCAATCAAGCTCATGTCAGGCAAATACATTTTTAGCATATGTATATCATTTCTATTATCGTGTGTTCCAGCTTTTCTTCCGTGAATTTAGACATTATATAATATATCCCTTTAACTAAATTTTTTATTTTTTTAAAATTATTTTATAGTTAGCAAATTTTTAAATATAAAAGTTAATTCCTAGCCTCTAACTTAATTACAGAGTTCGTTTTTCTAGGCTCTTTTGATAGTTCAGATGTATAAAACAGTTCATTTGCAACGGAATATAATAAATCAATATCTTTGTTTTCAGCTAAAACAATTTTATTTTCTGTAATTGGCAAGCTTTGATTATACTTTTCTGCATATTTTTTTAACTGTTTAAGATTTTTTTGCTGTAGAATTTTTTCATCTACCATAAGAGCAATTTTACGACTTGATTGTACACCTACTTTTGATGCTACAATTTGCATATCAACAAAACTTATTTGTTTTAAAGCATCATAGTCTTTTTTGCAAGCTGTTCTATAATATCTATCAATACCCGTAAAAATTTTTTTTATATGTTCAAATTTTTTAAAATATAATCTTTTAGTAGAACCTTGATAATATGCGTCTGTTGAAAAGCGTAGCATTATAATATCTTGTTTACTGTTAAATTTACATTCATTATTGCTTAGCCATTGAACAGATGGTTTTGTATAATAGTATCTCGCCCATAATCTTTGAACTCTAAAATCATAAATTTTTTCTTCATCACCTTCAGAAATAACATCTGCTACAAATATTGCGTCTAATTTAGAAAGTTGAGATTTATTTATATTGTTATAGCTTGCTGTAGAATCTTGCATAGAAATAAATGGTTCTATTATAAAATCATCATCAATTAATTGAATATATCTGTATTCATCTTCTCCAGCTAATGCTTGAGGACTGAATTCAATAGCTTCATCTATTGATACAAAGGGAAACAATTCATTTATTTCATCTTCTGACAAAGATTTAATTTTTACAAAATTATTTTTACCACTTAATTTTCCATACAAGCATTTATCTGTCATAATATAGCTAGTCACCTTTCGTATCTAAAAATGTAAAGTTATTCAATCTATATAATTTTTCAAAAGATTGTTTACCTTTTAAGTCGTTTTTTTTAGATATTAATAATAAACAAGTATCATTAGTATCTTGAATTTCATAAAAATGATAACCAAATAATAATAAAATAGGATTAAAATAAAACACTTTAGTTGTACTTATTAGTAAAAATAAAATAATTGATACCCAAATAAATGTTGTTAAATTAGAAATATTAATTGCTATTACAAAATAAGTTATATAAACTGGTATATAAATGGGTCCTGCAATTTTAATACTATTTATTGTTAAACTATCGTTGGCTTTTTTAAATTCAATCCACTTGTATATTTGTAAAAAAAGAATTGAAGAAAATGCAACAATTGCAGTAACAAAGTAATCTGTCTGTAATAGTGTATTTCCATACTGAATATTATTAAAAATGTTTATAGGTTCTTTTGCATCTATATTACTTAACTTAAAAAACAATAAGTATGGAGACATTGAAGATATTATCCAAAGGAAATCAAAGACAGTCTTTAACATGACACCGCCTGCAATTGTTTTGATGCCATGCTTGAGAGAAGACTATATTCTAAATCTTTAAGTAATAATATTGAGTTACAGTTATTTTCAATATTTGATAATATTATTTTAGTATAGAAATTAAATTTTTTCAGAATGGTTGTTGAAGGAATAGTAATTTTATAAGATGACATGTGATTCCAATCTGTTCTTGGCATTTTAGTTCCCCCTGAGCCAGAATTAGCATATTGAATGAAATCATTACTTGATAAAATCATCAATAATAATCCAAAAGTATAATCTTGCAAAGAATCAGCTACAATAATATCCGTTGAACAAATACCATCAGTTAACGCTACACCAACCTTATGAAAATAAGGTCTTAATTTTCCAAACAAAATTTCCCCTTTTAAGAAACAATGTTTATTACTTCCGATAGATGTTACTTTATCCCAATTACCCAAGGCTATACTTTTTTGGGGCATATGTTCAAGTCCAATATACGAAATTATTGGAAAATTTTTCTTTAAATTAAAAGCTTTACGTTTATTCTGCCCAATATCTGAAACTATTCCATATCTCCATCCCTTTGGAATTTCCTGCTCTAGCCCTTCATTGAATACCATCTCGCCGCCGTTGGATTTATAGGGTTTGCCAACTAGCTCAGGCTTGCCGATGGAGTTAGCATATTCTTCTGATATAGGAAATTCAAAATCCACAAACCACTGCTTATAAATAGCTTGTGCGGCTTCTTCAAGTTTTTGGTTTAGTTGCTCATTAAGCTTTATACGGTTAATTATTGTATTGTATTCTTTGACTATTTCTCGTTGTTTTTCGATAGACGGCACAGGGAGTTCAACATCACACATTTCATCCCAATCGAAAATTTCTCTTACACTACCGTGAGATTTATAACGAGCATAACGATCAAACTCAGGTCTCCTAAACCACATCATAAGATATTCAGGGTCAAGTTCATTATGATCAACAATTTCAAAAACAGTATATGCCTGAGAAACTAGAGCTTCATCAAGATGTTCAAGCATAGCTAAGCCTATTCTATCTCCACGTCTTGAAGTATCAGGTACATATGTAAATTGATATTTTTTTACGATTTTATATTTTTTAAAGTCAGTACCAACAGTATTTGCTATAGACTCAATAAATATTTTTTGGGTAGAAACACCTAAAAGATTATTTTTTTTATCTTCAGTATTTCTAATATCAATTTGCTTTATATAAGAACCTAATTTTTTATAATCTGATCGCATAGCCCAACTCTTCAAACACTTTTAATAACTCTTGTTTTGATGCTTCTTCTTCCTTTAAAAGCTCTGTAAATTCAGCCTGCAGTCCAGCCATTTTTTCATCAAAGTCTATGTTTTCGTCTCTATTTACAAATTCAATATATTTGCTAGGTACAAGCGAATAATCTTTTAATGCTATTTCTTCTTTAGTTGCTGAGTAACAGTATTCAGCAATATCTTTGTAATCAATACCTTGTTGCCAGTTATGATAAGTTGTTGCTATATCATTAATATGCTGTTCATTAAATTGAGTAAACTTCTTTTCAAACGGTTCGCCAATTTGGCGCAAATCCATAAACAACACTTCTTCTTCACGTTCTCTGTAATGCCTGACAATATTGCCGGCATCAAAATTGTGAGCTTTTTTATTTCTATTTAAAATCCAGACAGTTACACTAATA
>JANQHM010000022.1 GCA_028282645.1 Candidatus Gastranaerophilales bacterium
AAAAAGTTGCGAGAGAAATATTTTCAAAATTATTTAATCTTAAAATATTAAGGGCAATACTCCTGATAATTGCAAAGATAACAGGATTCTTTCTAATTCCTGATTTATCCTCATTCATTGTTATGTCTTTAACGCAGTGGTTTTTATTTTCAATTTTCCAATGGTCTCTGATGTATTCAAGAAACTTTCCTGCTGTAAAAATACTTGTAGAAGCATAATAGGAGTACTCTACAGATGATTTTATGTATTCTTTCGTCCTTGTATCAAAAACTTTCCGAATTTTTTTATCTCAACAACACACTTTATCTCTTTCCATTCACCACAAGTGTTTTTTAGAGTTTTATCAACAGCCCTGAAAAATATACCAGTACTCACTTAAATTTCAGATTACTCTATTTGAATGAGCTTATAAAAGGTAAAATTAACCATTTAACTTTTTAACGCTCCCGCTTGTATTTCAGAGACTAGTTTATTTTATTAATTTTTGCCTGTTTATAAAAACATTTTGAAATTATATTTTTTGCATTGTATTCTAGTTATGTATGAAGCCAGAATAAAAAAGAAGGTATATTATGACAGTAACTATTGCAGGTAAAACATTTAATTCTCGCTTAATGCTCGGAACAGGTAAATTTTCTGACTATGAAGTAATGAAACAGGCACACGATGCCAGTGGTGCAGAAATTGTAACAGTTGCGATCAGAAGAGTGGACATAGGTGCGCCCGGGCATGTAGGATTGATGGACTATATTGATACCGATAAATATTGGATTTTGCCTAACACAGCAGGCTGCCAAACCATTGAAGAAGCAGTAAGGGTTGCAAGGCTAGGAAAAGCTATGGGAATTAACAATTGGGTTAAGCTGGAAGTTATACCTGATCCAAAATATTTATTGCCTGACCCGATTGCTACGTTAGAAGCTGCAAAGCAACTTATTGAAGAAAATTTTGTAGTACTGCCATATATTAATGCTGATCCCTTACTGGCTAAAAGACTGGAAGAAGCAGGATGTGCTACTGTTATGCCTTTAGCTTCTCCTATTGGAACAGGCCAAGGCGTTAAAACACTTGAAAATATTAAAATTATTATTGAACAAGCTAGTGTACCGGTTGTTGTAGATGCAGGACTAGGAGTTCCATCTGAAGCTGCACAGGTTATGGAGGCAGGTGCTGATTGTGTACTGGTAAATACTGCAATTGCACAAGCAGAAGATCCTGCTAAAATGGCTAAGGCATTTAAACTGGGGGTACATGCCGGCAGGACTGCATACGAAGCCGGCAGAATACCCGTAAAACCATTTGCAAGTGCATCATCGCCTACAACCGGCATAGTGGGTAAAAATTAAAAATTTATTCGATAGAATACCCCGACCCTTGGGTCGCTAACTTATGCAAAGCAAAGCTTTGCGTTTAAAGTTATGGGGCTGATACTCGACCCTTGGGTCGAGGAGGTTCATTTTAAAATTATTGACAAAAGGCTGCTCGGTAATGGAGGGTTTATTAGTATATTATTTAATATACTGACTTGTTATTTACTTGTTATAATATAATTGAAATTACGAGTAAGAGTTTTATTTCCCCTATTGACGGGAGATGTGAAAAATATAAATAAAGGTGGAATATATGGGTATATCAGAGATCATTAGTTTTATTCAAACATATAAAATCATAGGCTTGACTTTAGATAAAATTATAATGTTTTTGATTTTTATAATTTTAACGCTTATTGCCAGTAGAGTTTTATCTCTTGTAGTGATTGAGTTTATTAAAAAGCAAACATCTAAAACAAATACAGAATATGATGATCAAGTAATAAGTATTATGGAAAAACCGGTAGTATGGCTGATATATGTTATTGGCTTTTATTGTGCGTTTTTCTCCTTGGGGCCTACAAATGACATATTGCCTTTAAAGGCTATATTAACAGGTGGGACAGAAACACTTGTTGCTATGATTTTAACTTGGCTGTGTTTTGATTTAATAGAAATTTTAGATAAGTTCCTGGTGGGCAAATTTAAGCAGCAGGAAAAAAGTGAAGCAGCTATTGTACATTTCTTTCCATTGTTTAAAAGGTCACTAAAAGTTGTTATTGCTTTTGTTGCTTTAATTATTATTATACAAAACAGAGGTTATTCAGTTTCATCACTACTTACAGGTTTTGGGATTACAGGTTTAGCAGTCGGTTTTGCCGCAAAAGAATCTATAGCTAACATATTTGGTTCTTTTTCTGTTATTGTTGATCAGGCTTATAAAGTAGGTGATTGGATTGTAGTTGACAAAAGTGTCGCCGGAACTGATGTTGAAGGTATTGTTGAGGATATTACTTTGCGCTCAACTAAAATAAGAGCTTTTGATGATACATTAATCGTTATACCAAACAACCAAGCCGCAAACAGTACAATTAAAAACGTATCTCGCCACAGAAAGCGCCGTATATATGAATATATTGATATAACTTATGATACACCGCCTGAAAAAATTCAAATGGCTGTTGATATTTGCAGGAAAGTAGTGGAGGAACATCCCGGAATGTTAGAATATAAACAAATACATCTTAATCAGATGGCAGCTCATTCATTGAGAATAATTCTTTATATTTTTACAAAAACCAATGACTGGGGTGAATACTTAAAAATCAGACACGAGCTGTTTTTAAGAATAATTAGCGAATTTAATGCTCAGGGCATAGAATTTGCATTCCCGACCCAAACACTTTATTTAAACAGAGATTCCGGTATTGATGTGAATATGGTCGGAACACGAGATTTTAATTAAAGAAAAGCAATCCAAACACTAAGAGCCTGTCTTGTTAAAAAAATAAAAGCTGGATTATATAAATAATCAAGGCTCATTTATGGACTGCGATGCAAGCTTTAACAACACAGCTTCTAAAAATTGCTTTAATCTTTACTCAGATTAAATGTTTCTAAGGATTTTTTTATTTTAAATAAAAGGAAGAGGAGGAAAGACTTAAGCTTTTCATAGATTAATTTTAACAAAGCCTTAAGCGTTAATAAATTTTTACCTTGCTCAACATCTACTTTTTCTGTGAAATAATCAAATTCGTTCTCTGAATTATTAATTTTTTTATAATTAGCTTCATTTTCGCCGTTTTGATTAGAAGAATTAGTAGCTGCAGCCGGACTTACCAGATTTTGATTAAACCTATTGGGCGGCAGTATATACATAATTTTCACCTCGTATTAGCGTTATGTTAACTCTAATTAAGTATTTTTGAATTAGTATATTTGAGATTAGTATAGTAATAGCATACAACTAAAAAATAGAAACCGTAAAAAATTGTTGTCTGTAATATTATTAGATCATAATTCTATCTGCTATATTCGTAGTATAGCATACTATATTTCATTTTTAAATATAAACAGCCAAAAATATTACAAAATATTAATATAACTTATTATAATTTTTTTTATACTTAAATGTGTATTGATAGTTATTGTTGTATTTCATTGTATTTTGGTGCGTTCTAAAATAATTTATCCTACTGTTATAATATGGCAATTTTTTTAAATAATCTAATGGCTCTACAGGATAACCGTTATAAATAACTTCAAAATGCAAATGGGGTCCTGTTGCCCTGCCGGTTGATCCTACTCTTGCAATTATATCACCACGCCTTACATATTGTCCGTGTTTTACAAGATTTTTTGAATTATGGCAATATTTAGTTTTTAAAGTTGGTATATTATAATAATATGGGTAAGCATGCTGTATTATTACCATATTGCCACAATTACGATCGTTTATGCTTGTTACTACATAACCGTCTTGCAATGCGTAAATTGGACTATCATATGCTGCTGCTATATCAAGACCTGCATGAAATTTGTATTTTTTTAATATAGGGTGTTGTCTAAATCCATATAAAGATGATATTTTTCCTAATACAGGTCCCTGAAGATATTGAGTTTGAGCAGAACATACAGTGTTATTTAATAATATTAAAAATATTACTAAATAAAAGAGAACATTTTTATTCATGATAATCTCTACTTTATTTTTTATTTTATTTTGAGTTAGTATATTAAGTAGAGCGAGATTGAATATTGGGAAAGAATATGAAAAATATACCTAATCTGTTTGGAATTATATTGGCCGGAGGAAGTGGCGGCAGGCTATGGCCTTTGAGCAGGGAAATGTACCCTAAACAATTATTGAAATTTACTAATGAGAACACCTTGTTTCAGGCTGCATACTTAAGATTAAACAAGCTTATAGAGTCTAAAAATATTTTTACCGTCACAAATTTAAAACATTTTTCTGATATTGAAATGCAGCTTAAAGAGCTAAGTGCTCCTGTTGATAATGCTATTATTGAACCTATTGACAGAAATACAGCACCGGCAATTATATTGTCAGTCTTTTATATCTTAAAAAAAGCATGTAAAGACAATGATAACCCTCTATTTTTAATAGCGCCCTCTGATCACGTTATTCAGGATAATGAAAGTTTTACAGAGCTTTTGGAACAAGGTGCTAAGCTTGCAGAAAAAGATTATATTGCTACATTTGGAATAAAACCGGATAAGCCTGATACAGGCTATGGTTATATTGATGCAAGAAGAGACGAGACTTTATCTAATATAATCAGTACAGCTCGCCGGGTACATTTGTTTAAAGAAAAACCCGATATGGAAACTGCTGAAGAATATTGCAGAAAAGGCAGTTTTTATTGGAATAGCGGTATAATAATTTTTAAAGCATCAGTGTTTATCCAAGAAGTTAAAAAATATGCACCGGAAATTCTTAATATTATTCAAAACTCTATATTTACGGATATAGTGCCTGCCGTAATGTTTAACGATTATGTTAAAATGCCTGATATTTCGGCTGATTATGCAATTCTTGAAAAATCAAAAAAAATGGCATTATTGCCTATGACCTGCGGATGGAATGATATGGGTTCTTGGCAAGCTATTTATGATTCCGGCAATAAATGCGATAGCAATAACCTTATAACCGGTAATGTTATAGATTTTGACAGTAAAAATTCTTTGATACTAAGCAACTCAAAACTTGTATCAACTATCGGATTAAAAAATACTATCATAGTAGAAACAGAAGATGCTATACTAGCTTGTGATAAAAATAAGACTCACGATGTTGCTAAAGTTTTTGATATACTTAGGCAAAATAATGATCTTGCTTGTAAAACACATCGTACAACTTACAAAGTTTGGGGTTATTCAAAAATATTACAAAAAGAAGATGATGTTCTTGTTAAAACATTATATATCAATCCAAAATCAAAATTTAGCCGGCATCTGCATAATCACAGAAGTGAGCACTGGGTTATTCTCTCCGGTAAAGCCAAGGTGGTTAAAGAAGATAAAGAATATATTCTTAATGCTGGCGATAGTATTGATATCCCCAGCAAAACCAAACATTCACTAGAAAATGCCGAAGATACCATTTTAAAAATAATAGAAATCCAAAATGGTAGTGTGCTTGAAGAAGAAGATGTTATTAGATTTGACGAAAGTTGCCAATACCTATAGTATAAAAAGCATCCATTTACGTTACACTTCATTCCTATATTCGCAACTTAAAAACCCTTTCTACATTGTCAGTAGTAGCACTGGCCAGCTCTTCCAAAGTTATATTACGTAGTTTAGCTATTTCCTCGGCAATAAGCGGTATTTTTGCAGGAGAATTAAGCTTCCCCCTAAAAGGGTGCGGAGCTAAAAACGGAGAATCCGTCTCTAGTAATAATTTATCCAAAGGAACAGTTTTGGCAACTTCCTTAGGCTTTTTAGAGTTCTTAAAAGTGACAGGTCCGCCCAAAGCAACATAAAAACCCTCATTAACGCACTCCATGGCAAACTCGGTACTGCCGGAAAAACAGTGCATTATTACACCGACTTCACCAGCGCTTGTATCCTTAAGAATACTTATAGTATCGGCATGTGCATCCCTGTCGTGGACTATCAAAGGTAGCTTCATCTTTTTTGCCAGATTAATTTGCTCCTTAAAAACAAACTGTTGTTGTTCTACAAAAGATTTATCCCAGTAGTAATCAAGCCCCACTTCGCCAATAGCAATTATTTTAGGGTGCTTGGCGTACTCTTTTAATAAATCACAAGTATCATCCCTCCAAGAGTTTGCCTCAGAGGGATGCAATCCTACCGCACCATAGAGCATATCATATTTTTCAATAAGTTTTACAACTCTGTCTGTCTCAGGAATAGTAACACCAGGGATGATAACTTTTTCAATCCCTGCATCAATGATTTCCTGGACAACTTCATCAAGATTATTTTCATAATCTTTAAAATCCAAATGAGCGTGTGTATCAATAAATTTATTTTGCATTACTTGATTAACCACTAACTTTTTTCTTCTTTTCCTTACCTGCAACCTCAGAGTCTAATCGTAAAAACACAGGTTTCACAGTTTCTTTAGATGCTATTCTACCTGCTTTCAAACCGCCCCAATATAAATCATCCCAAGTTTGACAGGCAGCATCACATTCTTGAGCAAGCTGTTCCCACATTTCAGAAGAAATATTAGGGATATAAGGAAATAACATAATACTAACCTGCCTTAAGGTTTCTAAAACATTATAAAGGACTTGCCCACACTCGTTTTTTGTATCTTCATTTTTGGCCAAAGCCCAGGGAGCTTTATCATTAACATATTTATTGGCTTCATTAACCAGTGTAAATATAGCCTCGGCAGCCTCAGCAATTTTATACCCGTTAAATTCTTCTTTAACCTTGTCACTGGTAGTTTTACACAATTCAGCCAGTTTGTTATCATCTTGTTTGGTGATTATAGATTCATTTACATTACCGTCAAAATACTTTATAAGCATATTCAAGGTTCTGTTTAACAGGTTGCCAAGATTATTTGCCAAGTCAGCATTTACTTTCAGCTTAAAATCTTCATCATTATAATTGCCATCTCGTCCTAAACTAGCGCAAGTAGCAAGATAATACCTTGCAGCATCAGCATTAGGCAAATTAAAGTTTTCCAAAATATAACCGGGACTAATTACATTACCTACAGATTTGCTCATCTTTGTTTGATCAACAGTTATCCAGCCGTGAGCCAGTATAGTTTTAGGCAATTCAACTTCCAAAGCCATCAAAATACTAATCCAGTATATAGAATGGAATTTAAGAATATCTTTGCCTATCATATGTACATCAGCAGGCCAATATCTGTTAAAGTTTTCATTATCATCCGATCCATAACCTAAAGCAGTAATATAATTAGATAATGCATCAATCCATACATAAATAACCTGATCCTCATCATTGGGAACGGGTATACCCCAGCTTACAGCGCATTTGTGTCTTGAAACACTAATATCCTCTGTATCTTCCAACTGATTAATAACTTCATTTGCTCTAAAGGCAGGTAAAATAAATTCAGGATTATTTTTTATATGTTCTTTGATTTTATCTTTATATTTAGAGAGTTTAAAAAAGTAATTTTCCTCTTCAACTTCCTGCGGCTTTGCCTGATGATCAGGGCAAAGGCCATCTTCAGCTAAATCACGCTCATTCAAAAAGCATTCACACCCCGGGCAATATATACCGGCATATCTGGCTTTATAAATATCTCCTTTATCCAAAAGCTTTTGAAAAATATCTTGAACAGCTTTTTCGTGGAAGTCATCCGTAGTTCTGATAAAGCCATCGTAGTCAACACTCAATAACTGCCAAGCGTTTTTAAAAATTTGTACAATAGAGTCACAAAACTCTTGAGGCTTCATATTATTACAAGCAGCTGTTTTTTCTATTTTTGTCCCATGCTCATCCGTGCCTGTTAAAAAATAAGTATCGAATCTTCTTTGTCTAAAGTGCCTTGCAATAATATCAGTAAGGATTTTTTCATAAGCATGCCCGATATGCGGCGGGCCATTTACATAGTCGATTGCGGTTGTGATATAAAACTTATCCATGAATTTACTTTTAACTCCATCCTGTATCTAATTTTTGGTGATTTCTTATGTCATCACTTTAATTTTTAATATATACTTATACTTGGCTTTAATAAAATATTTATTCTGGTTCAAAATTAAATTTCTTAAAAGTATTTTTGAATTAGCATATTATAATTATCTCAAAAAATTAATTATTTGTTAAATAGAAAGAAGTAAAATGTTTGAAAGAAATAATAATAGAGAACACGATGAATTAAGAGAAATAAAGTTTACAAGACATTATACAAAACATGCCCCAGGCTCTGTTTTAGTTGAATTCGGTGACACAAAAGTAATAGTAACAGTCAGCATCGACGAAAAAGTTCCGCGTTTTTTGCAAGATACAGGTCAAGGCTGGTTAACCGCAGAATATTCACTTTTACCGGGATCCACAAATGTTAGGGTAAGCAGGGAAAGAGGCACTCATATATCCGGCAGAACCCAGGAAATACAAAGATTAATAGGCAGAAGCCTAAGAGCAATAGTTAAGCTTGAAAAGCTGGGCGAAAGAACTTTAATTGTAGATTGTGATGTTATTCAAGCAGACGGCGGCACAAGAACCGCAGCCATTTCGGGTGCGTATGTTGCGGTTTATGATGCGCTAACAAAATTAGTAAACGAAGATGCCCTAAACAAAATGCCTTTAAGGGACTCAATAGCCGCAATAAGTTTAGGCACTGTTAAGGGGCAAATTTTATTAGATCTTGAATATATGGAAGACTCAGCGGCAGATGTAGATGCAAATATTGTTATGACAGGCTCGGGCAAGATTATAGAATTCCAATCCACCAGTGAAAAAGAGCCTTTTAGTAAAGAAGACTTGCTTAAATATTTAGAATACGGTGAAAAAGGGATTAATGAGATTTTAAAATTACAAAAACAGGTTTTAGGATTGTAAAAAAGGAGAAAATAAATGATAATCAAAGCTCCAAAGGGCACAGATGATATCACTGCTCAAAATTCCTATATATGGCAATTTATGGAAAATAAAGCGCAAAATTTATTTGAAAATTCTAACTATAAGGAAATCAGAACGCCTATATTTGAATCTACAGAACTTTTTCATAGGGGTGTAGGAAATTCTACCGATATTGTAAACAAAGAAATGTATACGTTTATTCAGAAAGAAAGAAGCCTGACTCTAAGGCCTGAAAATACGGCAGGAGTAGTAAGAGCCTATATTGAAAACGGAATGCACCGTTTACCCAGTCCGTTGAAATTATGGTACAAAGGTCCTATGTTCAGATACGAACGTCCCCAAGGTGGTAGAAAAAGACAGTTTCATCAGATAGGAGTTGAGCTTTTTGGTATACAAGAAGCAATTGCTGACGCAGAAGTCATAAAACTGGCAATGGAGTATCTGAACGAATTAAATATATCGGGCTTATCATTAGAAATTAACAATATTGGCTGTCCTGAGTGTAGAAATGATTTTAGAGACAAAATTAGAAAAATTGTTCAGCCGGGTTTAAATATGTTTTGTACAGACTGTAAAATTCGCTATACTAAAAATCCTTTAAGGATGCTTGATTGTAAAAATGAAACCTGCAAAGAACTACTGGACACCGACGAATTAAAACAAATCATCAATTCTGATTATATTTGTAATGAGTGCTCTAACCATTTTGATAATTTAAAAAACTATTTAAATATATTAGATATAGAATATATAATAAATAAAAAACTCGTAAGGGGCCTGGATTATTACACCAAAACAGTATTTGAAATAACCGGTAATAACCTTGGCGCACAAAATGCAGTGTGCGGAGGCGGCAGATACGACGGACTCGTTGAAATGTTGGGCGGTAAATACACACCGGCAGTTGGTTGGGCAATGGGTATGGAAAGGTTAATGGCAATTATGCCCACCCCTGAATCCAATAAAATAAAAGCTTTTGTTGTGTCTAATGATATTAATAAAGCACTGAAATTAGTATTTAAGCTAAGAAGCAATGGAGTTAGCACCGATTTTGATTTGTTAAACAAAAAATTTGTAAAGCAATTAGATAAAGCATCAAAGCTTAAAGCTGATTATGCTGTTATTCTGGGGCAAAATGAAATAAATTCAGGCACAATTACCGTTAAAAACTTAAAAACCAGCAGCCAGCAAACCATAGTAGAAGATAAAATACTTGATATTATCAATGAGACTACTACCTAAAATTTAAAAGCATTTAGAAACTTCTCAATAAGACCCTGCTCTTCTTTTACGTAGGTTTCGTTTTCCAATTTTTGAAGTTTTAGCTCCACTTCCTCCAGCCAGCTGGAAGGAGCGGACATTTTTGAGCAGCTCCTATAGTGTTCTATCGCTAAGTCGTACTTCTTCTGAGATTCGTAAGATTCTGCCAGACTGAAGCAGGCATCTCTATTACCTGGGTCTACTTCCAGCAAAGAGGTATAGCATTGAATTAGAGAATCATAGTCGCCGAGCTTTTTGTAAAGCTGTGCCAGCTTTTTATAAGAGTTTACATCTTTGTTATTTAAGCTTATTGCTTTTTGATAATATTCTATTGCTACGTAGTCTTCCGAGATATTTTCGTAAAGTTCCGCTATTCTTACCGCTAAATCGGAATTGTCGCTTTTGTACTCCAGGGCGCAAGTGAATTCATCTATTGCAAGTTGAGATTCTTTCTTTAAATGATGATATACACCATAGTTATAGTGGGTTTCGTAGGCATTACCGATTACTTCATTGATTTCGGCAGCTTTTTTATAGCCAAACGGACTTGCGGGTATTACTTCTTTTATTTTATTCACGTATTCCAAGGCTTTGTCATAAACTTCCTCTTGAGAGAAGTAGTCGGCCATTGCGCTTAATGCTTCTGTGTTTTTTTCGTCTTCTTCAAGGACTTCCTGTATTAATGTATAGGCATCCTTTTTATCACCCAGTGCAAGCTTTATAGAACCCATTGTTACTTTATATGAAAGATTTTCCGGTTCACTGATGAATAATTTTTTAACCCATTTATAGGCTTTATTATAGTTTTCAAGATCCATATATAGATCTATTAACTCTTCCATTGATTCCTGGTCTGTTGGATCAAGTTCTAATGTTTTTTCGTATGCCTCGCAAGCTGAATCTATGTTGTCGGACTTGAGATATGATTCTGCAAGGCTTCTGGATGCATCTACGTTTTCTTCGTCTCTATCTGTTATTGCCAGATATGCATCGATTGCATGCATATATTTTTCTTGTTGCATATAGAGTTCTGCTATATAAAATTGTGTTTCTATAAAATCTGCATCAGATTCAGCGTGAGGAAGAGCTTTTTTGTAGTCATTTAACGCGTAGGATACTTTTTCATTCATCCTGTTTATTTTAGCTCTTGTCATATAGTAGTTAAATTTATCTGAAGATTCATATATATCCATTAATTGAGAATGAGCTACCATATTATTCGGATCTTGGGCCAGTATTAATTTATAAAACTGTAATGCTTCCTGCTTTTGCCCCATTATAAAATATAAGTTTGCCAGGCATTCTACTGCTTCCATATTGTCAGGGTTGCTTGTAAAACAGTCGTGGTAAAGGCGCCTTGCATTTTCAAGGTCATCAGTGGTTTCGTATAGCTCGGCAAGCTTCATTACTATGCCTTCCACGGGTTGTTGTTGTACAACTGTTTTAAGATGCTCTATTGCTTGTATATAATCTTCTTGTATTTCGTAAATTTGTGCTAGCACATAATTAGCGTCAAGGTTATATTTATCAAGTTCAATTACTTCCTTTAAAAGGACTTGTGCTTCATCTAAATCCTGTGTTTCTAAATGCATTTTTACAAGCTGCATTCTTGCATCAATATTATTTGGTTGCTCTTCTATCATAGCCAAAAGCTCTTCCATTTTTTCCCTCGCTTTAGTCGAACTAATTATATAATTAAAATTTTTATTTTTAGAATACTGGCAGTTTTATTAATTTTAACACAATTGAATAATCTTTAAAGTATTTTAGAGTTAATATATTATACATTATAACAAAATATCAAAAAGTATAGTATAGTATATTTTATTATATTTAACTCGATTGAATAATTTGAAAAGTATTTTTGAGTTGGTGAGCTAGTATATATTGATCCGGTGGATAGTTTTTAGCTGGTGTGATATGAAAAAAAACAGAGTTACATTACTTATATTAGTATTAATAATTTTGCTGGTACGTTTTCTTACGGGTATTGAAATATCAGGCCATAAGAGTATTTGGTTTGCTGATATTAAAAATTTATCAGGTTTTAAACAAGGTGAACTTAAAAAATTAGCCGGATATACCTTTAATAAAGTAAATAATCACGCTGCTAAAGTAACTTTATCCAAAGATATACTAAATGACAAAGAGGCTAGAATAGTCTTTTTATCAGTAAGTGACGGGCAAAATAAAGCCAGGGTATTTACAGGAATCGGAATAGGCTTGCTACAAGCTGCTAACATTGCAATTGATGAATACTTTAAAAGCAATAAACAAAGGTGGTGGCCTAGGTGGACAAGGCTGGATATTGTTGATGAGGTTATTAAAGAAAAAAGTAATAATTTTTCCAAGGATAGTTCATTATACGGGTTTGCTACTGATAGGATAACTTATCAGGCTTTTTTATCGGCAGAAGTGATTGCAAATAAATTAATAACCCTTGAAAATAAACCTGATAAGGTAAATATAATAAATTATGCTTTATATAAATATAAAGATTTGCCCTCCAAAGAAGCTAAGAAAAGAATAAAAAAGCTTAATAATTTCTTTAATAAAGAAGGACAAGATTTTTATGCTTTTAGCACAAAGAGCTATTTAAATGATAACAAAAAAATAATTGTATTATACAGAAATCATAAGGTTTTTAATAGTTTAAACAATGATGATCTTTTATTAGCATCGATTGAGGCTGGGGAGTACTTTAAAAGAACTGTTGATAAGAATGGCAGGTTTGTTTATCTTTATTCACCAATTACAGGTAAGGCTGGAAGTAGTTATAATATACTCAGGCATGCGGGTTCGGTTTATTCGATGCTTGAGCTTTATGAAGTAACTAAGGATAAAGAGCTTTTGGCGACAGCAAAGAGAGGAATTGAGTATTTAAAGCGACAGGCCAGATATTGTAAAAATAGTAGTAATAAGTCTTTGTGCATAATAGAAAAAGATTTATTCAAGCTTGGCAGTAATGGACTGGCTGCTGTTGCTATTGCTAAATATCAAAAAATAACCGAAGATAATACTTATAATAATTTATTACTGGCTTTGGGGGCTGGAATGCTTGAAAGGCTGGAACAAAATGGAAATTTTCGAGTGCATAAAGAGGTATACTCAACAGGGCAGGTTTTAGGCTTTCGTTCTTCCTTTTATCCCGGAGAGGCTATATTGGGATTATTAAGGATTTATGAGCTAAATAAAGATAAAAAATGGCTTGAGGCTGTAATACGTGCTGCTAACTACAGAATAAACTCGGATCCTGACTATGCTATTGAAAAACGTGATCATTGGTTTTTATATTGCTTAAATGACTTGTATAGATACCGTAAAGATGATATCTATTTAACTCATGGCTTTAAAATTGCTGATTATATATCGAGAAATCAGTTATCAAAACAAGAATATCAAGATCAAAACGGAGCTTATTTCAGATCTGACAGTGTAACTTTTAATGCTACAAAGTCTGAAGCTGTATGTACTGCGTACAAGCTGGCCAAGGATTTTGGGTATACCGATAATCAGCATAGATATAAAAATGCATTGATTAAAAGCATTATGTTTCAATTGCAGTTTCAGCTTGGACCGGAGTTAAGTATGTATTTTGACAAGCCGGGTTTTGCTTTGGGGGGATTTTATAAAGGTATAGGCAAGTATAATGTGAGAAATGATTATGTTCAGCATAATTTATCTTCAATTGTATGTTTAGGGCAAATGGATTTCGACTAAGACTTTTCACCCGAAGAGGTGATGACCATCACCTTTCTTATGTCATCGCTGTAAGCTTTTGATATAACTTAAGTTTACTTGTAAGCATCAGTACTCAATTGACCACTATTCTTTATTTTAATTCAATATAAATTATATCTCTTTAATATATATTATAGTTTATTTATTAAAATTTTGCATAAAATTTAAGCGATTGTTAAGAAATCGTTACCAAGTTAATAATAGTGACTAAAATTAAAAGTCTCCAGTGGATAAGACAGAATTATTAATTATCTTTTTGATGATTCTTGTGCTAAATGACGAAAAAGAGCTTATTTTATCAGTTTTTACCTGATTAAAGAATCTGAAAAGTATTTTAGAGTTAGTATAGCTGTGCCGACCTTGGCGGCACAGCTGCCCGGAGCGACCGCGGCGTGCAGGGCTCTTATAGGCCCTTAATTACTCCAATAAAGTTGAATTTGATCCATAAGCTCAGCCTCACTTGCTACATCATCAACATTGTTAAAATCAAGCCCATTATTTGTTTCGTAAGAAATGCCGTAGTCCCTATTTCTGAAGACTTAATTTCTGAATTATCAGAGAATACAAGCTTGTCAAAGCCGTAAGAAGTTGAATCAACAATTACTTCCCCAGCTTTCATCCAGGCAGACTTACTGCCGTAATTATCTCCAAAACTAAAATAAATCTTTTTCTATAACCAGTACCCCAAAAAACAATTCCATCAGTACCTGCACTCCAAATTGAAGCTCCTCCTGAGTGTGGTACAAGAGCCCAATCATCCTTTACTAAAGGATAATCATAATTATTTAAGCTAAAATAATCTTTTACAGTTATTTGATCTTGAGATACAGCTATATTTATTATTAAATCATTGCTTTTTCTGGAAAAACTTAAGTCTTTTTTTTCTATTTCTTCTCCAAAAACTATTTTACTGTTTCTATTTTTATTTAAAATAATATCTTTTCCATCGCCTAAATTAAAATGAAATGTATCTGTCCCCGAACTGTTTTCTATATAATCATTGCCTTTTTCTGCATAAATAATATCATCACCGGCGCCTGCCAGGATAGTATCGTCACCATTATTACCATAAATGCTATCATTACCGCCTTTTCCCTCTATAGAATCATTACCTTCAATTCCGTTTAAAGTTTCTGCATTATCTGATCCAGTAATTATATTAGTATTTTCTACTACCATAACTCTACTACCATAACTCGCCTCTTCCATTGCTAACTCAAAAAGTATTTATAAAAAAAATAATACAATAAAAATAATTGAGTTACTAAATACAATTTACCTACCTTTTTCATTAAGATTTTTTAAAAAAAAGTTAAAACCTCCTAACTTATCTAGAGCAATCATTTTCTTCTTTTACATGATTATTGTTTTTTTGTTTTTAAAAGTTGTCTTAGGAGCAGGGTAAAAGGTTTTTAGCTTTAGGTGTTTCCTTTTCCTAACTTTTCCTATTTTGTCTCCTCCAACTTTATAGCCTCGTCTCAAAAGCTCCTGTTGAGTCCTTCTTATTCCATAATCGGGAGGAGGACTTTTTACACAGTCTGCTTGGCTCGGGGAGATTAATTCAATTTATTAATAGATAAAATCCACCTTTCCCGTATCCAAATGATAATAAGCACCCATGACCTTAACACTGCTCTTCTTTACCAGATTAGCAATAATAGGCCTTGAGCTTCTCAGCTCGTCCACTACTATTTCCACATTTTTTCTTATTGAATTATCAAGCAAATCGCCTTTTTTTTTACGAGCCATTCTAACAGCCGGCTTTATACTGTTTACAAGGTTTGTAATATGTATACTATCCTTTGAGTCTTGTAAAGCAGCTGTCACTGCACCACAACTCTGATGTCCCATAACAACCACTAATGGAATTCCCAAATGGCATACTGCATATTCAACACTTGCAATTACGTGCTCATCAGATACATTACCGGCATTTCTTATTACAAAAAGGTCACCAAGGCCCTGATCAAAAATAATATCAGGCGGTACCCTTGAATCCGAGCAGGTTATTATTACGGCAAAAGGATGCTGTCCCTTTAGAACTTCAAACCTTCTATATTTTGACTGGTGAGGATGCTTGTAATTTGTCCTGATAAACCGCTCATTGCCTTCTTTTAACTTTTGCAAGCTCTCTTTTGCATCCATTTCAATCTTGTTACACTTGCTTTTTGCTTCTGCAAAACTAACAATTAAAAATAATGATAAAAGTATAGCGGTTATTAATAATTTAAATGATTGCATTGATACCTCTTTCTTCTCTTCTATGCAAGTAGTGAAAAAAATATTTTTATATTTGTATCAAATTATTATAAATTTTTAAATTTAACAAGATAAAAAAGACTATTTTTTGTCTTGTTAGTATATTTTTAATTTTTTTTTATATATTTTTTTGTTTTATAAAAATTAATAAAGTAGCTAAAGCAATAAAATTGGGTATCCAAGCTGTAACCAAGGGTGGAAGTATACCTTTTTGCGCCAGCATTTCCAAAAACGGAACAATAATATAATAAAGAAAAATAACAAAAACCCCGACAATCATCCCGAAAAATTTTTTTTCTCCGGGGCGGCTAAAGCCTAAAATAACACCGCATAAAGCAAATAAAATACATCCTATTGCCTGGGCATAACGTTGATAATACTTATTTTTGATATATCTTGCCTCTTCAGTAATTTCCAGCTCTTTTAATAAAGATAAATAGTTTTTTAAGGTAGAAATCTCCATTTGGCTGGTCTTTTGAGAGGAAAAATTAAGCAAATCATAGGACTTTCTGGCAAGATCACCTCTAAATATACTTTTGGAATTAAAAGAAACAGCTCTTTCGTAAACACCATCAGGTGATATTTTATATTCAATACCATCTTTTAAAATCCATCTTTGTCCGGTATAAAGCGCAGTATTAGCTAAAATTATATTCTTTACCAAAGGCTTATCTTTGCTTACAACTTCAGAAAACGTTATTAATCTTATATTCTCAAGATCCTTACCGTCATATTTGCCTACAATCAGTATTTGTTTAGGTTTACCTTCTTTGGTTTTATCCACATATACAAAGTTATCCTGATTAATTCTTTTTTTTATCTTATTTTTTATGGTTGCACTGTAAGGAATCAGCGTATCGTAGGTAATATAGCAAACAGCAGTTCCCATAATTCCCAGAGCCAAAACAGGAATTATTAATCTTTTAAAGCTTACACCTATACTTCTTATTATAGTTAATTCAGAGTCTATACCAAGCCTGTTAAAAACAATTAAACTACCAAGCATCAAGCCTACCGGTATAGCTTTACCCAGAATTTCAGGTATTTCAAGAAAAAACAATTTTATAGCAATGTCATAAGTAATTTCACCATATATTGTCTGTTTAATAATTCTAAAAAGTATTTCAGGAGAAATCCAAACGATGATAAAGATAATTACCCCTAAAGTCGTGGCCATGATTACCTGTTTAAATATATACCTATCAAGAATCGTCATTATAAGTTAAAATCCTCTCCAAGATAATATTTTTTAGCGATAACGTCTTTAGCAACTTCTTCGCTGGTACCGGAAACCTTGATATTCCCGTCAAATAAGATATAAGCTCTGTCGGTTATGGATAGTGTAGCTTTAGGATTATGATCCGTCAATAAAATACCTATACCTTTCTCTGTTAACCTTCTGACATTTTGTTGAATATCCTGTATAGCAATGGGATCAATTCCTGTAAAAGGTTCATCAAGCAAAATAAATTTAGGGTCAGCGGCAAGAGCTCTTGCAATTTCCACTCTCCTTTTTTCACCGCCTGACAGCTGGATACTTGGGCTTCTTCTCAGCTTTGTCAAACCAAAATCCTCAATGAGGTAATCAAGCTTTTCTTTTCTGTCTTTATTATTGAGATTTTTTTTCATCTCAAGGACAAGCATAATATTTTCTTCTACGGTAAGTTTTCTAAAAATGGACGTCTCCTGGGGCAAGTATCCTATACCCCTTTTAGCGCGCTCGTGTATGGGCAGGTGAGTAATTTTTTTGCCGTTTAGATAGATAGCACCGTCATTAGGCTTAACCAACCCGACCAGCATATAAAAAGTTGTGGTTTTTCCTGCACCGTTTGGTCCCAGCAGGCCTACAACTTCACCTTCTTTCAGAGCAAAAGACACATCATTTACAACGGCTCTGTCGTTATATATTTTTTTCAAATTTTTAACGATTATTTTCATTTTGGTATATTTTTCCTTTAGTCTTCAGGCGTTTTCGACTCTTTGCCAAGAGCTTCGCTTAAGCCTTTGATGCTTTTAATTTTAGTTTTTACGTTACCTTCGGCCTTAAAGCTCTTTGGTTCAATAGTAATTTCTATTTTATCAGCTTCCACCATTCTATCGCTTTCATTTATTTTAGCTCTACCGATAAAAATTATTCTATTAGGGTTGGTTTTATCTTTTTCAGGTAAAAACATGGCCTTAGGACCTGTTGCTGTATAATCCTTATAGTCAATTTTAACGTTACCGCTTGCCATTAAAGTATTAGCAGCCTTGTCATAATCCTGAGTATCAGCCCAGACAGAAACATTTGTATTATCTTCAAGGGTTCTTTGAGTATGAACTGCACCCTGGGCGATTAACTCTTCTGATTGCACGTTATAAATAAAGCTTTTCGCGCTTATAACATTTCTATCCTGAAACAGCTTTGCCTTAGCTTTTAGCGTAACTTGCCGAGGATTACCGTCTTTATCTATAGTTACCTGCGCATACTCGGATTCTGTTCGTATATCGGAATAATCTATCTTCACATCGCCGGAAGCTATGATCATATTTGTGGTTGTATCAAAAATCTGATCTCTTGCCTTGATGGATACCAATGGTATTTTATTTTCAAACACCACGGACTTAGTGCTTCCTATTGCCCTGATACGCTTTTCCAGCAGAGAAAGCTTGATAACCTCTGCTTGAACCTGGCTTTTTAATTTTCCTTTATCCTTTATTGCTGTAGCATTTGGCATAAACGTTGCCTGCTCGGGTTTACCGTCTTTGCTTGTTCTGATAAAAGCTTTGGGGCTTTTTACGGTAATATTTTCGTAATCAACTTTTACGTTACCTTCAAATGTCATTAAATTCTTTTTGCTGTCATAGTCTTGCTTATCCGCTTCAATCAAAACATTTGACGCATTAGCAATGATATTTTCACCCATTATCGCAATTATAGGCAAACATAGTAAATAAACAATCCAGTTTTTTTTCTTACTCTTTATCATGCTCGATTCCACTCTCTTTCTTCTTTAACAATTTATCATTAAAAACCCTTGTTTGTGCTTGACCATAAACCCTAAACCTGGTAAACGCCACATCAAATATGGCGTTATCACTGTTTGTAATAAAAGTATCATTTTGATTAACAAACACATTGCCCTCTGCCTCTATTTCTTTTTTGTCACCTATCCAGGTCATTTTATCGGCTGTAATATAAACATTATTGTCAGTAGCAGCTTGCACACCTCCGATTAGCGTTACTTCTCTGCTTTTTCTGTTATAGATAGCTTTAGGAGCTTTAAAGCTTAAAATAACCTTATTATTCTTATAAAAATTACCATTAATCTCTTTTAACTTTGCATTGCTCTGAAGACTGTCAAAATTACCTGCTGTTGCGAACACTTCCCAGTATTTTTGATACTCTTTAGTTTCTGTAATAAGTAAATTTTTTATGTTTACCTTTTCAGAATTCTGTTCATTAAGATTTAGCACATCAAAATCAAACTTTAATCCTGCGGTCATGCGCTTAGATAAAATAAACGCCCATACACTTGAGACTAAAAGCACTATGATCATAGCTATTGACAGTATAAGTTTTTTACTCATTTTATTATTCATATGTTTTGCTTTTACAAAGCAAGTTTCCCCAATAAATTGCATGCTTTTTTATTCTATTAAAGATATTATCTGCTTTTTAGTTTTTTCACAACTTTTTTAACAAAACTTATTTTAATTTTTTTTATTTATATTTTTAAATTTTATACTAACTCTAAAATACTTTGCTAGTCATTTAGTAACGATTTCTTAACAATCGCTTAAATTTCATGCAAAATTTTAATAAATAAATTATAATATATATTAAAGCTATATAATTTATATTAAATTAA
>JANQHM010000095.1 GCA_028282645.1 Candidatus Gastranaerophilales bacterium
CAACTCTCAAAAAATAAAAAATTATTTTAAGGCTAAAAATGTAAAGTATGCAGCCTGATTCGAATTTAATTGTCAAACATTAGTAGCTCGGAGTAATAAAAGCTATTATTATATATGGCGCATATTGTAAAAAATCTTGCATTATGTTGTCCTCAAGTTGCCTTGGCTGTCAAATACTGTATTGCCTGTTATCTGGCCGGATGATGTAATATTACCGCTTGTAGTAATTGAGCCGGTTAAATCAATAGTCCCTGTTAAAGTTATTGTAGATTGAGCATCTACCCCGCCAACCATACTGCCGTTAAGTGTCCAACTGCCATTATTAATCTGATTGCCGTTAACTGTTAGTAAAATACCGTTAACGATTATATTATCTGCGTCAATGCTTAGTGTTTTTGTGGCCTTGTTGTATTGGATTGAGGCATCTCCGAAAAAATCTTTATAATAAATATCTTTGTTTTGTGCATAAGCCGGATGAGGGTTACAAAAGAATTTACCCAGACATATCCCCGCCTCAAAGCCATTGCCAAGAAAAATACATAATACTTTATCCCCGACTGATGGCATATAGTACTCAAAAGCCAGCATTGGCAAGGGGTCTGTAACAATGTCATTTTTGTCCGGAAATGTTACTTCAACCGTGCCGTCAGCCTCGTGCACTGCGGAAACATTGCCAATTCTTATGAGGTTTTTGACGTGATTTTTATTTGTTTCTCTGATTAGTTGCTTAATATCCATTTAGTACTTTATGCCCTTCTATGCTTGTTTTATACGGGCTTAATTCGTGCGTTGCTCTGGTAATAATATATTTGCCGTCATAAAATCCAAAACCACCAAGGTTAAAACACTCCCCGGCCAAAAGTTGCACGTTACCCATTAAATTTAAGCTTACAGTATACTGCTCTCTGTTAAGCTCTCTTAACTTACTTTTTACAAGAGTTTCAGCCTCTTGTACATTGGCGGCCTGCTCTTCCAGCTCAAAAACTTTTTTCTTTTTTGCTGGATCTGGAAAAAATTCATAAGCAATTAATTCACCAGTAATTTTTGAATACTTTATCTAGCAACCGTCATAACCGCTTTGAGATAGCTTTGAATTGAGGCTCCAGTCTGTTAACATCTCTTCTGTTATTGTCATTATTGGGCTTTTCACTCCATATTCCTGCTCAGAGAATATGATTAATTTGTGATTATTAAATTTTGAGCATTAGACCATTTTTCTTACAAACTTCTTGAATAAACTCCATATCAGATTGTTTTGATTGCTCAACTGTCTGTATTACAGGATTATGTTTTGATTCAAAGACTAGCGATATATTACTATTATCTGCAATGGTCCGGGCTATTTTTTTTATACTGGCTTCTTTCCAAATTCTATCTTTGGGCGTATCTTTAAAATTCGTATCTGACGGGATAGACACACCGTTTAAGCTAAATCTTCGATGTCTGCCAGAGCTATTAGGAGCATCAATTACAAAAGAGCCACAATTAAGTGTTTGGCTATCGCCGTCACCACGCCAGTTTGTTGTTTTTATTTTAGCTTGTATTTTATCGCCCAGTTGGGTCTCATCTCTGATATATTTTGCATCTCTATCGTCAAGGGTGATAGATACATCATCAGCCACGCCGCTAATGTTATCCGTGAATGAAAAAGATTCTAAGTCCTTTGATATCTCTTTTGTTATGTCTTTTCCTTCGTATATTAATTGTATTGATGCGCATCTTGCTAGCATTTTTTATCTCCAAAAATTTTTAAATATTTTTTGATTTATGCTTGCATAAATCATTTTAATATGTTATTATGAAAATAGGAAGTAGAAATCAAGAGAAAGTTTAAAAAATGGAATTTGAAGTTGAATTAACAGATCAAGCAGAAGAACAGTTATTAAACTTAGATAAAGCCTCACAAAAGAAAGTAATCAAAGATATTGAAAAATTTAAAGCACTTGGCAAAAATGCTGTTGATTCAAGAGACCTGGATAAAAATCTATATGAAATCCGTAGCAATAACATCCGCTCAATATATACCTACAAAAATAATAGAATGATTATAATAGGACTTATTTTTATGAAAAAATCACAAAAAACGCCTAAAAGATATATAATACAAGCTAAAAAGAATTTAGAATTAATATAAGGAGATTACTAATGAAAACTAAAAAATTTTCAAAAATAATGGAAGAACTTAAAGAAAGAGATCCTGAATTTCATAATGAAATTAAAACAGAGGTACAGGCAGAAATTGAAGAACTAAAGAAGCATGGAGGCTATCGGCCGGGCGCTGGTAGAAAGAAATTATTTAAAGATCCGGTTAAAGCTACTTTTAGAATGGAAAAGGATACTAAAAAATTACTTGACGATTATGCTAAAGAGCACAACATAAAGATCAACGAAGCTGTTGAGCTTGCTATCAAAAAACTCGTTTCTTAATCTCGCCAGCTAGGTAAATTCTCATCCTTTGTTTCTTCCGGTAAATCGGGGAGTGTTAATTCAATCCCCGCCGGAAAAATGACAGTGTCAACATGTTTTGTATTGACCTGTATCAATATATCAATGTGCTTTTCTTTGCCATAATATTTTTTTGCGATAATATCCCAAGTGTCGCCCTGGATTGTTTTATACATTTTAAGATTCCTTAAGTTTTCTGCATTGCTCATCTATTAATGCATTTTGGCCATTTATTACAAGGCCTGAAAACATTTTTAAACAATGAAAAGCTAAATCTATTTGCCCTTCAACAAGAACACAATCTTGATATGCCTTAACAAAGACCTGGCATATTTGAGGTATTACCTCAGCCTTTATTGCTTCTACTTTCACACCTCTTTTGCTATAGATTCAGTAAGCTCTTTGTCCACATATGGCTTTAGATTGTCCCCTTGCAGTAGTGATTTCAAGCTGTTCTTTATCTTGTTTCAACAGCTCATTTTCTCTTTGCAATTCTTCTATTGTCTTCCCTGTTTTATCCATACCCTTATTATATCAAAAATACAGTGAAAATTATCCTTAAATTCTTTATACTACAAGATTTGCTGATACTTTTTTATGTGCTTGTTTTTGATTTATTGATAATCCATCCAACAGCCATTGTAATTCCCGATAGTTTAATATTAATGGAGAAGCGGTATTTTCCTTTGGCCATTGAAAAATTTCTTTTTCAAGACGGCGATAATGCAACCAAAATCCATTATGCTCCCATTGAAGTATTTTTAATTTATTGCAATTTTTGTTACAGAAGATAAATAGACTGCTGGAAAAAGGATCAAGTTTAAAACTCTCTTGTACTATTGCGGCTAATCCGTCAATTGATTTTCTCATATCTGTATGTTGAAGAATCAGGTATTGTATCAGCCAGCTCAAAGCCCGTGAATGCCATAAAATCAATTCTAACGCTCAATGCTTCAACAAGCTGCTCGTCTGAT
>JANQHM010000113.1 GCA_028282645.1 Candidatus Gastranaerophilales bacterium
TTATAATAAAAATTATACACATAAATACTATAAAAATTATAATATAATTTACATATGAAAGCTGGGTAATATGAATTTTAACATTTTGGGCAAACTGAATAAGAAAGTACTCCTAATCTTAGTGATTGTTGGCATTTTAGTTGTGTCATTATTAGTCTCTACGTTTGCTTTTGACTTTTTTAAGAAGAAAGAAAAGCAGAACTCCGCAACTACCGTTCAAAAATCTCTAAAGGAAAAAATGCAATTTAGTGCAGAAGCAGAAAGAGCATTGCGTGATGCTGATTATGCTTATGAGCAAGCTCAATCAAAAATAAAAGCTTATGAAGAAAAATATGGAGACTTGATTCTTAATAACTTTCCGAAAGGGAGTGATGGAGAATTTTGTACCGGAATGCTTAAAGATTTCAAAGAAGACAATGGTATTGAGGTAATCAAGCCAACAGTTCAAACTGATGATTTTGAAGGAGAAAAGTTAAAGCCTTATTTTAAAAATTGCCCCGGCTATAAAACTTTAAGAAGCTTTGACATTCGTCAATCAGGGCATTATAAATCACATTTGGGATATAGGGTATATGATATTGATTTTGATAATGATAATAAAGAGCCGAAAATAAATGTGTTTTATCAGTCAGGACTTTATATAGAGTACTCTCCAAAATATAAATATTATGACAGCTATAAAGTTATAGATTTTATGAATAAATGTAAAGTCTACGGAGAAAAATCTGTTTATAGCATTGTGGATTACGAGGTAAGCAAGGCTGATCCGGTACAAAACAGATGGAGTGATGCATTACTTTATCAAACTATAGATATCTCCTCTGTTAAACCAACAAAATCAGTAAATGGTGTTATTAAGTATAAAGATGAATACTATATTTATGAAATTATTCAACATTCTAAAGTACCTTATATGGAATTCCTATATTTTATTAAATGGGAACCTTTTGTGGCGAGAAACATAAAAACTAATGTTAAGTCAAAATGTAATTTTCATAAAAATTTAGATATTAAGGAGGAAAAATAATGGATGCATTACTACTTTCAGAATTAGTTGAATTTCTAAAACCGCTTGAGAATAATACGGGTGATTATACAGTCCATAATGATAGTGCCAATATACCGACTATTGGGTATGGTTATGCATTATTCACTGGTAAACCAAAGCATTATTCAGTGAGAAGCGAAACTGTGCTAAAAAATGCCTTAGTGTCTGCTGGAATAATTACACAAGAATACGCTGATAATACAACTACTGGCTTTCATGCAGATTATCTTAAATTACAAGGTGCTTTACCTACTTTAAATGCTGGTACTTATCCTCAGACTTATTTAGATAATATTGCCTGGTCAAATTGGACTTTAACTGAAACAACTGCTACTAATTTGCTGGAAAATTATGTTGATAATCCAAATTTTGAGCAGAATTTAATAAACAGAATAGGTCAAAATGTATACGATCATCTGAATTATGATCAAAAAGTCGCTATGCTCTCACTTGAATACAATAACGGTACTGCATTAATCGGTTACTTTTTAGATGATATATACTTTGACCCGGATAAAAATAAAACAAGAATACAAAGAGCACTGGAAAATTGGGAAACCTCTTATTATCTGGATAATACTGAATTATACAAAGCCTGGTATGAAATCAGGTATTGGTCTAATGCGGAAACTGTTCAATATAACAGAAGATATCTTGAATCGAATAAATTTTTACACTTAACTGAAAATGAATTAGATAGTTTTATCAACTTTTTAGATACTTTTGACCCTGTATCTTTTCCAACAACAAGACGTGAACAGATGATTGCATATGAAAATACTTATAACCCCTCAGAAAATAATAAAATGACTGTTTTAAAAACAGATGGCACTGAATCTAAAGTTACGTTTGCAAATAAAAATTTAAATGGATATGACTATGATGAAATATTTATTTCCGGAGATGGAAATAACTCTTTTGAAAGCAAAGGAGGAAACGACTGGATTTATGCAGGAAAAGGTAATGACACCTTAGATGGAGGTGAAGGTTATAATATTTTATATGGTGAAGAAGGCGACGATACTTATATAATTAATAATTCTATATCCGAAAAAGTGATAGAAAATGCAGACGAAGGCACAGATACCGTTATTTCGAAGGATATGTCCTATATTCTCGGTGATAACTTAGAGAATCTTATTTTAAGTAATGATGATAGTTTAAAAGATGTAATATTTGGAATAGGAAACTCTCTTAACAATGAAATTACCGGAAACTCAGAAAATAATTATCTATACGGTGATGATGGCGACGATAAGATATATGGAGATGAAAAAGAACACATATATACTATTCAATCAGGTGACAGCCTTTCAGTAATTGCCCGGAATAATGGACTAACATTAAATGAGCTGTTATCATTAAACCCCCAAATAACTGATCCTAATTTAATTAGTGTAGGAGATGAAATAACCTTACCTATAATTGGAGGTGATGACACTCTATACGGCGATGATGGCGACGATAAACTCTATGGCGGAAAGAACAATGACGAACTTCATGGCGGCGTCGATAACGATCTCCTTCAAGGCGGCAAAGGCAACGATAAACTCTATGGAGGAGTGGGTAATGACACATACGTATTCGAAAAAGGAGACGGGCAGGATGTAATAATAGACTCTGACGGGAAAGGTAAAATAGTAATAAAAAACCCGGGAAAAAAAGATATAACCCTCTATGGAACAACAGACCT
>JANQHM010000126.1 GCA_028282645.1 Candidatus Gastranaerophilales bacterium
CAAAAATACTTTTCAGATTATTCAATCCTGTTAAATCTAATAAAATAAGCTAAACTCTGAAAAGAGAAATCTGAAATTTAATTTAGAACCAGTATAAATATATGAATTTAAGTCTAAAAAAGCTTATTTTTATTGGTTATAACTCCTTATCGGATAAATTGGTCAAAATGTGCTAGCTACCCCAGGAAAAACTTTTAATTCACTTTTAAATTTTAGAGACGAATTCAATAAGTAACTACCTACTTATTTTTATATGGCAATTTTATACATTTTTTTGTTTTTATATAAATAAGAAATTTTTTAAAGAGAATATTTAAAGAGATAGAGAGTATTAACATATTATAAAATAAAAAATGTTAGCATATAATTTAATATCTATAATAGCATTTATCCAATAATGTTAGCATATAGTTATTTTCTATTAATAGCATAAATATACTAGCTCAAAAACATTTTTCAGATTCTTTAATCAGGAAAAAACTAATAAAATAAGCTATTCTCTGAATTGCGAAGCTGGAGCGTTAAAAAATGAAATGGTCAATTTTATTTTTTATAAGCTCATTCCAAAGAGAAATTTGAAATTCAATTTTGAAGTAGTATATAAATAATATTCTACAATAATAAAAAGTTAGCATATTAGTTAATTCCAATAATGGATAGAGAGATTGAGGAGAATATTAATGTGTGGCGGCAATAAAAGTTTTGGTGCAAGAAGAACTCCAAGAACTCCAAGAAGTTCTGCGGGTGGCAGAAGAAAACCCCCCAGAAAGAGAAGGCCTATTAGCAGAGGCAGAAGAAATCCTATTTCTAAAATTTTTGGAGGTATTAAGCCAAAGAGGAAAAAGAGTGGCGGTTCAAAATTAAAACCAGATCTGACTAATCTTATAAAAGCTCTTATTTCTAAGAAAAAAGCAGGAGCAAAAAATGATATTAATAATATCTTTAATATAATTAATAATAATTTTAATATAAATAAAAATAATAACATAAATAATAACAGCAATATTGATAAAAACAACTCCCAAAACACTCCTTGCTGTTCTGATGATGCACAGTCCCAAAATTCATCGACAAACACAGGCCAGGGTAACAACATTAATTTAAATATATTTCAAAATGCACATTGTGGCTGCAACACACAATCCCAAAATTCATCGACAAACGCAGGCCAGGGTAACAACATTAATTTAAATATATTTCAAAATGCACACTGCGGTTATAATAAAACACAGCCACAAAGCTTAGCGACAAACGCAGGTCAGGGTAACAACGTTAATTTAAATTTATTTCAAAATGCACACTGCGGTTATAATAAAACACAGCCACAAAATTTACCGACAAACGCAGGTCAGGGTAACAACGTTAATTTAAATTTATTTTCACAAATGGCCTAATTAAAACTAATAACATGCTAAACTTGTTTATATAAATAATTAATCTTGAAACAGTTGATAATATCAGCTGTTTTTTTTAAGAGTTAGTATACTTTAAAAAATATTTTATATAGCAATTTTATACTTTTTTTTGTTTTTATATAAATAGGCAAGTTTCTTAAGAGAATCTATTGAGAAGAGAACAGAATAATATTAGCAAAACAGTATATATAAAGAGAGAGAGAACGAAAGTAAATAATATTACCAGTGCTTTAACACACAATACTGGATGAGAGACGAAGAGGAGAGTATTAATGATTAATATTTCAACTGGTACCCCTTTGAAACTTTTAAACAAAAACCTTGGGGGTAAAAATGTTAACCAAAATATTGGCGGCTATAATATTGACCAAAATGCCGGTAAGAATAATCCTGTCAAGAAATGGGGAAGGAGAGGATTTAACCCGCACGTTGGTAAAAAATTCGGCATAAAAAACGTATTTAAACCAACTATCAATATCGGAGATTTATCCAATCCGGGAGGAACATCAAATACTGGAGGAGCATCAAATACTGGAGGATCTTCAACACAGCAGGGCACAGGTAAATCACCTACTATAAATATAAATTTAATTATAAACTTACTTTGCGCTTGTACAGGCTTAAATGGTGGACAAAACTCATCTCCAACTGATGGAAGCGGAAATAATAACGGAAACGGAAATGGACCAACAACCGGCACCGGCAGAAAACCTAGAACTATAAGAAGACGTAGAAGAACCTCCCCGTTATTAAATAAACTTAGTCCGCAAGACAGAAAGCTTGCCAGAGGTCTTAATCTAAAAGAAAAAGGTCCGGATGGTAAACCTAAATATCTTATAGGAAAAGGTAAAGATGGTAAAGATCGTTTATACCAACAAAAGGAGCCAGGCAAATATAGACCTGTCGGAAGTGCACCTGACGGTAGCAGAAAATTAAAACCAAAAAATGTTACAACTGATCAACATGGTGTATCACAAGCAGGCTCAGGTTCTAAAACAAGTTCTCCATTAATACTTGATACAAATAAAGACGGCAAAGTTAGTGCTCAACATGGAATAGGTGTTGATGTTAACGGAGATAACAGAGCTGACGGAGCAGCTGTTGGCGGTGATAAAATGTTAACTATGGGCGACAGAAACGGCAACGGTAAAATTGACGGAACTGAAGTTTTTGGTGATAAAACTGTTGATCCGTTCACTAATAAGCCTATAAACGCTAAAAATGGCTTTGAAGCACTAAGAAAAGTTGCACTCAGTGCTCAACAGGCTACCGGTATAAACATTGTGGATCCAAACGGTAAAGTTAATGTCCAAAAGCTTAATCAGGCTCTTCAATCAGCCAAAAAAGGTCAACTAGGTATGATTAGCGGCAATAACACTACTAAGCCTGAAGCTCTTGGTGATGTTGCTTCTATCGATACTCAAGGTTATAAAGAACAA
>JANQHM010000279.1 GCA_028282645.1 Candidatus Gastranaerophilales bacterium
GTTGTATAAATTATTTTTGATTTTTACGTAACATACAATTGAATATTTTTTTTAACTCTCTTTAAGGCTAAAAGTACGGGTTTTGTTATGCGCGCGTAATTTATATAAAAAAATAAAGCTGCTCCGGTGTGACAGCTTTATTTTTTTATATAATATTTTTAGCTTTAGCCGGGTAATAAGTAAGGAATAAAAGGTGAAGACTTTTTATCACCTACTTAATATTATTTTTAAATAAAATATAACATTAAAAATTTTTAAAAATTTTAAATAAATAAAAAAGATAAAATAAATTTAAATTTCAATTTTTATTATCGACAAGTTTTTAATATATTTTTTAAATATGACTTTTAAAAACATTGAAAATTAAATGTGTTCACTATATAATTCTTTCTTGGTTATAAAATAATAATCCAATATGCTCTAAATTAAAAGTTTTCATAGGCAGATGAAAGGGTAAAAAATTATGATAAAATTTTTTAATGTGAAGCGGCTAGATTCAGTCATTAAAAGTGCTGATAAAAGAGAAAAAAGCAGAAAAGAAAATATTAACACAAACTTAGGCGGGCTTAAGCAAGACACTTTAGAATTAAAAAACAATGCTTCTATGAATAAATGTAGAAATTCAGTATTTACCGGAAAAAGTGCTAAAAACCTTCAAGGTATTCAAAATAAGGTGTTAGATCAAAACCATCGTCTTAGAAACGGTTTAAAAGACAAATACGTTGAGATGATTAATAATGGACTACAAAGCGATAATCCGGGACAAGCTGAAGATTTAGTCATATCTATAGGCCAACTTGCTAATCCGGTTATAAATGAAAAACTTACAAAAGATATAATAGTGCCACTATTAGAAAATACTGATGATACTAAGGTAAACATAGGAATAAGTATAGCAAGGGGTATAGCTGAGAATAGCAACAATGCCGCCAGACAAATAGCAGCACCTCTTTTGCAAATGATAGAGCCAAATAAAACATCAATGCTTAATGCCATAAATGCAATACAAAGCATAGCAACAGTAAATAAGCCTGTAAAGGATGACTTAAGGCAAAACCACTTAGCAGTACTGGATATGATGCATCACTATATAAGTAAAAATAATGCGAATAATAGAGATTTTAGGGTAAAGACCTTAACTTCACTTGTGGGCTTGAACAGCATATATGGTAACACCAAAAAGTATCAAGAAATACGTTCTAAAATAATTGATGAATACTCACAAGCACAAGCAAGCACTTCAGGCGAACCCTCTGCAATAGCAGAAAGAGCAACTGGGACTACAGAAGCACCAGCAAGCACTTCAGGCGAATCCTCTGCAATAGCAGAAAGAGCAACTGGGACTACAGAATTACACTCTGCTGAACAAATCTGTTTTATCGGAGGTGTTGCTAAATCTGACGAACGTTTTGCAAAAAAATACATTAATAAACTTTATGACGTTATACGAGGAGGTAATCCCTTTTTAGCAAATCAGACTATAAAATTAATCGGAGAAATAGGTGGAAGTCATCAAAGTATTGCAGAACAAAGCTATGAAGAAATAGAAAAAATGTCTATAGATAATATACCTTCTAATAATATAACAAAGAAAAAAGTAGTTGAAAATTTAACTGAACAAAAATTAAATAGCTTGATAGGCATAGTAGAAAAGCAAAAGTTACCGAAAGAAATCTTGTATCGAAATTTTGATATGTTAAGTGAATATAAAGATAATGAAAATGAAAATATTGCAATAGCAGCAGTAAAAGGATTTGAAGTACTGGGCACAAAACATCCAAGAGCTGCAAGCGTTTGTGCTGACGAGATAATAGATATTATTGAAAAAAATAAAAATAAAAAACAAAGATCCAAGCTGGTGCTTAATGCTGTAAATGCAGTACATAAAATAGCACAAAACAATGAAACTGTTAAAACTAAATTGCAAAGTGATACATCATTACCGGAAGCAGTTTTTAATATACGCCAAAACAATAGAGATAAAGATATAACACTTGCAGGAGATGCCCTAAATTTACTTATAAATTTAAAAGAAATATATGCTGAAAATGATCAATATAAAAAATTAGTCTCTGAAGCAACAACTCAGAGTTCTAAAGCTTCATCTGAAGGTTAGTTAAGTACTGATGCTTATAAAGTAAAAGCTTACAGCGATGACATAAGAAAGGTGATGACCATCACCCTAAAATTTAATTGAGAATCGATATAATATATTTCCTTATGTAAAAATTTAAAATTATAAATTTTAATGCAAGTAAAAAAGGGTAAATGAAATATTATGATAAAATTATTGAATGCAAAGCAGCTAAAACCTTTAGCTGAAAATACTAATATAAATAACAGAAAACAAAATGTTAACACAAACTTAGGTGGGCTGAGTCAAGATACTTTTGAGTTTAGTAAAAGTAAAAATTTAGCCTTTGCAGGAAAACCACCAGCACAAAATATTGCAGATATTGCAAATAAACTGGAACAACACGGACTAAAAAACGGTCTGGTAAAACAACACAGATCTGCTGAGGTACCAGATGATAAATATATTATAATAATTAATGAAGGGCTTAGCGATCCTCAAAGTCAAGAACAGGCTAAAAACCTTGTAATAGACATAGGAAAACTTTATGATCCTGTTAATAACCAAAAACTTGCGGATGATATAGATCAACATCTTATACCAAGAGTAATTAATCCTCTTTTACGTAGTAATAATGATCAAAAAGAGGATGCAGGGGCAGAAATAGTAGGAAAACTATATGACACTGCTAATAACAAAAAACTTGCAGATAGTGTCAAACTTAATATTTTAGTACCTATTATTGAGCCCCTCTTGCTCACTTCTAACGAAAGTATAGCTTCATCCATTAAAATAATGGGAAAAATATGTAGTGAAAATAGTGAAATTGCTTCCACACACGCAGCTATGTTGAATCGTTTTACTCTTCCACTTTCCGCAATAAATAATGAGAGATTAGCTTGTCAGGCTGTATTAACAATAGGAAATATATCTGCAAAGCAGCCTGATATAGCAAATAATAGTGCTGATACGCTAACTACTGCTATTACCGATGAAGACTCTCCTGATATAGTACGATTACAATCTGCATATTCATTATATGATATAGCAAATGCAAATGTATCTGTTAAAGAGAAAATACAGAATAATGAATCAATAAGTCAAGCGTTAATTAATATACATAATTCAAGCCCAAAGTTAACAGAGCACGTAGCTCCTGTGCTAGCGCAATTAGCAGGCTTATATGGAGAGAGTGAAAACGTTTATGCTCAAGCAGCTGGGCCGGTTGCAAAATTGCTAATTGAGAAACAACATGGCGATTTGATCGAAAAAGGCATGGATAAATATCATGAAGATCAAGAATCTAGGAAAAAAGAGCTTACAGCCAGATTAGACACCATTCCCGAAATAGGAGCATTTGAACAGGATAGAAAAAAAATAACAGAAAGCTTAGATCTTATTGATAAACTGGAGCAATCAGAGAAAGAAGCAACAAAAAATGCTAAGGTTGATATGCTAATTAATATTATTACTGATAAGACTAATAAATTTGATAATGAGATGCGATTATATTATATAAATTCATTATATAATATAGCAAAGGAAGAGAAAAATAAATCTACTAAAGAGGAAATACAGAATAATAGCTCAATAAGTCAAGCTGTAATTAATATAAGCAGATCAAGTCCGGAATTAAGAGATTGGGCAGTTACTATTCTAAAGCTATTAGCAGGCTTATATGGAGAGGATGAAAACGTTTATACCCAAGCGGTTAAAAACCTTGAAAAACAACAGGAAGGAAGATAAGCAAAAATATAAAAAAGGGTAATTGAAATATTATGATAAAATTATTGAATGCAAAGCAGCTAAACCCTTTAGCTAAAAATACTAGTACAAATAACAAAAAACAAAACCTTAACACAAACCTAGGCGGACTAAGTCAAGATACTTTTGAGTTTAGTAATAGTAAAAATCCAGCCTTTGCAGGAAAACCAGCACAAAATATTGAAGATATTGCAGCTAAACTGGAAGAGCATGGACTAAAAAACGGTCTGGTAAAAAAAAGAAGATCTGCTGATGAACCCAGTGATAAATATATTATAATAATTAATGAAGGGCTTAGCGATACTCAAAGTCAAGAACAAGCTAAAAACCTTGTAATAGACATAGGAAAACTTTATGATCCTGAAAAAAATAAAAAACTCGCGGATGATATAGATCAACATCTTATACCAAGAGTAATTCAACCCCTATTAAACAAATCTGGCACAGCAGCAACAGGAATAGAAATAATAAAAGAAGCAAGTACTGCTAATCGGCTATTTGCAAAGAAAAATATTGATAAACTGGATCCTTTTATTAAAGAAGAAGCTATAAGGCAAAATCAGAACTTGGCAACCCAAGCCATAAAAGCAATGGGAGCTATAGCTCAAGAACATCCTACTGTATCAACAAATAGTGTTAGTAAGCTACTGAAAGTTATGCCAGTAAGTCAACAGAACCCTCCTAATATAAAATTGACGGCTATAGATACTATATATAAAATAGCAAAGGACGATGAGCCCATCAGAAATAATATAAAAAATAGCAATACAATAGCTAGATCATTGATCCATATATGTCAAACTAGTCAGGATTTGTCCTTATACGCTCATAACAGACTTAAAATGCTAGCTAATCTCTATACCTCTGACAACATTTACACTCCCGCAGTCCAAGATATCTCAAAATTCGTATTGTTAAATCTACAAGCTGAACAGGCTACAACAGCTGGACAACAAATTGCTGACGAAGAGGCTCTATTTAAAGCAAACCAACAGAAAAGAAAAAAAGAGCTTGAATCTGAAATAAGTCAAATGTCTTCAACTCATCCAGATTACAATGCAATAAAACAAGAGTTAGCTGATATTGAAAAACAGCAAGCAGAAAGAGGGGAAGCAGAAAGAAGAGCAAATAAAGCAAAAGAAAACATGCTAAAAGCAGCAGCAAGAAGAGATGAAGGATCACAAAGAAGGTAAAGGGAAAAAACATAAGCAGAAAAAAATTTTTTAATACTAAAAAACACTAATTGCATAAATTAAATTTATAAATAATTACTTCTTTGCAAAAAGCAAAGGCGAATTTTTAATGCAAATTAAGAAAGGGTAAGTGAAATATTATGATAAAATTTTTTAATGCAAAGCAGCTAAATCCTTTAGCTAAGAATACTAGTACAAATAACAGAAAACAAAACTTTAACACAAATTTAGGTGGGCTAAGTCAAGATACTTTTGAGTTTAGTAATAGTAAACATCTAGCATTTACAGGAAAAAAATCTAAAACTTTTGAGGATGTTCAAAATAAATTTAATAAAAATGGCAAAGATGGTTATAAATTTAAATTAACTAAAAATAAAGTTGATATTATTAATAAACAGATTGTAGACTTAAATCCTGTTAATAGGACTTTGGCAAAAAATTTAATAATAGAAATAGGTAAACTTTATGATCCTGAAAGAAACAAAGAACTTGCGAATAATATAGATAAAAAGCTTGTAGCAGATGTAATTAAGCCTATTTTAGATCTTAAACAAATCAATATGGCGGCTATAGGCATAGATATCGTAAAAAATACAAGCCTGGCAAATGGGCGGTTTGCAGAGAAAAACCTTGATATATTAGATCCTTTTATTAGTAAAGATCAATTAAAAAAGGTAAATGATGGACCTATAATAAATTTGGTAAATTCGACTACTAGCGCAATAAGCGCAATAGGAGATATAGGTGCACAACATCCAATATTTACAAAACAATGTTACGAAAAAATAGAAGCAATACCTACCGATGGTCTATCTAATAATACAAAGGCAGAAATAACTGTACAAAAGTTAAAAAATCTGGTAAAAATAGCAGAAAAAAACTCAGAAAATGAAAGGACAATATTAGAGACAAACACCATTAATCGACTTTTAGACGACCTAAATGAGAAAATAACTAATCCTAGTCCTTACATAGCCACAGCCGCAATAAAAGGTATCGGCACAATGGGAGCAAAATATAAAGAGTATACCGAAAATTGTTTTAATAAGCTAATGTCATTTATATCAAACTCTAATGCTGAACAAAATCTGTTAAAGCACCTCCAAGCCATAGAATCTATATATGAAATTAGAATAACCTGTAGTACCAATACTAATGTTACAGAAAGAACAACTGAAAATTCACAAATTTTAAGAAAAGCCTTGGGTTCATTAAAAAGAAATCCAATACTTGGAGAAAGAGCTGTAATATTAGAGAGTCAATTTTTGGAAAATGTACCGGAATATAAAGGAGGTCCTTCAACAAGCGCACCCGAAATATCTCCGAAAGGAGAAGCTTCAGGCACAGCTGCAAACTTACTTAACGTTTCACCCGAAAGACTTAAAGAGCTTTCAATGCAATTATATGACGTATTTGAAAAAGAGGGTTCTTCCAGTTAGAGTACAGGCAATATAATATTTTAAGAGCCTGTCTGGTAAAAAAAATAAAAGCTGGTTATATCAATAATAAAGGCTCATTTACGGACTGCGACGTTAAAGCTGAAGCGGCTTGCCTGGCAAGGCGATGCAAGCTTTAACAAGACAGCTTCTAAAATTGAAACAATTTTGTAATAAATCTTAATTAGCATTGAGTTACGCGTTACTAATCATGAAAAAGGTAAACCAGCTGATGTAGAAACTATTTTTAGTGGTAAAGATACTCTCTTTGTAAATAAAACCTCAAAAAAATAAACTATTTTCTGAATTGCGAATCTGTAATTTAATTTTTAAACAGACAGAATAAAAACATTGCCAATAAAAAACGTTTGTCATATAATTTTAGCTTAAAGCTAATACTAAAATTATATTTAAGGCTAACTCAAAAATATTTTTCAGATTATTTAGCAGTATCAATATTTAACGTTAAGGTAATGGTTAAATTGTATATATCATAGAGAAAGGATAATTTAGGCGATCATGATAATATTTTCCGGCGTAAAGCAGTTAAACTCTTTTACTAAAAATCCCGGTACAAGAGAAAAAAATAGAAAAGAAAACTTTAGCAAACCTTTAGGCGCGCTTAGTAATGATGTTTTTGAACTTAAGAATAATTATTCTGTGGGTGGTAAAAATAAAAGCTTATCGTTTAAAGGAGGAGAAGCAGCAAAAGTCTCAGGACAAGATGAAGCTTATGCTAAAAAGCTGCTTCTTATCATTGAAAAAAATAAGCAAAAACCCCCTGAACTCGTATTGGGGGTTGTAAATTCTTTATATAAAATAGCAAAGAAAAATTATTCTTTAAATCCTGATTGGCAAAAATTAGCATTGGATGCTATAAAATATATAGGAGATATTGGTGCAACAGTCCCGAAACTGGATGAGGCTTGTGCTGAAAAGCTGCTTCCTATCATTGAAAAAAAAGAAAATAAACAAGAACCCCCTGAACTTGTGTTGGAGGCTGTAAGTTCTTTATATAAAATAGCAGAGAAAAATTATTCTTTAAATACTGATTGGAAAGAATTTGCATTGAAAGCTATAGAAAATATAGGAGATATTGGTGCAAAATTCCCAGAGCTAGGTTATGTTTGTGCCAAAAAGTTGATTCCTGTCACTGAAAAAGAAGAATATAAGCAAAAATACCCTGAACTCATATTGGAAGCTAAAAACTCTTTATGTAAAATAGGAAAGGAGTTTTCTTCTTTAAATCCTGATTGGCAAGAATTAGCATTGAAATCTATAGGAGATATTGGTGATATTGGTGCAACAATCCCGAAACTGGATGAGGCTTGTGTTGAAAAACTTTTTTCTATCACTAATGAGCAGGAAGATCCGAAACTCGAATTAGAGGCTACAAATTCCTTATATAAAATAGCAGAAAAAAATTATTCTTTAAATCCTGATTGGCAAGAATTAGCATTGGAAGCTATAAAATATATAGGATATATGGGTGTAACAGTCTCAGGACTGGATATTTATTGTGCTGAAAATCTGCTTCCTATTATAATTAAGAAGCGAGAACACCCTGAGCTCGTATTGGAGGCTGCAAATTCTTTATATAAAATAGCAGAAAAAAATTCAAAGTCTTTTTCTTCCTGGCAAAAATTAGCATTGAATGCTATAAATGATTTTCTTAATGATGACTCTTGTAAAATAACCCAAAGTGTCATAAAAACAATAGGGGATATTGGTGCAACAGTCCCGGAGCTGGATGAGGCTTGTACTAAAAAGCTGCTTCCTATCATTGAAGAAAAAGAAAATAAACAAGAACGCCCTGAACTCGTATTGGAGGCTACAAATTCTTTATATAAAATAGCAAAGAAGAATTATTCTTTAGATCCTGATTGGCAAAAATTAGCATTGAAATTTATAGGAGAGATAGGAGATATTGGTGCAGAAGTCCCAGGGCTAGGTTATGCCTGTGCTAAAAAGTTGATTCCTGTCATTGAAAAAGAAGAAAATAAAGAACAACATCCAGAACTTGTATTAGAAGCTGCAAATTCAGTATATACAATAGTAGAAAAAAGTAGAAAGCTATATTCAGAGCCCATAGAAAACGCCAAAGAGTTAAAATATCCAATAGCGGGAGAAAATGTGCCTCTGGTTGACTTAAGAAAAGCATTAACTGAAATGGCTATAAATGCAATAGAAGATATAGGAGCAAAGCACCCGAAACATGCAGAATCTTGTATTAAGAAGCTAATATATTTTATTAATTGCAAGGACAATAGAATAAAAAACCCGGAACTTGCATTGGAAGCAGCAAATTCAGTATATACAATAGCAGACAAAATAGATGATCCCAAAGAAAAACAATATTTAAAACAAAGGGCTATAAGAACAATAGGAGAGATAGCCACAAATAATTTAAGTGTTGCCCGAGATGCAGTTGAGGATTTAGAGACTACTATAGAAGAAAATAAAGAAAAAAATCCGACACTCGTATTGGAAGCTGTACTTTCCATATATAGAATAGCAAAAGAGGATGATACCATTAAAAAAAAGGTTAAAGATAACTTATCAATTCGCGATGCAGTGGAATACGTATCAAGCCAAACTAAAGAAACAGATTCGGAAACTGTAAAAATTGCACAAAATTTATTAACACTAATAAATAAAACAATTTATGATGAAAAAGCTCATAAATATAAAAAGGATGATAAAAATGATAACGTAAATTACAATAACGGTTGCTATAGTAAAAAATTAACGAAAGAGATAAAAAATTAACGAAAGATTACGATATTAATATTTTTAGAAATAAAAATAACACAATACTTTTTTACTTTTTATAAGCTCATCTCAAATTGAGTACCAGTATAAATATTAGAAAACGTCGCCCTGAGAAAAAATCCTTGGACAAATAAAAAAAAGGCCGAGCAATGCTCAACCTATAGCTGGATCGTGTCTGGGTAAGAGTCGAATATATGTGTGTAATATTATAAAACCAAATTTATCAATGAAATGAAATTAGCCGGTTTTCTACTCTGTTGGTATAATGGATTATATTAAGTAAGAAAAAATAAGATCATATTTATCTTTATGTTAAAAAACATCGGAAAAATTTTTTCAAAAGCTTTTATAATAGCTGCACTTTTTATAATAGGAGTGATAATAATAGCCCTTCACTCCAATATAGATGCACAGGTTAAAAAGGGCTTATCGTTTTATCAAGTTTATCAAGGGGATACCTATTACCGGCAAACAGAGTACCAAAAAGCCATTGAAAACTATCAAAAAGCGCTTGAAATTTATCCGGATCATATCAAAGCCAGATATAACCTTGGCAATATTTATGTGGCCTATGAAGATTATAAAAGTGCCGAAAAATGCTATAGACATGTAATTAAAATAGATCCTGAATTTTATAACGCAAGAATAAACTTGGGAATAATTCTTTCCGAGCATATAAAAGACTATGATGAAGCAATAAAACACTATACAAAAGTAATAGATTCTAAAAAAATAGTGATTTCAATACCTTTAATTTATAATAACTCGGAATATATCAGGTTAAATAAAGCTGTTGCTCATTATAACAGAGCTCTTGTATATCATTCTCAAGCTATTGTAGATAATTTTGTCAAAAAAGGCCGGCAAAAATTTTGGAAAAAAGCAGTCAAAGATTATGAAAAAGCCATAGAATATAATGATAAGAGCTATGAAAATCATTATAACCTAGGCTTGACATATCATTTATTAAAAAGGTTTAATAAAGCTGTTGAATCATATTGTAATGCAATTGCTATTGATCCCCTAGGATATGAAGCTCATTATAATCTGGGTATACTGTTGATGAAAAAAATGAAATATAAAGATGCAATCACAGAATTTGAAAAAGCAGGGTTAATTCTGGATGCCAATGGAGAAATCAATAAGTCCAAACTTATATATTACAGGCTGGAAGAAGCCGTCCAAAAAGTTGTTATATTAAAAGGTGATGATCATTACAGCCGTAAAAGTGAAAAAGCAAAAACTCCCCCTGATAAAATTCAAATTACCTACGTAAACGGCATAGTTAAATTAACAGAGGAATATGATAAAAACTTTATAGAATATATGAAAAGTAATAATAGCTGTAAAGTTTTAGGTAGTGGTCAGTTGAGTACTGATGCTTACAAGTAAACTTAAGAGCCTATCTGGTTAAAAAAATAAAAGCTGGTTATATCAATAATAAAGGCTCTTTTAAGGACTGCGATGTTAAAGCTGAAGCGACTTGCCTGGCAAGGCTATGCAAGCTTCAACAAGACAGCTTCTAAGTTATATCAAAAGCTTACAGCGATGACATAAGAAAGGTGATGACCATCGACCGTTTTAGAGCTTAATAATCAGTAAAAAATCCTATATCCAAGACTTGTTCAAGGTTATCAGTTTCTATAATATTAAATATTTTATCTTTCAATTCATCCAGCTTGTCAGCAGATAAGTTATCAAAGTGACTTAACACTCCCGGCAGTTGAATTTGGTCTGTATTTATAACACCTGCAAAGTTATGATTTAATTCTAAAAACTCCAGATAAGCCTTTAAAATTTCTGTAACTTGAGGGTCAATCCCGGATGGCCTTTTTACATAACGCTTAAAGTTTTTATTAAATTTTTCAATGTAATCAATCATATATTCAGGCTCTTCTCTATATGCAAATTTTTCTTCAGCTTTTTCAACTGACATGCCCTCTGCCGGATTGTCTATGATTGCTTTTGGTGAATTCTTAAACCTTGATTTCAAGTATCCTCCCCACAATATACACCCTAAATATATAGCAGCGCAAGCTCCGGCTTTTTTTACAAGCCCCGCTTCATGCTTTGTTATCTGAAATTTGATTTGATTAGGGGTTTTAAGCTTAAAAATATTACCCACATTAAAATCGGCATATTCAATAAAAGACGTACTAAACTTGGACCAGCCCGGGTCAAAAGGTACACCTTTTTCAAAATCATTCATATTTATTTCCTTTTACTTACTTATTTATATTTTAAAACTAATATAATAATAATATATTATTATTTCTACTATATGAAAGCAGTATTTTATTCTGATACAAAATTAAATTTTTCTGAGAGATTACGTTTTTTAAAGAATAGTGTGTTATAAAATATAATGATATAATTATCTATACAGGTTCTCAGTTAAATTTCGGATTACTCTTTAGAATGAGCTTGTAAAAAGGTATTTTTGAATTAGTATATATACAGGTTCCAAATTAAATTTCAGATTACTCTTTTCAGAGAATAGTTAATTTTATTAGCTTTTACCTGATTAAAAAATCTGAAAAGTATTTTAGAAG
>JANQHM010000283.1 GCA_028282645.1 Candidatus Gastranaerophilales bacterium
AGTATTTTTATCTACATCAGGCTTTACTTCTGCAATTGGCTTATCAGCTACTACTGGCTTATCAGATTTCACTTCCAACCTGCCGATATTTAGAGCCGGTCTCCTGGTCTTTGCAGTATTTTTATCTACATCAGGCTTTACTTCTGCAATTGGCTTATCAGCTACTACAGGCTTATCAGATTTCACTTCCAACCTGCCGATATTTAAAGCCGGTCTTTTAGTCTTTGTAGTATTTTTATCTACATTAGGCTTTACTTCTGCAATTGGCTTATCAGCTACTACAGGCTTATCAGATTTTACTTCTAACCTGCCGATATTTAAAGCCGGTCTTTTAGTCTTTGCAGTATTTTTATCTACATTAGGCTTTACTTCTGCAATTGGCTTATCAGCTACTACAGGCTTATCAGATTTTACTTCCAACCTGCCGATATTTAAAGCCGGTGTTTTAGTCTTTATTATATCAGTATCCAATGCTGGAGGTAACTCTTTAGTAGCAAATTGTACTTTTGATAAATCATCACAAATTAACTTTTCATAAATAACCTTATTAAAAGAGTCAACTACATCATATGTAATCGAACCATTTTCTATTTTAAAATTTATGGCCTTATAACCCTTTTTTAACTTATCAGCATCGCTAATACCTGATATTAAAGCTTCTTCCAAATTAATGGAAGCAGGATTATCAAAATCACAACTTGCTATAAAAAATTTACCGTCCTGATTAATAAGCATCTTTTGCTTACCGTTTTTAGACGTATTATTTAATAAGAAATTACCTTCTTTACCAAATATTTTAGCAAAATCAACTTTATTATTATTTTTTAATCCATATTCAAAAATAATTTTATTAAATTGCGCCCTGCCTCGTCCACCAAGCAAGTCCATTTTTTCTGTGACTAATGCCCTATCTCCCAAGTCTTCAAAATCATACTTACCACCTAATGTATAATTTTTAATTATATAATAATCATTGCCAAAAAATACATCAGAAGTAAATGGATTTTTACCGGACATACTGGCCACAAATTCTTCTTCGGTTAAACGCTCTAATACATCTTCCTTTATATCATAATGATAAATGTCAGAATTTACAGACTGAAACATAACATTATTATCATTTGAATAATACCTGTTGAGGCTTAAATCATCACCTTCGCCGCCATAACCCTTACCCATCATACGATCCCAGATTGCCTCATAGTCTCTATGATAAATACTGGTCGAATCAGATGAACGCTTAAGGCAAGAAACAAGACTATCACCAGTCATTTTTTTACCGTAATTTTGAGTATATATTCTGTTTAAAGACACCATCGATTTTCTAACTGATGATATTGACATTATAATTACCCCTTAATCATCCTTAAATCTTACCTTGCAAATTTCTACCCACACTTGCCATTAATAATTCAAGGTTATCTATTATAAATCATCTATAATATCGTCTATATCTTCACGTACGTCTTTTATATCATCAAGAATATCATCTAAATCATCCTCATCATAGATATCATCTATAATGTCGTCTATATCTTCACGTACGTCTTTTATATCATCACGTGTATCATCATCTTTTGACCTGGAATATAAATCCTTTAAGTAATCATTCATATCCCTGAGTGTTACATTTATTTCATTACGCCTTTCTTTATTTCCTCCTTTACTTGAAAACAAGTCACGCAAATTATCATTAACATCTTTAAGGCTTTCGCTCATTGTTTTAGTTTTGGAAGCAGAATCTGAGTTACTACTGAACATATTTCCACTCACATCACCGGAATATGTACTGGAATATTTCGATGAAGATGCAGAACTGTCATCTCCGGTGGTATCAAGTAACTCCGGATATGTAGCCTTAAATTTAGCTATTGCATTTCTGTGCATTTTACCGTTAGAATCATTCTGGCCGCCACTATTTACATTATCCAGCTTATCTAATATCGACTTGTTATTTAAAAAATATAAGGCTGCATCACGCAGATCTTCAGGTAGTGACTTATCTTGTGATACCTTGATCAATCCACCGGTAGTCATTCGATCATCTCTTTTTGAACCATCAATTGTATCAATTAAAGCAAAATTCCTATCAATTATATTTAATGCCTCACCTGTAGTCATTGATTGAGCTTTAGGTGTTGATTGGTCTGAATTGCCACTTCCGCTCACAACAGGCTTAGTAAATGTTTTGCGGAGCAAACTTGAGTTTTTTCTCTCAAATTCTCTTATATCAAGCCTTGAAATAACACCATCAACGTTCTTTTTTGAGTCGCCTGCAATATCCAGAGAATTAAGCAGAGGCCTATTTTCTAAAAGATGAGCTGCTGCTTGACGTGCCTCTACAGGAAACGATTCATCCTGCGAGAATAAAGTTAGTTCATCAATATTTATCATTTGGTCTACTTTTCCACCTTGCGTTCTTTCTATACTCACAAAGTGTTTTTTAATTAAATCTAATGCTTGCCCTATACTCATGCGTCCGCTGCTCAAGCCGGGCTTGCCATAATTACCGGTAGGATTATCCTTGCCTACCAACTCCGGATATTTAGTTCTGAATTCTCTTATATCAGATTCATGAATATTTCCGTCTGATTTATTATACTTGTCACCTGCATTATCAAGTTTCTCTAACACTGATGGATTACTGAGAAAATGAAATGCTGCTTGTTGATGATATTTAGACAATGAACTGTCCAAAGCGGCCTTACTCAAATCTCCATAATTCATCACACCATCTTTTGGACTATCCAGCTTTTCAAATGTACTAAAATTCTTTTCAATTATATTCAGGGCTTCACCTGTTCCCATATTATCTTTCTTATCATCAGGACCAGTCTGTCCCCCGGTATTATCCGGCTCAGGATCAGGATTGCCTGAAACTACATCATCATCAGGATTGGTTTGCCCCCCGGTATTATCCGGCTCAGGATCAGGATTGCCTGAAACTACATCATCATCAGGATTGGTTTGCCCCCCGGTATCATCCGGCTCAGGATCAGGATTGCCTGAAACTACATCATCACCTTGAGGCTTGGAGAGGTCCACAACAGATAATCCACCTTTAAGAGGAGATATATCTTTAGTTTCAACAGGTACCTCACTTAAATCATCACAAATTAATCCCTTAGATATAATTTTATTAAAAGAATCAACTACATCATATATAAGCCAACCATCTGCTATTTTAAAATTAACAGCTTCATAGCCTTTGTTTAACATATTTTGATCCATAACACCCAAGCCGGAAACTTCTTTTAATTGTACAGAGCTTGGGTTATTTTGATCACAAGTTGCCATGAATATCTTGTCACCTTGATGAATAAACATCTCTTGCTTACCGGATTCAGATGCATTATTGAATAATATATTACTTTCTTTACTGAATATCTTGGCAAAATCAACTTTATTATTATTATTGGCTCCATATTCAAAAATAATTTTGTTAAATTGTGATCTATCAGTTCCGTTAAGTAAATCCATTCTTTCTGAGGTTATTTTTCCATCTTCCAACTCCTCAGTTTCCTCTTTAATACCCAATATATAATTTTTAATAAGATATGAATCATTCCCCAAAAACAAATCAGAAGTAAATGGATTCTTACCGGATACGCTGGCGATAAATTGCTCTTCGCTTAATTTTTCTAATATTTCAGAGCTTGTATTATAACAAAACAGATCAGAATCTAAAGACTGAAATGTTATTTTATTTCCATTTGCATAAAATCTTTCAAGACTGAGGGTATTTCCCTCAATATTATCATCATCTATTAATTGATCCCAAATTGCCTGATAATTGTTAAAACTATCTTCACTGCCGGTTTTACTTGAATTCAATCTCAAATAGGACGCAAGGCCATCACCATCCATTTTTCTACCGTTATTAAGAGCGTAAATTTTATTCAAAGCCGCCATTGAGCTCTGAGCTGATGATATTGACATAACTATCTACCTCTAAACCTTACATAATTTATTTTTATCACACTTACTCTTACTTTAAATAAAACCCCAAAAAGCTAAAATAATGCATAAAAAGTATATACTGTTACATATATTAACATGCAAAAAAAAACTAATCAAGCAAAGTTATCGCCTAATTAGCTGAGAATAATATATATCATTTAAACATTTATTATTATTTTTTAAATAATATATTTTTAGATTTGCACAAGATTATATTAAAGTATTTGAGGTATTAGGTATAAGAGAAAGAGTGGGAGGAATATAATGAAAGGTAAAGAGAAGGATTTAAATTAATAATGTTTCAGCCTTTGTGTTAAATATATGACTTATAAATTACTGTTAAAGGGTCATTTAAGATAAAAATTATTTCTTATTTCAGGTTATACAGATTAAACAATATCATCAAAAGTGTGATAAAGAGGAGTATATATATACTGCTTCAAAATTAAAAAAGCAAAGACTGAAACATTTATACAACTCAATAAAAACTTTATACTTAAGGTAAGAAATGAATAATATTTTAAGATAAATTTGTAAAGAGAATATTTTATATAATTGAATAATCTGAAAAGTATTTTAGAATTAATATAAAGGTATTAAAATTAAAAGAAAGATTTGTAAGAATTGCAAGGGGGATAGTATATATAATCAGATCAGGATTCAATTAAATCAGATATACCTGACAGAATCTACGATTTAAGAAGCCTCCCGGCTTTACATCCTAAGTAAAAACCTTTATCATACAAGTTATAAAACATATTATCGGGAGGCTAAATCAAAAAATAATTTATTATAATGATACTCAATTAAATTTCAGACTAATCTTTTCAAAAAAACAGTTTATTGTATTTAGTTAGACTTTATAGGGTTAAGGAATCTGAAAAGTATTTTTGAGCTTATTACAGGGGAAAGGGAGGATGGACCAAAGAATAGCATCCAAACAGGCAGTAAACTCCTTTCTTAAATTTTTAAATTTTGAATGCTACTCAATTCACTGAATGCATAGAAACATAATTTAGTTACTTACTACCCAAAGGTTTTGAATGACTTCTCGATGTTCTTATCAATAACTTTCTTAACTGCATCTATTTCTGTTTGTACCGCTGAGTGCTGAACTTCAATATTCTTTAACTCAATTTCCAATTTCTTATCTTCCGTATGCAAGGATGCAGAGTCAGCTTCATAGTCAGCAGAAGCAAACTGATCATCCTCTGTATACAATCTGTCATTAAAAATTGCGCTGGCTCTCCAGTCTACAGTACCTGTAGGAGGTTCAGGACTTTGAGGCATTTCAATATACCTAAGGGAAATTGTATTATTTCTCAGTCCTTCTTCTAGGAGATCTGAAGATATATCATTAGCAACATTACCATTACTATCAACATAATAAGCCTCCAGGTTAACTTGCGCTAAATTAGGAACTGTAAGGGCTATATCCTGACCTTGATGCCTGATCTTTATATCTCTGTTAGCTATATTATCAGAGAATAATCTTGCTAATCTTTCTGACTTGGTTGCTAACGCTAATCTTTTCTGGTTAATTCTTTGTCCTCTGTATTCAATATCACTTTTTCTTGCAAATAACATTAAATATCTTGAATGACTTGCTGCTAAACCCATAATTATAACTCCTTATTATTATTATTTAAACCTTACACACTTTTTATTTATTATTTCTTTTTCACTTGCTCTTATTTATATAAAAACAAAAAGATATTTAAAAAATGCATAACAAGTATATACTGTTACATTTCTTCACAGTATATACTAAAAGTCAATAATAAAAGGATTATAAACTTTAAATATAAAAAAACAATTATATTACCTTCAAATTAAATCCGTGTGTTTGTCAATAATATCAAGAAATTATAAAATTCTCCTTATGATTTATATTTTATATTTTAAATATATACAATATACCCATTTAGGCTCTTGCATGTTTTAATACAAGCAAACCGTCCAACTATATTAAAAACGATTTAAGTTATACCCTCTAGGATTCCCGTTGTTGTTATTATTGTAATAATAGTTCAAATCATTATTTATTGGGAAATTATCATAATAAGATAAAAATTGATAATTATATTGATTTACAGGATTCGGGTTAAATTGAGCCAACCCCACTCTATCACGACCCAATATGGCACTATAGCTTGAAGAAACTCCGGGTACTACATTTTCAGTAAAAGTCTGTCCTGTCATCTGGAAGGAATTTCTGGTAGCCAAATCAAACCCAATAATATCATTTCGCACCGTCTGAAATAAAAGATTACTTCCATTTGCATAATATCTATTGGGAGATATTGAATTACCTATATGACGATCCTCGTCATACAATGTATCCCAAGTGTCAAATATACTTGTCCCCCTTGGGGATATCCTCAAGCCATAATCGACCAATTCATCGGCTGTGGGCTCTTTTCCATACTTTTTCCGAAAAATTTCGGCCAAAGCATTAACTGAAGAATTAGCATCTAAGTAAGACATTTAAAACTCCTTATCCGTTTTTGAGTCATACCAAAATGCAATCAAGATATATCCGGGTATTTTTTATTCTATTTTTTATTAAGTTAGTAAAATACTTTAGCGATACCCCTATTGCAAATTGATACCAGGATATTATACCGGTTCTCAATTAAATTTCAGATTACCCTTTATTTAATAAAGGTTTCAAATTAAATTTCAGATTTCTCTTTTTTTATTAGATTCAGCACAGATTGAATAATCTGAAAAGTACTTTTGAGCCAGTATAATTAATCCAGGTAACATGCATTCATACTATAATTATGATAGAATACATGTTAGTTAATTACCTATCCGAAAGTCTTGAATGATTTCTCAATGTTTTTATCAATAACTTTCTTAACTGCATCTATTTCTGTTTGTACTGCCGAGTGCTGAATTTCAATATTCTTTAGCTCAACCTCAAGCTTTCTGTCCTCTGAGTGCAAAACAGATGTCTCATATTCAAACATAGCTGAAGCTGCTTCATCATCTTCGGTAAACAATCTGTCATTAAACGCTGTACTTGCTCTCCAGTCAACAACACCTGTAGGAGGATCTGGACGCTCAGGGTTATTGATATACTGAAGATAAATTGAACCGTTTCTTAATCCTTCTTCCAATGCAGCCGGTGCTATACCAGGGTCAACCGCACCATTATTCGCCGCATATAAAGCTTTTAAGTTAACCAGTGTTAGGTTATCAATGGTAAAGTCTTGATCAGCACCATCAATCCTAACTTTCAAGTTTCTATTACCCATTTTATCCGCATATAACTTTGCCAATCTCTCCGACTGTACTGATAGCGCCAATCTTCTTTTATTAATAAGCTGCCCTCTATATTCAATGTCACTTTTTCTGGCATATAACATCAAATAACGCGAATGACTTGCCGCTAAACCCATATCTAAACTCCTTTTATTATTTTATAACCATATACACCGTTTATTATCACTTGCTCCTGTCTATATAAAAACAAAAACAATAGATCTATTACATAAAAAGTATATACTGTTACATACCTTTACAAAACACTCCAAAAGGTAATAATAAAAGGATTAAACATATTTAAATAAAAAAACAGATTATTCTCTTAAAAAGAAGAAATAACTCCTAAATCAATAATATCAAAAAAATATTAAACTATCTACACTTCCATACCTTTATGTATAATATATATAAAAATTATCTAAACCCGCCGGAATTCTCAAAAATGTATCTACTCATACAAAGGGCCATATTTTTAAAGGAACAAATACCCTTTTGCCTGTCAAAAACACCTATACTGGCCAATTTATTTCTTACGGTTTCATTCAAATCTTCCGGCAAAATATATAATGAACAGGACGTATCACATTCTTTATTACCAAAAGGACAAGTTTTATCTGTATTATTCAACTTTATTCCCCTCATTTATTAAAATAATAATATAATCAAGCTCATCTTCTTTTGTTATTAACTTATTATTAATTTTAGCCTTCAATATTCTCCTTAAAACCTTACTGAATTCAGGCCCGGGTTTTAACCCCATATTTATAAGGTCATTACCATTTACTGCAATTTTAACATTTTTCAACTCTGTCAAAAATAACTCAATACAATTAAAAACATTACTATATTTAAATTTAATTAAATTAACCATCAAGGCTTCATTGCAATAATTCTCGAAAAACTCATATATCTCAAAATTAGATAAGTCATTGCCCAAACCGCCCGACTTATTAAATAATTCACAAGATTGAATAATCACTTTAGACTCGTCAGTACTTAAATACAATTTATTTGCTATTTCAACAATTTTAG
>JANQHM010000285.1 GCA_028282645.1 Candidatus Gastranaerophilales bacterium
TCATTTTGGTATAGTTGTAATTTTTTCCCCTTAAACTAGCAATTTTTGTTCGGAAAATGTTTTTATATATATATACAGAAGTATCTTCTCTAAAATTGCGCCTGAAAAGTGGAAAGTTAGAAATAAACAGGAAGTAATATGGTTCACATTAACCCTATATTTCCCTACCCCGGCTATGTGCCGGATAAACCGCCTTCCAGCCCGGCAGAAGGCACGGGCAGAGCTGCATTTAAAAACAATTCCCCGGCAATCAGCCGGGAACTCCAGGCTGATATTTTGGAAATAAGAAATAGGTATGAGAGAATAGCTAAACCTGTTGAAAGACTTGGCGCTGATGTTAATAAGCTGGATTTAAAAGTTAATAATAAATACCCTGTTTTTGGTTCTTTAACCGCAAATAATGATAATTTTAGCGCAGTGAAAACCGCATTAGGCGTATTAAGCCCTATACCGACACTCAGGCGAATAAATTCGCTTCCTGATGAGCTGGAAGACCAGAATTATTCCAGAGCGGCTGGTGTTGCTGCATTAGCTGCTATAAATATACCCGGGGATTGGAGAGAATTAAAATTAGCAGTAAAAAATCCTTTTGTTTATCAAGGACAACACTCCAGCACACTCGCAAAAGGAACTTTTCTTAATTCGTTTATCAAAAAAAATAAATGGCTTAAAGATTTCCTTCGTAAATTTGACAAAACCCTCTACCATACAGACTTTGGAGATGCCATAAAAAGATTTTTCAATGTAACAGTTGATTCTGAAGCAAATAGTCTTTTAAAAGGGGTTGGAAAAAATACAAAAAATTTAAAAATTTATAACTTTACTGGCGATAATCTTTCTAAACTAGTGGGCCGAACGCTTTTAAGAATCCCGATACTAGGTTTAGCAGCAAGTTCATTGTTTGAGATACCTGCTCTTATAGAGTCTACTCAGGTAGAAGGTTCTTTATGGGATAAAACAAAATCTTTTTGTAAGCAATTCTGTAAATCAGCAAGCCATATTACTTTAGTAAATGGAGCAATCGCACTAGGTGGAGCAATGTTAGTTCCGTTTGGATTCCTGCCTGCATTACTTGGTATGGCAGCAGGTTCAGTAATAGGCTTATATTCTTCCCAAATAGTTCGTGAGCAGATAAATAAGTCTATTATATAATTACTATGATTCAGCAAGTTCTTCAAGTAATTTTACAGCCATGGGATCATTATTTCCGCTATTTTTTATTAATCTGGCTGCATCTCTTAGTTTTTTTGGATTTTCGTCTTCATAGTCTAAAACAAAATCATCACCAGTATAAGAATTGCCTTTATCTGCTAACCTTGCTTTTTCGGATATTTCTTGTGAAGATGCCTTAAAGGCAAATTTACTGCTTAAATTAGGCGTAAAGCCTACTCTGTTTATAATCATAGAAATGTCCTCAATTTTTTACCTGAATATATAAAACCCGTAAAAAATAAAATTAACTTTTTAATATACCAATTTCAATAGATAATCGTTAAATGCAATTAATGCGCATTTGTCATCACGAGGAG
>JANQHM010000138.1 GCA_028282645.1 Candidatus Gastranaerophilales bacterium
ACAAATTTTTTATTTATTGCTATTTTACTATATTTTTTTAACTGAAGAAGGCTAATTGGATTTATTAGCCTTCTTTTTTCTATAATAATCATTTAAATACGAAAGCCCCATAAGTGTAAAATTTGATAGAATTAATTAATTAAAGTTGCATTAGGTAGTACAAACCAAAACTTTGAGCCTTTATTCAGTTCTGATTCAAAATCAATGTATCCGTTGTGCAATTCTATTAACTTTTTGGTTAAAGACAGTCCCAAGCCTGTACCATCCTGTTTTTTTGTATAAGAAGATTCAAGCTGTTTGAACTTGACAAAAACTTTTTCTCTATTCTTTTCGGCTATACCTATGCCGGTATCTTCCACTTCTACTTTTAAATGTTGATCAATAAGCTCCGAACAAATTTTTATTTTTCCGTTTTCCGGGGTAAATTTTATCGCATTACTCAGAATGTTATACATTATCTGTTTAAATTTGGAGGAATCTGCTCTAAGCTGGCAATCACAGAGGTATAGCTCTATATTTATATTCTTTTTTAAAAGCATACCATCCAAAACAGACAGTGTTTCTTGAATTATGGCTTTGGAATTGAATAATTCATAAAATAGTTCTAAATTTCCGGATTCTGCTTTTGATAAGTCTAAAATATCATTAACCAATCGTAATAAGTGCTTACCGCTAAAGCATATATTATTAAGATACTCTCGTTGCTTTGATGTAAGAGAACCAAAGTTTTCTGATGAGAGCATCTCTGAAAAGCCAATAATAGCATTAAGCGGCGTCCTAAATTCGTGAGACATATTTGCAATAAATTCGCTTTTTAATCGGGTTGACTTCTGTGATTCAGTAAATAAGGATGCGTGGCGTATTGCTATTGCTATCTGATCGGCTATGTCTTGTAATATCTGTATATGACTTTCTTCCCATTTTCTTTTATATTTAATCTGATTAACTATTAATATCCCCAAAAGTTCAAAATTATCTATTATTGCAATGAATACAACTGAGCGTGTATCCTTAAAGATAAAATGATTAAGTCCTTTATGCTTTAAAGCTTTTATATCATCAATTGTAATAGGATGTTTATGATTTATTAACACATCAAAATAATTATCAGGTAGCTCAAAGTTGTGTTCTTTATCAAATACTGATGAAATATTTTTGTCTGAAATATATTCGTTTTTTAAGGTAAACAGATTCAAATTTTTGTCATAAGTAGCTATCAAACATCTATCAACATTTAAAAGCTTGCTAATTTCTTCTACTGTCTTGGATAAGACACTTTCTAAATCTAAAGATTCTCTTATGCTATTTACCAGCCATCTTACAATTCTTTCTATTTCCTGCTGTTCAAAAATTTTATTCACATATTCTTTTAAGGCTTCTTCTTTTAATTCCAGATTTTGACTTTGAGAGTACAAAACTTGTTCTTTGTCTTGCAAAAGTTGATACTGTTTTTTAATTGTTTTTTCTCTCAGCTTTAATTTTTTATAGAGCCTTTTTATTCTTTCAGCTGAGTTATCTGATTTTTTTAGATTTCGAACTAATGATTTTATAAATTTTTTCATTTTTATCTATTCAATAATATATTTTTATATTTATTGTAACTATTTGCTATAAAATATATAATAAATAATTTTACTCAAAAATGGAAGTCCTGATTTATTTTACTTATACTAACTCAAAAATATTTTTCAGGTTATTCAATCTTGTTAAAGCTAGTAAAATAAGCTAATCTCTTTTACAGAAAGAGCCAACGATATTATAATCAATTTTGGATTAAGGTGAATTATAACAAAAAAATATTGAATTTTCACTGAGGTCGTGTAAATTGTAAATATTTTATTTGTAAATACTTACTAAAACAAACGCTGTTAAATACTTATAAAGTTGCTGTTTTATTAATAATTTTAGATATTTTAATATATTTTAAAACAATTATTATTAAATGTTAACAAAGTTAAGAATTATAACTTTAATATTAAAAAATATAGCAATTATCATGTTTTAGGAATTTCATGTAGGTGGAACGGTTAAGTTATTAAATATTAGATTTAGATAAAAAACCATATATACTTTGAAATGAGAAGAAGGGTGAAGAAAGAGACTATGTCTACCTTAAAAAATTTATCTCAAAATAAACGTTTTAATATGAAAAATAATAGGGCGAGACTCAATAAAGATAAAGAAAACATCAAGTTTAAGGGCAGTATAAACTCAGAATTAAAAAAGAATAACGCAATAAATTCTTTAGGATCAACCGGTAAGAATCAGGTTGGTTTTAAAGGGGGAATTGGTGATAGTTTAAAAAAATTTTTCAATGGCGAAGAAGTTACCCTTAATGAAGAACAGTTTAAGTATTTAACAGATACATTTTATCAAGATGAACCAGCAATTGTTAAATTTTGGGAATCACAAGTTTATAAAACAGTAAACGGAAAAAAAATATTTGCCCCTGTTAAAGTAAAAAGTCTTTCTTTGGGCGAAAGGGTGAATAACCTTGGACGTGAGGTAAAAGATAGCTGGAAAGATATTATAAACATATTTGGTAATAAAAAAGCTGACAAACCTGATAAAGAGTTGGCAGAAGATGGTATCGGAAATCTTTACAAAAGTATTAAATATGCTAAAAGGAGTGCAAAAGCTGAAATAAATGGTCCTTTAAGCGGTTTACTCGGAAATTATAAAGCCGAAAAAAAAGTTTTACAAAAAAGAAAGCAATTTTTAGAAAAAATTTCAAAATGTACAGAACATAACATTGGTAATATAATTGATAACGCTTTTAAAGATAAAATATTAGAAGGTTCACAAAAAGCCATAGTTAAATCTGCTAAAACATATATAAAAAATAAAAACACAAAAGATTTAAAGAGACTTATAAAAAGAAATTTTGCAACTGAATATAAAAATACCATAGTAACTAAAAAAGTAAAAAAAATTCTTAGATCAAACTACATTAGTAAACTTATTAAATCACCGCCTAAATATGGATCAAATACGTTTTCAGCAATAAATAGGGTTGTATCAGGCTCTGTTTCATCAATATTTGTAGCAGGAGACTTCTTTAATTACTCAATGTATTTAAAAAATGATCCAGAGGCTGCCAAAAAAGAAAGTCGCTCTAAGTTTAAACAGGAACTCTGTTCAAGGGTAGGACTTACTGCTATTCTTACTTACATAACAGCTTCTATATTTAGAGATAAATGTGATGCTTCACTTAAAACTAGTGTTGGCCTAGGCTTAGGTGTTGCTGCTTTTTCTGAAATTGTAGGCAGGGCACTTACAGGCAGACTTTTCTTTCATAAGAGATCGAAAAATAAAGCTGTAGATCATAAAAATGATGATAACAGTATAAGTAACAAACAAAATAAACAAAAAATAGCATTTGCCGGTAGAGTGGATTTTATGAAACAAAAAGTCAGCAAGAATGAAATTTTCTCAAAATTAGCACTATTAAAAGAAATTGCTCATGAAAATAAATCTAAAACTGTTGAAAAGGTATTGCGTAAAGAAAATTCCGGAAGCTTAACAGGTGTTAACGGTAGTTTGTATTTTGGTGATAATAAATCTGCTAGTATCGCAAAAAATATAATAAAGAGCGTATTTTTTCCAATAAACTGGGCTTTAAAAAAGATAAAATCATTAGCTAGACTTATAACTCAAAATGAAAAACTTTTTATAAATGAAAACGTAGCCAGTCCAAAAGAAATAGAAGAAGCAAAAAAGTATTTAGATATTTTGAGCAAATCTGTAAAAGAAAAAGCTCCTAAGATTGACCCAAACAACATAAAATATGAAGACTTAAGAAACTTCATATATAAAACTGATGGCAGTCTTACCAAAGAATTTAAAAAGCTTAAAGATCCAATTACGGAAGAGTTTGGTAAGCAGCTTAGCAAAAAAGCAAATAGCCCTGTAGCTTATGATCCTGTAGCATTAGGCTCTTTAAATAAAGTTTTAGGAAGTGCGCTGGCCGCTCTATTCTATGCATTTGATGCGTTTAAACTGGGTCTGGAAAATAGTGACGGGGACTATGGAACAGCTCTTAAACAAGCTAGAGGAAGAATTGTTCAAGATTCAACCCGTGTAGGTGTTTCAAGTTGGTTTGTAGCTGGAAGTAATAATATGTTTAGCTGGATAAATAACCACTCCATAATGGGAGCTGCCGCGTTAACAGGAAGTAATGTAGCTGCATATGAGGCAGCTACAAGATTATCTGTTGGTATGCCAATAGCTAAGCACAGTCAGAAAGAACTTATTGAGATTGATGAGAAGCATAAAAATCAAAAAGGTCTTTTAGGTTCTTATTATAAAGTTATGTCCAGGTTGACAGGCAAAAAGCCTTTAAGTGCAAAAATTAAAAAAGGCGAACAGTCTCAAACGCCTTTATACCCCTCAACTATTAATGCTCAGCCTCTAGGAGTTAATACATCTATTACTGGTCCTGCCGGTAGAGTATTTTATAGGCACTTTAAAGAAATGTCAGCTGAGACTGCAAAAATTGATGATAAATTAGTGCCGGAGAGATTAAAACAAGCAATAAATTAAAATTAAATTATACTAATGAAAAAGCGACCTTTAGAAAGTATTTACATACACATACCCTTTTGCAGAGAAAAATGCCACTACTGTGCTTTTCTCTCTTACGCAAACAAAGAATCTTTTTTTGAAGATTACGTTGATGCCCTGACCCAGGAAACAAGCAAAATTCTTGAAAGATACAAGGATATTAATATTAGAACGATTTATGCAGGAGGTGGTACACCTTCTTTACTAGATATAAAATATTATAAAAAAATATTTAAAAATATTAATAATTATATTAATATTGATGCTCAAGCCGAAATTACAATAGAAATAAATCCGGGTACTGTTGACTTTGCTTATTTAAATGAACTGAAATCCATAGGTTTTAACAGGCTTAGCGTAGGTGTACAGAGCTTTGAGCGTTACATTTTAGATTATATAAACAGAAAACATAATATAAAAGACGTTTATAATGCTATAGACAATGCAAGAAAATCCGGTTTTGAAAATATTAGTATTGATTTAATTTATGGTTTACCCTATCAAACAATGAAAGTATGGCAAGATTCGTTGGCAAGTGCCCTTAAATTGGATATTGATCATATATCTACTTATGGTTTAAAAATAGAAAAAGGCACAAAATTTTATAAACAATATCCTGAAAAACTTCCGGCAGATGAGGTTAACGCTCAAATGTACCTTGAATGCAGAGATTTTCTTACTCAAAACGGATTTAATCATTACGAGATAAGTAATTTTGCAAAGGATGGCTTTGAGTCAAAACATAATTTAAGCTATTGGCATAATAAAGAATACTTTGGTTTTGGTACAGCTGCTCACGGATATGTAAATAAAATCAGATATTCTAACCAAACCAGCCTTGAGGATTATATAAAAAATCCTTTTATTAAAAAAGAATTTTATGAAGAACTAAGTAATACAGATATAGTAAAAGACGCTATTATTCTTGGTTTAAGAACAACCAACGGTTTAAGTTTAAATGAATTTAAAACAGATTATGATTTTGATTTGATAAAACATTATAAAACAATAATAAATAAATACACTGCATATAAATTATTAATCCTTGAGGATAATCGCTTAAAACTGACCCCTAAAGGCTTTTTACTTAGTAATAATGTTTTGTCAGACTTTTTATAATACTTTTTCAGCGCTTATAAAAAGTATTTTTGAGGTAGTATAAGCGCACATCAAAAAAAATACCCTTTTATAAGGGTAAAACTTTTACAGGAAGGGAATGTAAGGTAAGGTAAGGGAAAGGAAGGTAAGGTAAGTAAAATTCTTTTTATTGTTTCCCTTTGCTTATATATATAAAATGCGTTTTGTTCAAAATATTGCATGATTTGTCTAAAACTCGTTTACAAAGAGAAACATTTCTTAATATTTCTTAAAAAAAGAAAGGTTATATTAAAGTTTGAAACGCATATTTGAAAAAAAGAAGTATGTCATTTTGTTTAATAAACAAATAAAGGTAATAAAGTGTATAAAATACAATAAAAATGCAGGTTTTAGCGAAAAATAACTCTTTAGGATAATATGTTCTAGTACTCTCGAGTAATATTAATTTTTTCTTTAAGTAATATTATATATTCAACAAAGTAAATATTCGATCCAAATAAATTAAATGTTGATTATCAAAGACATAAAAGGGAGGGTAACTTCCTAAGACTAAAATAGAGAGTAAACACATTGAGACAAATTATTAAATTAAGTTCTGCCTCATGATCTCTTCTTCCCCATTCCAAAAAAGGATAAGGGGATTTTTTATGGTTTATTAGGTTTATACTTTTTTCTTATAGATTACTATTTAAGGATTATAAAAATTGGTGATGGTCATCACCTTTCTTAAATCATCGCTGTAAACTTTTGATATAATTTAAGTTTATACTTGTAGCTATCAGTACTTGATTGACCACTACCTAAAAATTTAATAAAAATAAAAAATTTTATTATTTATTACTTGATATATTTTGTAAAACGCAATACAGGTGTATAATAAGTTTGTTTGAAACAGGACAGACTTTTTTATTCTGTTTTTCAATTAAATTTCAGATTACTCTTTAGAATGAGCTTAGTAAAAATAACTTTTTAATGCTCCCGCTTTGCAATTCAGAATATAGCCTATTTAACTAGACTGAATATGATTGAATAATCTGAAAAATATTATTGAGTATGTATTTAAGAGGAGTTAATATGAAAATTCAAGGCATTCAAGGATCTTTAACAGAAGTTAAATGTGATGTATTAATTATAAATTTATTTAAAGGCGTAACCGCACCGGCAGGAGGTACTGGTGCAATTAATAAAGCCCTTGATAACTTAATATCATCTTATGTGATAGAAAAAGAACAGTTTGAAGGTGAATTAAATAAAACTTATGTATTGCCCACATATGGCAAGCTACCGGCTGATAAGGTTGTGCTTGTAGGGCTTGGAGAATCAAAAAAGTTTGATTTAAATAAAGTAAGAGAAGTATCAGCAACAGCACTCAGAAAAGCGCAAGAACTAAACGCAAAAACAGTTTGTACAATATTGCATGGTGCTGGTGTTGCGGGCTTTAAGCCTGGAGCCTGTGCTCAATCGATTGCAGAGGGTACGCTTATTGCTTCTTATAAATTTGATAAATATAAATCAAAAAAAGAAGATAAAAATAATAAGGTTGAAGAGTTTTCTATAGTTGAACTGGAAAACGACAAAATAGAACAAATAAATAAAGGCATAGAAAAAGGTAAAACCATTGCCGACGGTGTTAACTTTGCAAGAGATCTTGTTAATGAACCCGCAGGAGAGCTTACACCTTCAAAGCTTGCTCAAACAGCGCATTCTTTAAAGGGTATAACTTGTAAAATTTTAGAAAAAAATGATATCCAGAAGCTGGGAATGGGTGCGTTTTTATCTGTAGCTAAAGGCAGCAATGAACCGCCTAAGTTTATACATATGACTTACAAGCCCAAAAATCCAAAAGCTAAAATAGCAATTATAGGTAAAGGATTGACCTTTGACAGCGGAGGACTTGACCTAAAGCCACGCGGCAGTATGGTTACAATGAAAGACGATATGGGTGGTTCTGCAACGGTGGTAGGTGTAATGTCAGCCCTGCCAACATTAAAACCTGAGGTTGAAGTACATGCTATCGTTGCGGCTTGTGAGAATATGCCCGGATGCAGTGCATATAAACCTGGTGATGTTTTAACCGCAATGAATAATAAAACTATTGAAGTCGATAATACAGATGCGGAAGGCAGGCTGACACTGGCTGATGCTATATGTTATGCAAATACTCTTAAAGTGGATAAAATTATAGATATTGCTACTCTAACAGGGGCATGTGTGGTGGCTTTAGGTAGGTTTGCATCTGGTATTATGGGCAATAATCAGGATTTAATTGATGATTTGATAAATGCAGGCGACGATGGCGGTGAAAGATTATGGCAGTTACCACTTTATGAAGATTATTTTAACTCTTTAAAAAGTGATATTGCGGACTTTAAAAATGCAGGCTCAAGAGAGGGTGGCGCGCAGGTAGCAGGGATTTTCTTGTCCAAATTTGCGCAAGATACGCCTTGGGCTCATATAGATATTGCAGGTCCTGCGTGGCTTGATAAAAATGTTAAGGAAATGCCTAAAGGTGCTACAGGCGCTGGAGTACGGACTTTAATTAATTATATTTTAAGTTTATAAAATATAATTTTTATTAATACCTTGTAAACTATTAAATACACTAAAGGAACCTGTTTTCTTTAGTGTATTTTTATTATTATATAATTTTAAATTTATACATTTAAAGATTAAAAGGAAAAAATATGGCTGAATCCGATACTGAGCTTTTAAAACTAAGAAATTTTCTGAAAAAAGAAAATATTGATATTCTTTTGATTAATTCAACAGATGAATATTTAAATGAATATACGCCTATCGAAGAGAATTCAAGATGTTTAATTACAGGTTTTACCGGCTCTACCGGAGATGCCTTGGTTACACAAGAAGATGTATTTCTTTTTGTGGATGGCAGATATCACCTCCAGGCTGACGAAGAAACAGATGAAAATTTAGTTACGGTAGTTAAATTAAGTATGGATAAGCCTCAGTCAAAAGCCATACTTGAAAAAATTAACGAAATACTAAAAAAAAATCAAACTTTAGGACTAATTAGCAAAAAGCTTAGTTATGCTTATTTTGAAAAAATATCTGAAAACCTGGCAGATAAAAATATAAATATAAAAGAACTTGACTTTGACCCTGTTGCTGATAATCATAAAACCCCAAAAGCACAATCATCAAAAGGTTTTAAGTATGTTCCTATCGAAATAACAGGTGAATCCTCTGATGATAAGCTTAAAAGCATTATCAAAGAATTGAATCAGCAAGATATTGACTTTTATGTTTTAACCAAGTTGGAAGAAATTGCTTATCTTACTAATATTCGCTCTTATGAAATACCTTTTAACTCTTCATTTAAGGCCAAAGCTATTATAACACAGAAATCTTGCCTGATTTTTACTGATTTAAGCAAGATTACGGATAATATAAAGAAAAATTTTTCAGATAAATTTAAATTTTTAGATGTTAAAAAGTTTACAGCTACTATTGATTCATTAAAAAATACTGATAAATTTTTAAAAATTGCCTACGCGCCTGGGGCAACAAATCTTTATACGTATAGGCTTATATCTAAAGGCAAAGATAGAACCGAACCTTTAAAGGAAAGCATTTTGTCTTTACTTAAGTCCTTAAAAAATTTATCAGAGCTAAATCATATGAAATACTGCTTTAAACAGACTGATAAAGTAGTTGAACAAGCAATGCAATGGGTTAAAACCTCAATAGATAATAATTTAAAAATCACTGAAAAAGATTTTTCGGACAAAGTAAAAGAATTATTTATTCAAAACAGTGCTGAGGCTTTGAGCTTTGAAGTTATATCCGCCAGCGGAAAGAATGCTGCTTTTATTCACTACACTAATCCTGATGATAAAAAGGTTATTAGCAGAGATGACTTGATCTTACTTGACTGTGGCGCTTATTTTGAAGGCGGTTATGCAACGGATATTACAAGGACATTTGTTGCCGGCGGAAAAGATGCCAAACCTTTGAAGAAGATGAAAAAAGTTTATACTATTGTCTTAAAAGCTTTTCTTACGGGGCTTAATTATGATGTTACCCCTGAAACAACCGGATTTGATATTGATAACGCCGTAAGAGGCGTAATAAATGAAAACCCTGTTGATTCTTTTAAATTTTCTCACGGCACAGGGCATGGGGTAGGTATTTCGGTTCATGAAATGCCGCCAAGGGTTTCACCTGCGGAAGCTGCAAAAACAGTACTTAAGCCCGGCATGTGTTTTACCATAGAACCAGGATTATACAATTATAGTCTGGGTGGTGTAAGGATAGAAAATACTGTTACTCTTATTTTACAGGATAATAAATTAAAAATTCAGTCTCTTTCAAGTGCTAAACTGGATGAAAACTTAATAGATTATGATAGACTAAATGAACAAGAAAAAATTTGGTTAGAAGAATATGCGAGAAATAACAAGTTTACAAAATAATTTAGTAAAGCAAACCGTATTATTAAAACAAAAAAAAAATCGCATTGCCTCTGATTTGTTTTTAGTAGAGGGTTTTAAAGGTGTAAAAGAAGCTTTAGATTCAGGCCTAGAGATAGATAATATTTTTATTGGAGAAAATTTTAATAAAAATTTAGATATATCTGATAATTTAAAAGATAAAACCTATAAAGTAACCGGACATATATTGGATAAAATCGCCACCACTGATACAGCGCCTGATATTATTGCAACTGCTTATCAAAAGCACTATGAATTAAAAGATATTTTTAGTGTTAAAAATCCTATAGTATTAGTGCTGGAAAACATAAAAGACCCCGGCAACCTGGGAACAATCATCAGAACCGCGGCTGCATTCAATGTGTCAGGAATAATATTAACAGACGAAACAGTTGACCTGTACAACTCCAAGACTGTAAGGGCAAGTGCGTTTAATATATGGAAAATCCCTGTTGTAAAAATAACTGAAAAAACTACCCTTAAGAAGCAGTTAAATAAACTTGCCGGTTGCAAGTTTGTGGTGACTGCCGTAAACAGCGATAAAAAGTTGCAATTATATTCTGATATTAATTATAATCAAGCTATGGTTTTAATGTTTGGCTCTGAGTCACAAGGTATTTCTGATGAGCTGGCAGAGCAGGCAGACTACTTGATAACCATACCTATGAATAATCGAGTTGAATCTCTTAATTTAAGTGTATCTACCGGTATTATTCTTTATGAAGTCTTTAAGCAGAGAAGTTTTAAGATTTAACTTTTTTAAATATAGTATGAATGTAAAAAAGAGGAGTTTTTATAAAATGGAAAAATTAAGCGTAAAAACTAAAAAGAAAAATGATCTTATAGACATTACCAAGCCAGTAAAGAAAGTAATCGAATCTTTAGGGGTCGAAAACGGTATTTGCGTGTTGTTTTGTCCGCATACAACAGCAAGTTTGACTATTAATGAGGCATATGATCCTTCGGTAAAGGGTGATATTATATTTAGTTTTGATAAAATTTCTCCTGGCTATCCTGAGTTCAGGCATATGGAAGGCAATTCGGATTCTCACGTTAAATCAAGCTTGATGGGCTGTTCGTTAAATTTGATTATCAACGACAGCAAGGTTATGCTTGGCCAGTGGCAGGGTATTTTTTTTGCTGAGTTTGACGGGCCCAGGACCAGAGAGGTTTTTGTGCAGGTTGTAAAGACTTGATTTTGTTTGTACTTAGTATTTTTTAATTTATTTTTTGATATATTTAAATTTTAAAAATAATGAAAACTAAAAAGGATAAGCGTTTTGCCTATCCTTTTTAAATACTTAAGGTGATAACTATCACCTATTCCTTTTCAAAAGCAGACTTATCAGCTCCGCAAATCGGGCAAACCCAATCTTCAGGAACTGCCTCGAATGCCGTGCCTGCGCTTACGCCAGAATCAGGATCGCCTACTTGCGGGTCATAAACATAACTGCATGGCATACAAACATAATTGTCCATAATTTGTTCTCCTCTTCCTAATTATTTCCTGGGCCTCTATTTATACTGGTCCTCAATTAAACTGCATGCTACTCTTTTAAGAGTATAGGCTACTTTATCAGATTTAACTTAATTGAATAATTAATCTGAAAAGTATTTTTGAGCTAGTACAAAGTGGCTTTTTATTCTATTATACTACCACTATTTAGTAGTAGTCAATCGAGTCGTGATACTTGCAAGTAAACTTAAGTTATATCAAAAGCTTACAGCGATGACTTAAGAAAGGTGATTACCATCACCTCATTTTTTTACTCCGAATAAAAAATTATTTAAATTAAGTTTATTAGAAGCCATAAACACGCAAACAGGAAAGATAACCCCGAATAATGTCCCCAAAGCTATGTGTATAAAGATATCCTCAACGTGGAAAAATTTATAAAGCACTATCCTGGAGCCTGATGTGGCAAAAATGTGGAGCAGGTAAATAGTCAGTGATAACTCTCCTAACTTTTTGATAAAGTTAGCTTTATTAATGTTGGCAATTTTGTTAGAGAAATAAATCACAATATAAATACCTAAAAATGCAGCCGTTATAGATATTAATGACTTGTAAACAGTAGAAAGTGAGCTTGAAATCAATAAATAATTTAAAACAATAAATCCTATAGTAGAAAGTATTAAATATTTATGATCTAAAATTTTCTGAAAATCAGCCTTTAAATCAATATTAGAAACTAAAAAAGATCCTGATATAAAAAATACAATGTTAGCAGCAAATTTTTTTATGACAAAAACATCTATATAAGGGGATAAAATATATAAAATAATTGATAAAATCCAGATATAAAGTATGTTTAAGTGCCTTCGTACGGCTTGATAGATTAGGAACATAAAAAATAAAACATACAAAAACCAGAATTGCCCGATAGGTTCATAAGCTATCTTTAACAAGCCAAGCCAGTTTGTGCTATTGTTGGTGTAGGAAGACAGAAAAATATTAAGGCATCCTTGCAAAACTGACCATATAATGTACGGATAAATAAGTATTTTAAGCTTGCTTATTAATGATGATTTAAAATCTTTTTGCAGGCTTTTTTCAACAAATAAGCCTGATAGGAAAAAGAAAAGCGGCATGTGGAAACTGTAAATAATTTTGTCGGAAATAAGAAAGGCAGATCTGGACAAATCTACATCGGAGCTTATAAGCCCCCTCATTACATGCCCGTATACTACCAGAATGATACCTAACCCTTTTGAATAATCAACCCAATCAATTCTATCTGACATAATTTTGATCTCCTTTTTGGGGTATCTACTCCCTTCCCCCCTAGCAAGAGAGTAGATTTTTTGGCCTTGCTTTGCGTCAGCTTAGCTGACTGGCTCGGCTCTTAAATTTTTTTTTTATTAAGGAAGTACAAAAGGCTTTAGTTTTTTGATGCATAAAATATTTATCATTAATTAGATAAATTAATTTTATAATAAAAATATTGATATGGGTTACTTATATTGTATTAATTTTTATATATTTTTGAGTAAACTTATATGATAAAGGTTATTTCTCAATTTTCTCAATAATTTTTCGCAGGGCGATTTTGACATGGGCATAATTTAATCCTCCTTGCATATAAGCAACATAAGGAGGCCTTAAAGGTCCGTCAGCAGAAAGCTCAATAGTTGAGCCCTCAATAAATGTACCGGCTGCCATAATAATATTATCGTCATAACCGGGGACCTCATCAGGTATAGGGATTAAGTAAGCCTCCACAGGGCTGCAAGACTGGATAACACGACAAAAATTTTTTAATTTCTCAGCATCACCAAACTCTATTGCCTGAATTATATCTGACCTGATTTCATCAGGCATTGGTGTCGTTTTATATCCCAAGCCCGCAAATACCTTAGAAGCTAAAACACCTCCCTTTAAGGCCTCGTACACAATACTTGGAGCCATGAAAAAGCCTTGTAATATCAATCTGGACTGATTAAGCATAGCTCCGCCCTTAGAGCCTATACCCGGAGCTGTAAGCCTTGTGGCGGCAAGTTCAACATATTTTTTCTTTCCGGCTATATAACCGCCTGTTTCTACAATGCCGCCGCCTGGGTTTTTAATTAGAGAACCTGCCATTAAGTCAGCACCAACATCCGTAGGTTCGTATGCCTGGGTGAATTCTCCGTAGCAGTTGTCTACAAAGCAAATACACTTAGAGTTTTTTGTTTTAACTGTTTTAATAATTTCAGCAATAGCTTCAATATCAAGGGGATTTCTTAAGCTGTATCCTCTTGAGCGTTGGATTAAAACCATTTCTGTATGTTTATCCACGATTTTTTCAATATCATCAAGGTCTATTTCTTTACCGTTTTTTAGCGGTACTTCTTCGTAGTTTACGCCGTGGCCTTTTAGGGAGGCTTGTTCGTTTCCTCTTGTTCCTATTACTTCTTCCAGTGTGTCATAGGGAGCTCCTGCTACAGATACCAATTTATCTCCGTGCCTTAAAATGCCAAACAATGCGCAGGCAATGGCATGTGTTCCTGATACAAAGTGGTTTCTTACTATTGCAGCTTCGCAATTAAACACTTGGGCGTAGACTTTATCTATTACTTGTCTGCCCAGGTCATCGTGTCCGTAGCCGCTTACTGTTGCAAAGTGTTCTTCGCCTACTTTGTTTTCTATAAAAGCGTTTAAAACTTTTTCCTGGTTTAATTCTCTTATTATTTCAAGGTCTTGAAATATATCTGTTAATTGTTTTTCAGCTTTATTTATTATTAATTTGGCATCGATCATTTTTGTCTCCCCTTATTAAATAAGATTTTGTCTTTATACCCACCCGCCATCCTTTAATTGATAAAGGATTATAATCCCATTTGATTTTTTAATTTTATATCTAGCCTAACATCGACCTATAGCATCTTCAATAAAATATAAAAAACATGTAAGATAAGTAAGTATATAAAAAATTTATAAATAAAATAATCTATACTGGTACTGCCATGAACTATATTATTGAAGGAGCACAAGAACTATCCGTTGTCGGAGAATATGATGTAGCCGTATTCGGCGGAGGACCGGCCGGTGTAGCCGCAGCAACCGCCGCTGCAAAAACAGGCGCAAAAACAACAATAATCGAACGCTACGGTTACCTTGGCGGGCAGGCAACAGGCGGCCTGGTTATTCTTTTGGTGGGATTAACCGACGGAAAAGAGCAAATAATAAAAGGCATTTGCAAAGATACAATTAAAAAATTAAAACAAGTCAGCAGAATTGAAAGAATAGGTCCTCACATATTGTTTGATCCTGAAGCCCTAAAGCTGGTTTTTGATGATTTTATTACAGAAAATAATATAAAACCTTATTATCATACGTTTTTATCAAATGCTGTTATTTACGACAATATGGTATCAGCAGCTGTAATCGACGGTAAGTCAGGCAGAGGCATAATAAAAGCAAAGGTATACATTGATGCAACGGGCGATGGTGACTTTTCTAAATTTTGCGGCCTTCCTTTTTTACAAGAAAAAAAAGAAAAATTATTACCCGTAACTTTAGGCATTAGGGTAGGCGGATTAGATACAGAAAAGGTAAAAAAATATATAAACGAGAATCACGAAAAATATCAAAATATACTAAAAGACTTGAATCTATCTAACCTTATGGGCGGATGGATACCCACTTTGCATAAAGGGGAAGCCTGGTTTAATATAGTACATGCCCAAAATATAGACTGCACTGATACCCAAGACCTTACACACGCCGAAATACAGACAAGAAAAGCAGTACATAAGTTAATAAATATTTTTCAAAAAGAAATAGAGGGCTTTGAAAATGGCTACTTGATAGATACATCTGCTCAAATGGGAGTAAGAGACTCAAGGCGTATAAAAGGCCTGCATTTTTTTACCAAGGAAGATGCCGATAAAAACTTTGATGATGCTATTGCAAGGGCGCCTAATTATATAACGGGCGTACAGGGCTCTGTTCAGGTGCCGTACGGGTGTATGGTTACAAGAAAAATGAATAATTTGATTTTTGCAGGGCGATGCATCAGTATCGATCACGAGTTGTTTGGTATGTTTAGGGAAATTCCTTGTTGCATGGCAACAGGGCACGCCGCGGGTGTGGCTGCGGCTTTGGCATGTAAAGATGATACTGTAATTAATATTAAAAAGATTGATATAAGCCAGCTTCAGGGTATATTGCTTGAACAAGGCGCTGTTATTTGGATTTAAAGTAAAAAGTAGTAGGTCCTGATTTCATTAAGTTTTGTTAATCAAATACTTCGAAAAGCATTTTAGAAATACCAAAACACCCTTAAATAAACTTAAGAATTCTCCGAAAAACAAAGTACAATTTAACTTTCAAGCTAAAATAAAAGATATCTGAAATATATAAAGTGCTAAGAAATATTAAGCAAGTACAGGAATATAAAAATTTTAAAAGAGCTATTTGGCAAAATAAAAACAAAACTTAAAAACCCATATATAAAAGATAAAAACCTAAATACCCGACAAAATTTATTCAGTTTTCATTAAGTAATGTAAACTAACAAGACTTCAAATGTTGACTTTTAAGAAAAAATTTTATAACATAATAATTATATAAAAAATATATCTCAAAGAGAAAAGCACAAACCGAATTACATCCAGCACATATTAAAAAAACAAATCTTACCATTTTAAAAGAGTCTAAAAGCAAAAGTTTTAATTAACATCTCTTAACATACCTTCAAATAGCACGATGCTATCAAGGGTAATTGTTATGCCAAATTTTTACACCGTTGCAAGTAATCAGTTTAGTTAATATATTAAGGAGTGGACTTATGAAAAAAACAGCAAGAATTTTATCTTTAATGATCGCAGCTTTCTTTATCGGTACTAACTTAGCTAATGCTGACGTAGCAGATAGCGAAACTTATACAGTTACTATTCCTTCTGCGACCGTTGTTGAGTTAGCAGCAGCATCAAATAATTTTGGTACAATTACATCTGCTGATTTTGGTAATGGCAATACATCAGCTCATAATATAATTGTTGGTGACGGAACATTATCAAGCACTTCATATGTTCAATCAAACGATCCAACAGCTGCAGCTAAACAATATCAATTAGACTTTGCTTCTAATGGCGGAAGCACCATAAACATTATAGATTTTAGTGGTATGCCTATTTTAAAACTAGGTAATGCTTCTGCAACCGCTTCAGTTGATATTCATCTTACAAATAATGCTAAAAGTACTCCTCCTGCACTTGGAGATAGTGGTTCTGGACCTGTTGCTAATTTTGTTGTTCAAGATTCTAATACTATAAATATTCCTGCAAACAGCAGTGTTCCTTTTAACGCAGCTACTAACAGGGCTCCTCTAGATATGGTTATGGATCTTGACGAAAACTCCTTAAGTCTTCAAGATGCTGCCGGCTCTATAAGCTTTGATATGACCCTTACCGTTATCGGCTTAAACTAGTCAAAAGTAAGCATTTAATATAAAAGTTATAATAATTTCATACTGGCAAGGGATCTGATTCCTTGCCAGTATTTTTATAATTATATTATATTAAGCTTAATAAGTAAGGAGTAAAAAGTTTTTCTTTTTATCCATCCTGACGTAAATATTTAGATAGGAAACTTTTATGGGCCATAAATTTTATCAAATTTGCAAGCGTTTAACTGCATTAATTATAATGACTATCCTTTTAACAGGCTTTAGTGCAAAAGTCTTTGGGCAATTTGCGGAAGTATTTGTGTATCCGGACAAAATAGAACTGGATTTTACAAAGAAAAACAAAAGGTTTCTCTCAAAGGTTATCCACGTAGAAAATCCTACTCAAAAGACCTTAAGGATAAGAAGTTATGTAGAAAACTGGGATTTAAACGAAAACGGCAGTGTTGTATTCTTAAAAGGCAAAAACGAACGCTCTTTAAAAAAACACATCAAGTTTAACCCTAGAGAATTCGATCTTGCCCCCGGCCAAAAACAGCTTGTAAGGCTTATGGCTAAACTACCGACGAATGCAACAGGCGAATACAGAAGTATTATATTTTTTGAAACCATTAACAGAAGAAGTCAAATTCTGGAAAAAGACAAAAATAAAATAGATATCAACGTTAACTTCAAAGCCAGATACGGCGTAGTTCTTTATGCATACAAAGGTCAAATCACCAAAAACCTGGAAATTCTTAACCTGGCTTATGAGCAGGTTGAAGGTAGGCCCTATCTTGTAGCTACCCTTAAAAACAACGGCAATATCCACTGTAATATTATGGGTGACTTAAATATTTCAAATGACAGCCGTAAGGGAAAAAAGCAAAAGCTTTCAAAATATACAATACTTCCGGGTAAAACACAAAAGTATAAAATCGCTGTTTCAGAAAAATTAAACAGTAACGAGGATTATAAAGCTTTCTTGCGTTTAAACTTTAAAGACGTAGATGACAGAATAAAAGTTATAGAGGCCGCTACAAACTTTAATACAGCTGCCCAGCAAAATACTTCCGTATCAGAAAACTTAAAGAGAAATAAAAACGCAGACGTGCCAGCGGATAAAGGTGATTCCGCAAACTTAATTCAAGAAGGCAAGCCTTTAAATCCAGATGATTTTGATACAAAGGAAATAAAGTTAAAATCTCTATTCTGGTAATAAAATTATATTCACTATTCTTTAAGCAATTCTTAAATTTCTGATGATTTTACTCTTTTACATGGAAAAAGCTTTTACACCCATGCTTCTCCTGCAATTTTTAAGAATTTTTCTTCTAAATTTTTTAAACAGGAAATTAATGCGCTAACTGAACCTTAACCAAGTTTCTTACCGAGTTGCCGCAGTAGATAGCATCAGCTTTTTGTAAGTCTGAGTGAGTAATAATTTTTTCTGTTGCTTTTTTATTTTTTAATAAGTCCTGGCGCAAAACCCCGTTTAATAAACCGCTTTCTATAGCAGGCGTATATAAAATATTTTTTTTCTCAACAAATACATTAGTTCTGGCTCCCTCGCACAGTTCGCCTTTTTCATTAAAAAATAAAAAATCATAATATTTTCCGTTGATAATCTCTTGCATAGCCTCTTTATACCAGGGACGATAAGTTGTTTTATGGTATAAAAAAGTATTTTGAGTATCTAAATTTATATCTGATACTTTAACTAAATTATTATTATGAGCTTTTAAAGGCTTATATTCCAACTCAAAATTACCACCCTTAAATAAAACCAGCCGCAGCATACCGTCTTGTGCAGGTTTAATATTAAAAATCTTTTCATTAAATTTAAAGCTGAAAAACTTTGCTGAATCTTTCAATCGTTTCAAATGTTCTTTTTTATAGACTATTTGTTGGTTTTGCACAAGCATAGTCTCAAATAGCTGAAATTCAGGCTGAATATCCAAAAACTTTGCCTTAAGCTCACACTCTTTCCATTCATTTTCAATATCAGAATCCCATACAATGCCGCTACCAACACGATATTTCCAGTTTTCATTTTGCTTTTGCAAAATTCTTATAGGTACGCTAAACACTGTTTTTTCAGGCGAAATAAACCCTATTGCACCGCAGTATATATCTCTGGAGTCTTTTTCTATCTCATCAATAATTTGCATAGTTTTAGTTTTAGGTGCACCTGTTACAGAGCCACAAGGAAACAAAGCCTCTAATATCTCTTCAAAGCTTGTGTTTTCTTTCAAATAACCTTCTACTGTTGAGGTCATTTGATATAATGTGGGATATTCTTCTATATCAAATAATGATTTAACGTTTATGCTTCCTGTTTTACAAATTTTACCAATATCATTTCTTAACAAGTCCACAATCATTACATTTTCAGCTCTATTTTTTTCATCGTTAGCCATAAATTCTTTATTTTTTTTATTTTCTTCTTCTGAATAACCTTTTTTAACAGTGCCTTTCATTGGTTTTGTAATTATTTTATTTTTTTCAACTTCAAAAAATAACTCGGGCGAAAAAGATAAAATCGTATCATCATAATTTTTTATAAACGCGCAATAATCGGTTTTTTGCGCCTGTCTTAGCGCAAGATATAAATTCTCTTTAGAGGAACCTGCCTTTAAAAATTTATCAAAAGTATAGTTAACCTGATATGTATTGCCGTTTTCTATATTATATTTAATTTTTTTTAGAGCTTCTTTATAATTTTCAAAAAAAATAGAGTTATTTATCTGTATAAAAGGATTATAAACATAATTAGAGTCTACATGTTCTATTAATTCAAAGTTATCAAATACACCAAACCATAAAAGAGGCTTGGTACTTTCAATATCTTTATCTAAAAAATACTCTTTAGCCTCATATCGGATATAACCGGCAAGATATTTTTTTTGTTTTAAATTATTTATTTTTTTTAAAGAATTAAAAAAATTTTTTTTATTAAAGGCTGTTATTATCTCGATAGGGTCACAAAAAAACATGCCTTTACCTTCAATAGCAGAGTCTAAAAATATGCAAATATCATGTTTTAGCAATTTATTTTTATTTATAATACCGTTCATAAAATCAAAAAAATTTAATATATTTCTATAATTTGAACATCATCATTTTTTAGCTTTACGTACTCTTCAGGCAAAGAATGGGCAATAGAGCATTGTATTGCATCAATTATACGCTTTTTATAAATTTTTCTACTGTATACAAGCGATACCTCTCTGGAAGGTACAGGATTTTTAAACTTTCTTACAAAGTCGAGCTGATCGTTTGACAATTGAGATACTGCCATTTTAGGCAATATAGTATACCCTGAGTACTTTAATACCATATTCTTAAGGGTTTCAAAGCTTCCGCTTTCAAATTTTAAATTTTCATTCAGGGCTTGTTGCTCTATTTTTTCCGAGCAAATGTTTAAAACCTGATCCCTAAAGCAGTTACCTTTATTTAGTAGCCAAATATCCTCCAGATCCAACTCATCTTGGTGTATAAACTCTTGCTTGCTAAACTTATGCTGCGGGGATACAAATAAATAAAACGGTTCATAGTATAAAACTTTTTCTTCTATAAATTCAACATGCAAAGGTGTAACAACCAGAGCTGCATCAATCCTGTCTTCATTTAAATGTTCTATAATATCTTCTGTTTTATATTCTTCTATGATTAAATTTACATCTTTATATTGCTCAGCAAAGTTTTTAGCAAATATTGGTATTATATAAGGTGCCAGCGTAGGAATTACAGCAAGTGTAAAATCGCCAGCAACTTTATCTTTAAAGTCAAGCACGATATTTTTAATTTTATTATAGTCTCTAATAACAAATTTAGCTTGTTTAATAATTTTTTCTCCAATTTCTGTTGGTATAATTGGCTTCTTAGATCTGTCAAATATTATGGTGCCAAGCTCTTCTTCAAGTTTCTGTATCTGCATACTCAAGGTTGGCTGAGTCACACAACATGCTTCTGCGGCTTTACCAAAATTTCTGTGTTTATCCACTGATAAAATATATTCAAGTTGACTTATTGTCATTATTATCTTACTCCTAGCTATTATAAATATTTTCTATTAAATCATAAAAAATATCAATTTCTTTTTTTTAAAATTATTTGTTAGTATTAAATCAAAGAGAAGGAAAGTAAATCAGATGGCTAAACGTAGTTTTTAAAATATTTTTATATATAATATTAATATCGGAGAAATTTTTTATACATAAATATTTTGTCAAGGAATTTAATAAAAATAAAAGGGAGAAATCAATGTCAAACGCTACTACTACAACAAAAAAATTTGTATGTGAAATATGTGGATATATATATGAAGGAGAGGCTCCTCCTGAAAAGTGTCCTCAATGTGGTGCCCCTGCAAGCAAGTTTAAAGAGCAAGTCTCAACCGGCGGGATGGCTTGGGCTGATGAGCACAGAATTGGCGTTGCTAAAGATGTAGATCCGGAGATACTTGAAGGATTAAGAGCAAACTTTACCGGCGAGTGTACAGAAGTTGGTATGTATCTTGCAATGAGCCGTCAGGCTGATAGGGAAGGCTATCCTGAAATAGCGGAAGCTTACAAGAGAATAGCATTTGAAGAGGCTGATCACGCTTCAAGATTTGCTGAGCTGTTAGGTGAAGTTGTATATTCTGATACTAAAAAAAATCTGGAGGCCAGAGTAGCTGCTGAGTATGGTGCATGTGAAGGCAAAAAGGCCATTGCAACACGTGCAAAAGAATTAAACTTAGATGCTATTCATGATACAGTACATGAAATGTGCAAAGACGAAGCCAGACACGGTAAAGCATTCAAAGGACTATTAGACAGATATTTTAACTAATCTAACCTAACCCGCAAACTGCAAAATTTAAGGCTGCCTATTTCAGGTGGCCTTTTTGATGTGTGCCCGACATACTTGACAGTTAGACGGTGAAAGTTCGTTATAAGTTTATTTCTTTTTTTATCTCGATAAAAGTAAATGGGAGCTCGTTTTCCTCTATGTAGCCAACTTTTTAAAACTTCTGCTATAACAAATGTTTCTTAAAAATTCAACTTTAAAAATTTGAAATTAGAGTAAGTTCTTGTTACCCTATCAGTATATATTAATGGGGAGTGTGGAGAAGTTTATTAAAATATGCACAAACTTACGAAATCTATTTATTTTTTATATTTTGTTGATATTTTGATTTTTAGTTTAACTTTTTATTTTTTTAAATATTTATTTTCAATAGAGATTAAAACTTTTATAATAACTACTTTATTGATGGCTACTACCTGGATTTATATCCTATGGCTGAAAACTCTCTATTTACCTAGAGAAATAAAATTTCATAAAGTGGCTTATTCAATTATAGAAGGTATTACATTAGGGTTAATATCTACAGGTACTATATTGTTATATTTTAACTTTTCACAAGTTTATTTTATTTATCTTTTATTATCAGCACTTGTAATAAGTGGGCAGGTATTAATTTGCAGGTACTCCTTTGAAAGGTATACAAAAATAATTAAACCTTATAAAAATGTTTTAATATTAGGTGCTGAAGATGCTGGGGCTGCAGTTATTAATCAAATTCATATGCATCCTCTATTAAAGTACAATATCATTGGTTTATTAGATAATAATGAAGAACTTCAGAATACTGAAGTCAATAGCAATAAAGTAATAGGAAAACTAACAGATATTCATCAAATTGTAAAAAATAACAAAGTCGATATATTAATATTGTGTATTACAGGTAAAATTGAAAAACAATCTTTAAAAGCAATATCAGATTGTATTTTAGAAAATGATTTAAGGCTAATAAACTATGCTGATGCATATGAATTCATTTCTCAAAAAGTTCCAGTTTGTTCTAACTCAGTGGACTACTTTATAGATTTATTGGCAAATGCAAAGAAACCTTTTTATAATTTGTTAAAAAGAATATTTGATATAGCATCAGCGTCCATTATAACAATAGCAACAGCTCCGATCATGTTAATTCTTGCTATCTCAATTAAAGTACAAGATGGCGGTAATATTTTTTATCTTCAAAATCGTGTAGGTAAGGATGGTAAAGAATTTAATATGTATAAATTTAGAACTATGATTGAAAAATCGGAAGAAAATGGTGCGGTCTGGGCATGCAACAACAATAAGGATCCAAGAGTTACTCCAATTGGAAAAATTGCAAGAAAGGCAAGATTTGATGAATTACCTCAGATGTTTAATATTATAAAAGGAGATATGAGTATTGTTGGACCACGACCGGAACGTCCAGAGTTTGTTGAGTTACTTAACAGGGAAGTTCCTTTTTATAATGAAAGACATTGTATATTACCAGGCTGGTCAGGTTGGGCCCAAATTATGTACCGTTATGGTGCATCGATAGAAGATGCCACAGAGAAGTTAAGATATGATTATTATTATATTAAACATAGAAATATATTCTGGGATTTTAGTATATTGTTAAAAGCTGTATGTATGGCACTTAGTGGGAGACATGGGTAAATGGAAGTAATAAAATCTAATCACTTTTTGGAAATAGAGAAGGGATACAAAGAAAAATTAAAATCTTTTATCGATAATCAATATTCAGATATAAATATTGTAGATGTTTCTATTGTTATTGTAAACTGGAATAGTGGATCTTACTTAAAACAAACAGTTGAAACATTAAAAAAACATACACATAATATTAAATATGAAGTAATAATAGTTGATAATAACTCAAATAAAGAAGATCCAGGTTATAAATTTTTGATAGAAAATGAGTTTGATAAAAATTTTAAAAATATTCTATTAGATCAAAATTTAGGATTTGCAAAAGCTAATAATTTAGGAATTGATATAAGTAAAGGTAGAAATATACTTATTTTAAATCCAGATGTAGTAATTTATGAAAATACAGTGAAAATACTAAGTGATCATTTAGATGCAAATTTATCAACGGGTATGGTCGGGCCAAAAGTATTGAATCCTGATGGGAGTTTTCAGTTGCCTTGCATGAGGGGCGAGCCATACCCTAGTGATGTATTTTTTCATTTAAGCGGCTTATCAAGATTATTTCAAAATAATCCCAATTTTAATAAATATTCTTTGTTTCATTTAAATCGTAATAAAAGTCAAGAAATAACTATTTTATCAGGTTGTTGTATGATGGTAAAAAAGGATTTAATTCAAGATATAGGAAAAATGGATGAACAGTTTTTCCTATATCAAGAAGAACCTGACTGGTGCTGGCGGGCAAAAAAAAAGAATTGGAAAATAATTTATAATCCCGGCACATATATAACCCATCATCAAGGAATATCCACAAAAAAACAATTATTAAAGTCAAATTATATTTTTACTCAATCAATGATCAAATTCTTTAAAAAATACCACTGGGATAGGTACAACATTTTTCAAAGATTATTCTGGCAAAGTTTGATTTGGGGAAATTTTGGAATTAAGTATTTAAGATTAAAAGTTTTAAAAGGTTAATTTAATGACAAGCCTTAATGATTTTTTATTTAAACATTTAGAGCCTGTCCGGTTAAAAAATAAAAGCTGGTTATATCAATAATAAAGGCTCATTTTTACTCATCATAATTAATGAATCATAGTACCAGCCTTTTATTTTAATGATGCAATAACGGGTTTGGTATTTTCTATAATTTCTTCTCTAAACTCATGAGGATCAGGTATGTCAAAATATAAATTATCCACGACCCTGGGGTCAATCTCAAAAATTTGAAAATTTTCTTGGGTTAATAAATTAGCAACATAAACAGGCCCTACTAAAGATATATCCCTGGAAGCAAGTGGATCATGGTGATATTGTACGCATATTTCAATAACCCTGGGTAGTTTCCATTTTCTAACCAGTGCTGCACCTATATCAGCATGGGTAAAACCAAAATGTTTTTTTTCTAATATTAATCTGTCTATACCTCCACGTGCCTGTTTATGAATTTGGTTTGCAAGATTTTTATTATATATTTCTAAAACATTTTTTCCCATATCGTGTAATAATCCCACAACAAACGCTTCATCTGTATCCCCTTTACCAATTGCTTTTGCAATAAGCTGACAACCGACAGCGCATCTTACAGAGTGCTCCCATAAGCTTTTACCGCTTTGAGAGAGCATCATAGGCTTGAGTGCAACACTTAAAATTAAGCTTTTTACTTGATTTAAACCTAATAACGCCATTGCTTTATTAATGGTTGTTATTTGATTAGGAAAGCCGTAATAAGATGAATTTACCATCTTGAGAATTTGAGAAGTTAAGCTTATATCTTTAGAAAGGATTTGGGCTAATTGATTAACATTAGACTTTGGATCTTCAATCAACCTTAGAGCACTTGCCACTACAGGCGGCATTGACGGTAAATTAGGCAAATTGTTTATTATTCTATCTAATTCGGTACTCATTTTTCACTCTTCACTTTGCGCTTTATACAGGAATCACCATCTATATTTTACATTATAAAACATTTAAATAGCAAATTAAATTTGGGTTATGCTCATTACCTTTCTTAAGTCATCACTGTAAGCTAATGTAAATTTTATTCGTCAACAGCATAATAACTACCCTTTGCGTAGCAAAAGCTTATCATTGTCTTAAATTTTTTAATTTTTACGTCAAAATCCACTAATAATGGGGTTTTTTCTTGTTTAATTCTTCTTTTCTACTATAATTTCTATCAATAGTTATGTCTATTATATTATCATTTGCAATATTATATTC
>JANQHM010000158.1 GCA_028282645.1 Candidatus Gastranaerophilales bacterium
ACTCAAAAATACTTTTCAGATTCTTTAATCAGGTAAAAACTAATAAAATAGGCTATTCTCTGAAAAGAGAAATCTGAAATTCAATTTGGAATCTGTATATATATAAAGTTTTGATTTTTTTAGTTAATGACTGTCATTTAAAATAAAAAAACTCATGTGTATCAATAAGTTTAATAAGAAGAAGTTTTTATAAACAACTATGAATAACGACGATGTCTTTGTCTATTTCTTAAATAATGTAATGTACATAAATGTTACTAATTTATGCACTAATGAGTGTGTATTTTGTATCAGAAATTTAAGTAATACAGTAGCCGGTAAAAATTTATGGTTAAATAACAAAACAATAACCGCTGAAGAAGTAATTAAAGCCATTAAAAAAGGTAAACCCGAACTTAGAAAAGAAATTGTCTTTTGCGGTTACGGAGAACCTCTGATTAAAATAGAGTTAGTTAAAGAAATAGCACAATTTATAAAAGAAAACTATCCTGATAAGCCTGTACGTATTAATACCAACGGACAGGCCAATTTAATTCATAAAAGAAATATTGTTCCTGAACTGGTCGGCTTAATAGATGGTATTTCCGTTAGTTTAAACGCTGACACCCCTGAGCTTTATCAAGAGCTGACAAAAAGTAAATTCGATAAAAATATTGCATTTGAAGCTGTAAAAGAATTTATTAAAGAATGTAGTATTAATGGAATTAAAGTTGATGCATCAATTGTTGTAGGTTTTCAAAATTACAAAATAGATGTAGATAAATGCGAAAAGCTGGCTAAAAATTTAGGAGCTCAATTAAAGGTTAGAGAGTGGTTAGAGTCTGGTTATGAATAGATCTGACCAGTTTTTAATTTAACCTGTTAATTTATTTTAATTGTTATTATTTATAAGAAATTCAGAAGAAAAGGAAAAGAAAAAAATGAGCAAAGAACTTGACGCGATTATGCGACCAAAATCAATTGCTATTGTTGGAGCTACTGAGAGAGAAGGATCTGTAGGGAAGGAGATAACACAAAAACTTATAGACTATGGTTTTAAAGGTGATTTATATCCGATAAACCCAAAATCTGAAACAATTTTTTCAAATAAAGCATATAAAAGTATATTAGATATACCAGGTAAAATTGATCTTGCTGTTATTGTTATTCCGAACAAATTTGTTTCTGGAATAATTGATCAGTGCGGAGAAAAGGGAGTTAAAGGCGTTGTTATTATTACAGCAGGATTTAAAGAGTCCGGTAAAGATGGTGCTGTATTAGAAGATGAAATAGTTATAAAGCTTAAAAAATACGGAATCAGAGCTGTTGGACCAAACTGTTTAGGTGTATTAAATTCTGAAGAAGATGTTAAAATGAATGCCACCTTTGCTGAAGCTGTACCTATGACAGGAAAAACAGCATTTGTATCTCAGTCAGGCGCATTAGGTGCAGGTATCTTAAATATATCTAAAGATGTAAATATTGGAATCAGTCATTTTGTCTCTATTGGTAATAAAGCTGATATTAACGGTGAGGTTTTGCTAGACTACTGGGAAGATGATAAGAATGTTGATTTAGTTTTATTATACCTTGAGTCTATTTTAGATCCTCAAAATTTTAGAAACTTATCCGGCAGAATTTCCAAAAAAAAGCCTATCATCGCTGTTAAATCAGGCAGATCAAGTGCAGGCGCAAAAGCTGCATCTTCTCATACAGGTTCACTAGCCGGCGCAGACTTGGCTGCTGATGCTTTATTAAAACAAAGCGGCGTTATTAGAGCTAACTCAATGTTGGAAATGTTCCAAATGGCGCAGGCTTTTTCTAATTGTCCGGTACCAAAAGGCAATAGAGTAGCTATTATGACAAATGCAGGCGGTCCCGGAATTATGGCTACAGACGCTCTTTGTGAAAACGGTTTAGAAATTGCCGAAATAAAAAAAGAAACACAAGATTATTTAGCTAGCTTCCTGCCCGAAGCTGCAAGTGTTAATAACCCTGTTGATATGATTGCAAGTGCTCCTGTAGATCATTATAAGAAAACTTTAAAATCCTTAATTTCTGATGAAAATGTAGATATTATAATGGTTATATACCTGCCATTAATGGGGTTAAAACCTATGGATGTCACTAAGGCCGTAATGGACATTAAAGCAGAAAGTCCTGAAAAACCTATTTTAGGTGTATTTATGGCGGAAAAAGAGTTCTTTGCTGATTTAACGCATGTTGATACAAACTTACCATTCTATCAATATCCTGAAGAAGCAGCTTTTGCTATTTCTAAACTAGATTACTATCGTAAATGGTTATCAAGGCCTGAAGGTAATAAACCTGATTTTAAAGTTGATGAAGAAAAAGCTAAAAATATTATCAAAAGTGCTGTAAAAGAAGACAGAGACCAGCTTACAACTTTAGAATCTATTGATGTTCTTAACGCTTACGGTATTAGAACTTGTAAATATGCTTTTGCTAACGATGTTGATGATGCTGCTAAAGAATCAAATAAAATCGGATATCCTGTTGTAATGAAAATTACATCTACAAAAATTTCTCATAAAACTGAAGTTGGCGGTGTAATTGTTGGAATTAACAGCGAAAAAGAGTTAAGAGAAGAATATAAAGCTCTGATTGAAAGATTAAAAGAGCGTAAGCTTGAAAATGCTCTTGATGGAGTTATTATTCAAGAAATGGTTAAAGGCTCCAGAGAAATGGTTTGCGGTATAGCTACCGACCCACAATACGGACCAATGATGATGTTTGGCCTAGGCGGTATTTATATTGAAACAATTAAGGATGTAACTTTCAAAATCAATCCGTTAACAGATGTTGATGCTAAAGAAATGATTGAATCAGTAAAAGCTTACGAAATTTTAAAAGGTGCCAGAGGAACAAAACCTGCTCAAATAGATCAAATCCGGGAAACTATTTTAAGGCTTTCTCAATTAGTAAGTACTTTTAGCTTTATTGACGAGTTGGATATTAACCCGTTAAAAATATCTGAAAAAACTGGCGAAGGTATTGCTGTTGACGGACGTATACAAGTAAGAATGAAAGAAGCTAAAAAAGCTCTTGGTGTAGGATGTTGCGGCTGCGGCTGTAAATGTTCTAAATAATATACTAACCCTAAAATACTTTTCAGATTCTTTAATCAGATAAAAACTAATAAAATAAGTTAAAGATATATAGCAAAAGACTGTTCTTCGGGGCAGTTTTTTTGTATTTAAATTTTTTAAAAATATACTTAACTTTTTATTAAATATATTTTATTATATAAAAACAAAGATTTTTATATAATAAAATAGGAGATAAAAACATGGGCAAATGTAGCTGTGGATTAAGTAAAAAAGACAAGTGTGACGGTAGCTGCAAAAAGGCTAAGAAAAAAAATAAGAAAAAGAAAAAAGATAAGAAGAAAAAGTAGGTTAAATATTTAAAGCACTCCTTTTAACAAACAAAGGAGTGCTTTTTATTAAACTAGATACGATTGGACAATTTGAAAAGTATTTTTGAGTTAATTTAACAAAGTTTTAGCTTTTTTGCTCTACTATTACCATTATCCTATTTAGAAAGAGAATTTAAAGGAACTGATATTTTTAAGAATTATAGAAGCTGTATTAAATTTAAAAAGGAGAAATAAAATGAACAACATAAATAATCATCAAGACAGTCCTAATCTTAACGCAAAACAGGATGACTTTATTTTAAACCTGGAAAGAGCCTCAAAAATTGTTAGTCAATGGCCTGAATGGAAACAAAAAGCATGGGGGCCTGTTCTTACAGATATTCAAGACTCTATTATTAAAAATAATTAATAAAAATAAATAAATGTTAACTTGTTTTAACTCAACAATTGACATTTATTCTAATATATGATAATTTTATATATAGATTATTGAGAATAATTCTCAATAGAGGGCAAAAAACTAAACAAGTAAAAATAATAAGAGGAAACAAGCAAAGATGGTAGCATTATATGAAATAGAAATTGGTCAGGAAGCAGAGGTACAATCATTCTTGAATTCTGATATAAAGTGTTACTCAGTCAGATTTGGAATAGAAGAAGGACAAGTCGTAAAATGCATTGCAAAACTTGGTGCAATTGTTTTACAAAAAAACAATCAAGAAATAGCTATAGGCAAAAACCTCTGTAAAGAGATTTATGTAAGGCTAATATAATGCAAATAAAAAACAGTATTAACGACAACCTGCAAAGCTCAAAAACTCTTAGAATAGTACTTGCAGGAAATCCTAACGTGGGAAAATCTGCTGTTTTTAGTAAAATAACAGGAACATATGCAGAAATAAGCAATTATTCGGGAACAACCCTGGAGAACTTTGAAGTAAAAACAGATATTGGCAGATTTGTAGATACTCCCGGTATCTTTAGTCTTGGAGATTATAATGAAGAAGAAATTATTGCAAAGCAAATAATTACGCAAGCAGATATAGTAATAAATGTTGTTAATGCACTAAGCCTGGATAAAGATTTATTCTTGACGCAACAGTTGATAGATCTTGGTTTACCTATTTTATTAGTGCTTAACCAAATGGACGAAGCAGAAAAAAGAGAAGTAAATATTAATATAGAAAAGCTGTCAAAAGAACTTGAAGTTCCTGTATTCCCGACAGTAGCCATTAAAAGTCAGGGGATTCAAGAAGTAAAGGATAATCTTCATAATGCCCGAAAAGGAAGAAAAGGAAGTTATATAGCAGAAATGCTGGAAGGTAAAGAATTGTCCTATAAAAACCTTTTAGAAAATGAATTTTCTACAGAAAATAGAGAAAAGCTATATGTAGAAAGAAGAAAAAGAGTTAATGAAGTAACAAATAAAACCTTAATAACAAAAGAAAAATCTAATATATCATCCACTGTAGGCAAAGCTTTATTAAATCCTGTTATTGGCTTTTCTGTACTAGGAGTAGTTCTTTATATACTATATCAAATAGTAGGTGTATTTATAGCCGGTGAAGTCGTTGACTTCCTGGAAAATCAAATTATTGGAGGCAAATATATTCCCTGGATAACAGGTGTTGTAAATCAAGCTCCAATGCCCACCTGGTTAAATACTATATTAGTTGGTGAATTTGGTTTATTAACAATGACTATTCAATATGTTTTTGGATTGTTACTACCTTTAATAGTTGGGTTTTACTTTTTTATGGCAATATTGGAAGATTCAGGCTACTTACCCAGACTGGCTGTTTTAACAGACAGATTTTTATCAAAATTAGGCTTAAATGGTAAAGCTATAATTCCAATTATACTAGGTTTTGGCTGTGTAACAATGGCTGTTATTACTACAAGATTACTGGGTTCAAGCAGAGAAAGAACCATTGCATCTACAATTTTGTGCTTAACAATACCGTGTTCCGCACAAATAGGTCTTATACTAGGAATACTGGCTGCCATGGGATCATTAAAATTATGGATGTTATATTTAGCAAGTATAGTTATAACCTTAATATTTATCGGAACTGTTTTAAACAAAATACTGGCGGGTAAAGCAACACCGTTAATAATAGATTTACCACCAATGAGAATTCCTGTTATAAAAAATGTTATTGATAAAACCCTGTGTAAAACAAATCATTTCCTTATAGAAGCAACACCATTATTTTTCATTGGCGCATTAATAATAACAATTTTAGAGCTGACAAACAGTTTAAAATCAATATATAACTTTTTATCGCCATTAACTGTAAGTCTTTTAAACCTGCCAAAAGAAACCGCTAATATATTTATAATGGGATTAATAAGAAGAGACTTTAGCGCGGCAGGCCTCTCTGATATGATAGGGATGGGAGGTAAAGCAGCAATTCTTTCACCTGAACAAACATTAGTAATCCTTGTTGTAATAACACTATTCGTTCCTTGTATCGCAACAGTAATAGTTTTATTTAAAGAACGCGGATACAAAGAAGCATCTTTAATATGGATAGGCTCAATAACAATTGCATTTGCTTTAGGCGGAATTTTAGCAACCATATTAAAGATTTTACCTGTTTAAAGAGGGGGCATCATGAACGAAAAAAACTTAAAAGTAACCTGCTCAACCTGTGGAATAAAATTAAATCAAGATTTTATGGGGAAAAAATGTCCAAGATGTAATAATGTAATCATTCCTCAACAATGTGAATTCTGTAATAAAAACTGTACAAAATAAAATCAAAATATTTAAAACGAAAACTTTTTTCTAACAAATACTGCTAATGGTCTAAATGTATAAATAAAATAGATTTCTCCTAAAGACCTTGGTAAATATGATTTCTCCGATACAGACAAATTAGTTGTCAAGAGGTGGTAAATACCATCTCTTTTTTTTATTTTTTTTAATCCTGCCAGGACGTTAACTTATCTTTTTCAAAATATAAATAAGAATTCCCATATAGCCATTGTTCATGATTCTTGAAACTTCCAAAATTTTTATTGATATCATAAGGCTTACCCCAGCTCATAATAGCTTGCTTTTTAGTCATACCAAGCCAAAGCTTTTCTTCATTAATCTTTTTCCAAATTAAATCAGACCATTTATACAAATTCTTTGGATTTTTTGAATAAAAAAGCTGTTCTATCCCAGTTTCATTCTTTACAAACAAAAAACCCGTATTTTGATTACTTGTAACCTGAAGAGCTATAGGATCAGTATGACTGCCAACAAATGCATTAATAATTTTTACTGGAGTATATTTTTCCAACTTTATAGCATTAGACAGTCGCTTGTTTAAATCTATATACAAATCAGTTTTTTTGCGTAAAAATAAAGCTTTATTCATATATTTATTTTTAATATTATCAATACTTTTGGTGTTTAAAACTTTATTACCTGCACATTGCCAGGCTTTATCAAAATCATTTCTACTGCAAGAACTACGTAAATAAACTATTTTCTTGGATTTTGGCAGATAATATTCAGAACAAAAATCAATATCACCAGGAATACTATTGTTAGTCAATTTTACATCTTTTAAAATAGCTATTTTTCCTACAAGTTTTTTATAATTATAGTATTTGTTGCGACTTTTTTTGATAGAACAATTTTCATAAGTATATTTTTTATATAAAGAAGTAGAGGGTAAAATTATAAAGCTTTCATTTATTTGTGATTTATAATTATCAAAAGGCTTAAAAAAGTTATTACTTAAAAGATAGAAATATTGAATAGACGTGCTTTGTTCTGCATTTGCATTATTAAACATTAATAACATCATTAATAAAAATAAAATAAACACTCTATCCATCTTATGATCTCCCAAAGTATTATAACTGTAAGCATTGCACTATACAAAAATTTAATTAAAACTTTTTTCCTATAAAATTATAATACAAACATTTTGATTTTGTATTTAATCCATAAAATAAATAATATTATTAAATATTTTTAGATATTTAATAGATAAAAAATATAAAAGCATTTATTTTTTATAATATGCATCATAATTTAACAAAAAAATTTTACAAAAAAGAGAAATATCTGTAGAAACATTATTTTTTTACAGACAGTAAAAACTTATGTCAATTTTTTGAATTAACTATACTTACAGTAACTTTTTTTTAAATTTATTTCTTATTTATTTATAAAACATGCAATTTTCATGGAAAAAAAAACTTTATATATATACAAGCATTTCATTTAATAAAGCATGAAAATTAAAATCATTACTTTTAAATCGTAAGCATGAAAACTGTTATAAATTTACATCATGAGTTTAAAAATTATATCTATAGCTTTATTTACATCGTTAATACAAAAAATTGACAAATTATATATGTAACTTTATTTATATAATTAATATGAATATTGTACCGATTTATTTTTGCACCGTTAAGCAGAAAAATTCGCCCTATAGTATTATTTAAACTCTAAGTTATACTAACCCCAAAATACTTTTCAGATTTTTCAATCGTGTAAAAACTAAAAACTAATAACTAATCATCACTTTAAGCACTATTTTGAGGAGGTTTGAACATGTCAGCAAAGAGTTCAAGTGGTCCAGCTTTTCAACCAATAATCCCATACAGTAATAGTAAACAACAAGCTTCTAATGATAAAATTTGTGAAAGCAAAGACGAGTCACTTTTTACAGGAGAACCTAAAGTATGTGAAAATAATTCAGGCAAAAATGAGGAGAATCCTTTTAATAAAGTATTACAAGATGCAATGACAAATGTAGTTCAAGATCAAATGAACAAAGCTATGACAAAGGCAGTCCAGGATCAAATGACAAAAGCTCTCCAAAAAGGATTTAAAGATATGCTAGCCCCAAACAGCAAGAAAGGTGACAAAAGTAAAGGTAAAGAAAATGCCAAAGACAAAGAAAGCCCTATAAATCAATTTGCAAAATCTATAGCTGAAAAATTATTTGGTGGATCAAAAGGCAATAATAAGAACAAAGATTCTTCTAAAGAAGATAATCCATTTGGCCAGTTCTTAAATCAATTGTTTGGTTCAAAACAAGATAAAAATGGCAAGGATGGTAAAAAATCCAATGATAACAATCCAGTGAATAAGCTATTTGAAGGTATGTCCCAATCAATAGTAGACCAAATGTTTAGTGGGTCAAAAGGTGATAAAAAAGATAAAGACAGTAAATCTTCCGATAGTTCTCCTGATTCCGATCCTTTTAACAACTTTATTAAAGGAGTATCAAAGTCAGTCGTTGACTCATTATTAAATCCGGAACCAAAAGCCGGTTAAATCAAAATATAAATCTATGGTAATAAAACTGTTATCACTGTATTACATTTTTAATTAACGGAGGTTTTTCTTTAATAAAAAATTTTAAATATAAATCTATGTATTTAATAACGTATGTTAGATATTACTAAATATTTTAATTTTAAACCAGATAGATAATATGCTTAACTAATATACATCAATTTCACGTTATGTTTTAAAAAATTTAAATATTCTTTAGGAGGTCTTAGAATGGCTAGTAATCCAAGTCTATGTTCTTCTTCAGCCATCATGGCACAAAATTATTTTCAAAATACGCCTAAGCCTGACCAAGAAGCATTTTGCCAATTCAATTCAGTTTTTTTAAATTTTCAGAATAAAAAACTAAAAAATTTAAAAAAAGCAGCTGATAATAAATCGAAAAAAGGCAAAAAATCAAACTCCTATAAAGAAAGTGAATCTAATAATGAGCACAGTGATCCAATAGAATCATTTATTGACAGCATCACGGATAAACTCTCATTTGTGGATGCTTATTTAAAAATGCTGCAAGATTCACCCCATAAATAATTTATTTAAAGAAAATTTGCACATTAATTAAAAATAATAATTAAAAATATATCCGTTTTTCTTCTTATAGTATATAAAATAAAACATTGCTTGCTTCTTTTTAAGGTAAGCAATGTTTGTTTTAATATGTAATATGCTTATACTTTAAATTTAGAAACAATTTCCTTAAGTTCTTTGATCGTTTTATTGGCTGCTTCTGCATTAGTAGCCATTTCACTAGAATTAGCCGACTGTTCTTGTGTAGTGCTGGCTATCTCTTCAGAAATAGCAGCTGATTCCTCTGTAATAGCAGCAATATTTTCCATTTTACCGGATATACTGTCAAAATGAACAGCAAGCTCGTTTAACATATTAGAAACTTGACTCACATCATTGTTAGTTAGTTTTGTAGAAGTTAATATTTTATCCAAAGACTCACCAACTTTATCAATTATCTCCACACCTTCTTCAATTTCTTGCACGCCACTATTCATATTTAATAAAGCGTCATTTGTCTTTGTTTGAACTTCTGTAATCATATCATTAATTTTATCAGTAGCTTTAGCAGATTGATCAGCAAGTTTTTTAACTTCTTCAGCAACAACAGCAAAACCTTTACCCTGATCACCTGCTCTAGCTGCTTCAATTGCGGCATTTAATGCCAATAAATTGGTTTGACTTGCTATATTTTTAATTAAATCTATGATTTCTCCAATATTTAAACTTAACTCTCCAAGCTCATTAATGGTACAAGATATATTATTAGATACGGTTTTAATTGTATTCATTTTACTAATGGCCTTACCTGATTCATTTTGGCCTTCACTTACAATTTCTTCTGTTTCACTTGAAACATTAACGGTATTGGCCATATTGTCAAGAATCTTCTTAACAGAGCTATTTATATTATTAAATTCTTCTAAACTTTCATTTAAATCTCTAGCTTGCTCATTTGATCCTGTTGCCAGCTTTCCTATACTCATAGCAGTCTGCTCAGCACTTTCAGAAAGTTGTATTGTAATAATTTCCATATTTTTAGAACTATTTGATACCTGCTCTACAGAAGTTAATACTTCAAGAATAAGTCCTCTTAAATTAGTAATAGAGGATTTGTAAGACCTTCTTAATTCACCTATTTCTGTTTTTGTTTTATCATCTTTAATTTGAATACTCAAATCATTGTTTGCTAAATTATTACTAAGTGTAATTAACCCTTTAATCGGATCATTAATACTTTGACCAATAGTTATATTACAAACAGCAACAGCAATTAAAAATATAATAAAACTAGGTATTATACATAATAATATATTAGCTAAAATTTTTCTTTGCAATCCGTCAATATAAACACCAGTACCAACAACCCACTTCCATCCGGATATGTTTTTTACATAAGACATTTTAGGAACAATTTTAGTTTTATCATCCTTACTTTTCCAGTTGTAGTTATAAATACCTTCTCCTTTTTCTTTAACAAGCTTTGTCATATCTTTTACTATGAATTTTCCTGTTTTTTTATCTTGAAGAGCTGCTGCATCAATATTTTTTGTTTTTTCATTATGAAGAAGAGGATGCTCAACAAACTGACTGTCATAATCATGAATCCACACATAATTACCATTATCAAAACGAATATCTCTAACTACTTGTTTAACTTTAGCTTTAACTTCTTCTTCGGTAATTTCTTTTCTTTCAACTTGTGCTTTATATTTGTCAGCTAACTTTATAATAGACTCTACCATTACCGATATTCTTGTGATTTGCTCTTTATGGATCGTTTTATTAGTTACATAAAAAGTTAAAGTTGCATTTGTAATAAAAACAATCATACCAACACAAAAAGATAATAAAAGTAATCTTTTGTAGATGGAAATACGTTGCAAAAAAGAAAAGTCTAACATCCTAAATTCTCCTTAAAAAAATAAAGTTAATATATATTTTTTAAACAAAACTAATATATTAATCAGATTCAACAATTTTACTGTATATTACAAAGTTAAGCAACATGTAATATGCAGTATTTTTTTGTTAATTTTTACTATAAAAATTAACAAAAATAAGTTATAAAACGTAACATATTTTGGTTATAAAAAAGAAGTAATCCTTTTTAAAATTTATTTTATAAGGATTACTTCTTTATCGTCATTAATATATTTTTGATACATTTTAGATAATTAATTATCTATAGGAATAGTTAGTTTTCTTCCTGCAACAATAAAGTTAGAGTTTCTTAAATTATTTGCTTTTTGTATCTTTTTAACATACGAAGGTGCAGATGATCCATAGAATTTAAGGGCAATAGTTTCCAGTGAATCTCCGCTTCTGATTCTGTAGCTTTGTGTAATTGTACGAGTTATGTCTTCTTCTGATGCAGGTGTTATACTAATTGGATTAACCTGCGAATTTTCCGAGTTTGCCTTTTTCCATAATTTTAGTTCTGCAAAATTTTCGGAAGAGCCTCCCAGATTAAATAAAGAAAACAAAAGGAACATAGATAAGGCACCGGTTAAAAAACCTATAATCAGATATAAGCCTTGAGATCTGTCATCTCTTTGATTAAATTTAAAATCTTGCCATAATTTATCCAATTCGCGATCTTTGTCATTTCTAATATATACGCCTGGTGAGGAATCATATGGCATAGATTTCTCTGATATTAATTCTTCCAATGCTTTAATCCTTTCTTTTGACAAGTTGGATTTATGTAAA
>JANQHM010000161.1 GCA_028282645.1 Candidatus Gastranaerophilales bacterium
TCATTTTTTAACGCTCCCGCTTCGCAATTCAGAGTTTAGCTTATTTTATTAGATTTAACAGGATTGAATAATCTGAAAAGTATTTTTGAGTTAGTATAAGTTCTCTCCTACTTAATTAATTCGGCTTATTTTATTAAAACTTGAGGATTGTTATTTTATTATTATCAAGAACTTTAGGTAATATTTTAGTATTTACTCCTTCATTATCAAGAAATCTGAAAGGTTATATATCCATTGAGCTTTCTTGAATTAACATATTTAATTTGAAGCCTTTATTTTATTTTTATCAATAATCTCTGATAGCATTGCCTGAATAAGATTAATCAGCTTGTCAGAATTAACGGTTGTTTTAGTCATATATACATCAGGTTTTTTATTAAGGCTTTTGGTTGCCTCAAAGTCTTCTTCTTCTCCGGAGAAAATAACAGTTGGTATTGAACTGTCTATTAATGGTAATAATTGTAGTCCACTTCCATCCGGTAAAGTAATATCAATTATTATCAGGTCGAATTTTTCATTTTCAATTAAGTTGATAGCATCTTTATACGTTCTTGCCTGGGAAACCTGTGCCACCGGCATTAATACTTTTTCAACAATAGACAAAATAATTTCACTATCTTCTATATGCAAGATATGAGGTGATTTATTATCCTTGCTTTCAAGCTTTTCTCTTAAATCCACAAAGAAAGTCGTACCTTTGTTTAATTCTGATTCAAAACTTATTTTACCACTGAATCTTTCAACTATGGATTTAGTAATATTTAACCCTAAACCAGTACCGCCTCTTGATCTGTTACTCACATGTGCAGCCTGAGTAAATTTATCAAAAATTCTGGATTTATATTTTTCCGGAATGCCAACACCAAAATCTTGTACTGCTATCCTCAAAAAATTATTATGTTTACTTAACTTAATCAAAACTTCACTATTAGGGTGAGAAAATTTTATTGCATTTGATATTATATTTGTCATTACCTGGCAAAACCTGTTTTTATCCACATAAATTTTTGTATTATAAGGCAAATCATCTACTACTGTTAATTTTACATTAAATTTTTGAGCGAAAGGAATGTTAGATTTTACCGTATAATCAATTAATTCTTTTAAGCTGACTGTTTCAAAAGAAAATTCCATTTTGCCGGCAGCAATTTTTTCCATATCTAAAATATCATTAACAATGCTAACAAGCCTTACACAATTATTGTAAGCTATATCTATTAAATCCTTTGTCTTTATCGGTACGTCTTCCAATGTCTGATTAGTTACCAGACTAAGTGAGCCTAATATAGAAGTCAAAGGTGTTCTCAATTCGTGATTTACAATTGAAATAAGCTCTTCTTTTAAATGTTCGACTTCTAAAACTTTTCTGTTATAAAATATACAATTGCTATGTATGTTAGAATTATTAAATATAGCTCTGGCAAATTCCTTACAACTTCCGTAACCGCAGGAGATACAGTTTATAGTACGTGATGTACAATCAGGCTTATGCAAATCCTTAAATACTTTATCATATTCAAGTTCGTAAGGTTCTTTATACTGCTTAATCAAATAAGATTTGTCATTATATTTTCTTAAATAATCTTGATAATTTAAATTATTATCACACCAGTAAAATGGTTCGTAATTATCAAAAGAATTATTATTTTCAAAATTTTTTTTAAACTCATAAAGCTTTTTACCAATATCATCGACATCAGTACCTCTTACACAAGCCGTACCCTTATTGCATCCGTGTATACAACTGGTAATATCCAGAATATCCGGAAGTGCTTTGTTTTGTTCAACTCTTTCCATATATTGTTTTAAATACATAAAAGAAAGTCGTGGCCCGTTTAGATTTCTTATCCATTTATCGTTCAAAACATTTGAAAGAAAGTCGGTTAATCCACCACTACTGCTGGTAATTAGCCCAAATCCATCCGACATTTCACTCTTATCAAAATCTACTTCTTCATATTTAGATAAATACAGATTATTTTCTTCTAAATATTTTAAAAGCTTCTTAAATGTTACATTATATTTAATATGCTGTCCTGTATTTTTATCATTAATTTCTTCTTTTTTACCCACACATGGTGATATATAAGCAATATCAGTATTTATATCCTGATATTTATTAACATAAATACTGGTACAAATTTCAGGGCTTTGAACAGGTATTAAATAATCTATTAATTCAGGCTTGTATCTTTCAACATAATGAACTATTGCAGGGCAAGACTGATTGATAAAAGATTTTATTTTTTCGCTATCCTTATTTTCATTAAAATATTTAAGAAAAGACCATATACTTATCTCGGTACCTATGGTTGTATTAAAAAAATGGCTAACACCCAGTGACTTTAAGTATCCAAATAATTTTTTATAATAGGGAATATTTACAAAAATAGATGATGAGGCTACTATTGTAATTTTTTTTCCATTTTTCAGATCCTCAAAAAATCTTTCAGTATCGTCAATATAATCCCTTGCATTATGATCACAGACTTCTATGCAATGCCCGCAGTTAATGCATTTTGTAGGATCTACCTTGACCTTTGTTAATCCGTTTATTTCATAAGCAATATGTGCTTCAGGAATAGGGCATCGGGCGATACATTTGTTGCATCCTAAACAATTTTCTTCTCGGGTAAATATAATTTCCTTAGAATTATTACTACTCAATGCTTCTACCTCTTTTATCAGAAAAACAATATCGTTCAGAAAATATTATAGCATAATTATTGATTATTTTATATACTTAATCATTATAAATTATAAAATAATCAATAATTATATCAAAAATAGGTAGTGGTCAGTTGAGTACTGATGCTTAAAAATAAACTATTGAAAATCAGTATAAATTAAGTTAAGTAAGTAAGACTCCTGTCTTTTTGATAAAGATAAAGAGTGTCTCTCAACACTGGTATTCTATTTTTAAAAGTAATAATATCCACTAGTTGTTTTTTAGTAACTCCCCTGCCAAAAGTACCGCCGGCAGCTTGAGTTATTCTTTCGTCCCCTAATGTTCCGCCAATATCATTACATCCCCAGTCTAAAGATTCGGCAGTCTCTTCAAATCCTTGTTTTACCCAACTTGCCTGAATATTTTTAATATCTTTTCCAAAGAATAATCTGGAAATTGCAAGCAACTTAAGTCTATCGACGCAGGTTAAAGGTGCGACTTTATCCTTAAGATAGGTTTTGTCAGGAATTAAAGGTAAAGGTATAAATTCAGTAAAACCGTTTGTTTCTTCTTGAATGTTTCTTAGAATTTCAAGATGTCTTGCTTTATGGAAACTGTTTTCAAAATGTCCGTACATAATTGTAGCAGTAGACGGAACCCCCAGCTTATGGGCCAGTTTAATAATATCTATCCACTTTTGAGTATTTAGTTTTTTACTGCAAATTTTTTTTCTTATTTCATCCACAAGAATTTCAGCAGCTGTACCCGGCATTGAGTCAAGACCGGAGTCCTTAAAATACTCCAAAATATATTGTTCGGATTTTCCGCTTACTACGGATAGAAATTCTATTTCTTCCGGTGAATAGGCGTGTATGTGTAAATCAGGATATCTGCCTTTAACCCGGCTTAATAGTTCTGCATATGTATCTAATAAACTAACAGATTTAAAACCGCTTATCTTCAATTTTGAATGCAAGCCACCTTGAAAACAAACTTCGGTTATGCCCAGTTGGTTTACGTTATAGTCAAGATGAGGCTCAAAGTCATTTATATCAAGAATATAAGCATCAGATTCCGTAGCATTTCGCCTAAATCCGCAAAATATACAAAAAGAATCACATATATTAGTAAAGTTAGCATTTAAGTTAATAATATAGCTGACTTTATCTCCTACTAATTTTTTTCTTAGTTCGTTAGCAGCATTTTGTATTAAGTTAAGAGCTTCTGCACTTTTACATTCAAAGAGATAAGCTGCCTGATTGGCAGTCATCTTTTGATTATTATCCAATACATTATAAATTATTTGTTTTACTTTGTCCATTTTTTTTACCAGACAGGCTTTTATTTTTTTGCCAACATATAATCATAAATTTGATTTTTAAGTACTCTATTAGTTCCGCCTTTTATTTGGCTGGTCACTGCCGATTTAATAGAGTCAGCAAAACTAATACCACTAATGTAGCCAATATTACCAAGCATTTGCAAAGCTTGAGTAGCAACCAACGCCGCAGCATCACTTGCTTGAACTTTAGCCATCGTAGCAAATTTAATATTAGGCTTATTTTCATCGATCATAGCGGCACTGTTATAAGCTAATATTCTACCGCCTTCCGCTTCTGAATACATGTCAGCCAAAGTAAATTGAACACCTTGAGTTGTACTAACAGCCGTATTTTTTTGATCTTTAACACCTTTTATAGCATTTACACTTGTTATTATAGAACTGTGAGAAATACCGGAGGCTACCCCTGCTATTAAAGTTTTGCCTATGGTCATAATTCTTTCCATTTTATCAGGCATAACAGCTATCATTTGATTTTCTTTAAGTTCTAAATTAATCATAAGCTGATTTAAAATAACTTCAGCTCCGGCTATGGATTTGGACACCTGCTCAATGTTTAATTGCTCTTTTTTTACATAAAAGGCAATATATTTATCTTTGTCATCTTTAGCTGCAACAATAAATGCATCAGCCAGTTTTTGCTCGTCGGATATTGATTTATTACCTTGCAATTTCCAACCTGATTCAGTTTTTTCAGCCTTTGTTGCAAGTCCGCTTCTGTCCATGCCCGATTCATTACATAATACAGCGATAAGTCTTTCATCCTTTAAGTAAGTATCTGCTTTGCCTGGCGCATATTTTACAAATATTTCTTTTGCTACAACCTGATCAACTATAAAGTATGCAGCACCCGGATTCACCTTTGCAATTTCTTCTACTGCAACGGTTAACCCCAGATAGTCATCATAAACATTACATTGTGACGGTACTTCGCCATAGCTGTTCTTTATTAATTCCTTGGCGAAATCCTTTGAATTATTTGCATTAATTTCACCTACAATCCTTTTAGCCTGTTTCATTACTTCTAAATGTTTTGCTGCTAATTCAAATTGACCTGCCATAATTTTTCCTTCTTTTATAATTGTCTTAACTTATTGATATAAATATCATAAACAAAAGTACTAGACTACTCAAAAATTAAACAAACTTTTTATTTATTCTGGTTCAAAATTAAATTTTAAATTACTCTTTTCAGATAATAGTTAAGAGCCTATATATATTCCTTCATAAGCTTCATACTGCAATATTCACCGCACATTGTGCAAGGAGAGCCATTGTCAATTTGCTCAAATACTTCAGGATTAATAGCATACCTGGCTTGCTCAGTCCAGTCAAGGTCTCTTCTTGCAATGGACATATCTAAATCTCTTTTTATGGAGCTTTTTCTTCCTTTTGCCACATCAGCGGCATGAGCTGCTATTTTAGAGGTTATGATACCCTCTTTTACCTGCTCTGCATTAGGTAAACCTATATGTTCACTGGGTGTAACATAGCATAAAAAGTCCGCACCGTGGAAAGCTGCCAGTGTTCCGCCAATTGCAGAAGTTATATGATCATATCCCGGAGCAATATCAGTAACTAAAGGTCCTAATACATATAAAGGGGCACCTTGGGTTAAAGTTTTAATAGTTTCCATCATTCCCGGTATAAAATTCAAAGGCACATGCCCCGGACCTTCAACCATAGACTGTATCCCTGCTTTTCTGGCTCGATTGACCAATTCACCCAACACGATTGTTTCAGCTACTTGAGCTCTGTCACCTGCGTCAGCACCGCATCCCGGTCTTAGTCCGTCACCTAGGGATAAAGTAACATCGTAGGTTTTTGCTATATCCAAAAGCTCATCATAATATTCATAAAGGGGATTTTCTTTACCATGTCCTTGTATCCAGGAAGCTAGCATAGAACCGCCGCGACTTACTATTCCGGTGATTCTTCCCTGTTCTTTCAGGGCATGGACAACACCTCTGGTGACACCGCAATGTACTGTTATAAAATCAACACCATCCTTGCAATGCTTTTCAATAGATTCAAATAAAGCATCTTTCGTTAATTCCAGTATAGATTCTTTGTCTAAAATTGCCTCTACCCCTGCTTGATATATAGGTACTGTACCAATTGGGATTTTAGCTTTACTTATAATTTCTTTTCTTGTTTTATCAATATCTTTTCCTGTAGATAAATCCATAACAGCATCAGCACCGGCATCTTCCGCAATTTTTAACTTGCAGAGTTCGTCTTGAATTGAACTTCTCTGCGATGATGTTCCTATATTTGCATTTACTTTTATTGATAGCCCTTCTCCTACACCCGTAGATATTACGTTCGTGTGATTAATGTTCTTTAAAATAACGATTTTTCCCTCGGCAATTTTTTGCATCAGAACATCAGGAGCCATTTCTTCTTTTAATGCAACCGCTTCCATCTCAGGGGTTAATTCGTTATTTTTCGCTTTTATTAATTGAGTCATTTCTTAATTCCTTTTACTAGGCAGAAAAGTTCTTTAAGGCCAGTATAGCACAAATTATAAATTTTTACCTTTTTAAATAAAGTTAACGGTTCTTCCAAAAAAATCAAATATTAAACATTATTATACTGCGACTCCAGCTCACTTCTAAGCTCATCAGAAGTTATATATATAATGTCAGAATTTTCACCTTTTTTAAGATAAACTTCTTTTATACCGGCCTGAATAATAAATCTCTTACACAAAATGCAGATCATATTATGTCCGTAAATATACATTGTTGAATTACGGCATCTTTCTTCCCCAGCCTGAATTATCGCATTTTGTTCTGCATGAATGCTGCGGCATGTCTCGTACCTGGTGCCTGATTTTATGTTATTTTTTACTCTGTAACAAAAGCCTAGTTCATTACAGGAAATAACCTTAGAGGGTGTCCCGTTGTAGCCTGTTGCTTTTATTTTATTATTTTCATCAACAATTACTGCACCAACTTGAGCTCTTATACAATTTGATCTCGCAGAAATTGTTTTAGCCACGTCCAAAAAGTAATTTGTCCAGTTTGATGTGTACATAATGAATCCTACCGCCAAAAAATTTTTACCTTTTATATATTATACTAACTCAAAAATACTTTTCAGATTATTCAGTCGGCATTAAAGGAGATAAGAGGATAAGTAAGTCTTTTTTTCAGCGTGGGGGTTATTTGGCTCTTATTTATACTGAAATAAAGATTTTATATAGAAATCTTTATTTCGAAATTTTAATAGTATAATTAAATCTAGAAATTAACCGAAAGTTATCAAATTTCTACTATTAAGCTTCTTGGCAGAATAAGAGACAAGTTTGGGAGTTGAACAAAATGAACGGCACAATGCCACTTAAGATAAAAACAACAGATCAAACCGGTATAACACCAGAATCAATTCCATATATATTAAATGCAATTAATCACGCTGATAATAATGCTAAAAATGAAATGGAAAACCGGATTGTCAACATGGGAAAAGATGCAATTCCTTACTTAATAAAAGGTTTGGAAAAAAAAGGACCCTCCAGGGGTGTTGCAGCAATGGCTTTAATTAGAATAGGAAAGCCCTGTATTACATCTCTTTTAACAACCGCCCAGGCTAATAAAGATTTAGAATGGGTTATCAACTTTATCCTGGGGGAAGTGGAAGGAACAAGGCAGAGCATTTACAGTCAACCGCTATATTACGAAGAGTGTATGGTTTGTTAATATATTAATTCAAAAATACTTTAAAATATTTTCTGAAATAAAGATAACTGTTGACTGTTATCTTTATTTTTAGGTTGTTTTTTATCAAATTTACTGTGTTTAATCAATTCGTCTTCAATACATTTTAAAAACGGAGATTCCTTCATCTCTTGAACAGAGCCGCGCCACATACGCTTTAAAGCTCGAGTCAGGAACAAATGATTCTGAGCCCTGGTCATGCCCACGTAAAATAAGCGCTTTTCCTCTTCCGTATTGTCTTCTTCCTTGCCCCAACGCAAAGGAATTATACCGTCTTCCAGCCCTACAATAAATACAACTTTAAACTCCAACCCTTTTGATGCATGAAGCGTCATAAGAGATATTCTGTCAGCTCTTTCATCCAGTGTATCAAGCTCTGTAAAAAGGCTTAGACTATTTATAAATTGCTCTTTATCATTATATTGTCCCGCTAAAGAAATCAAATATTGTAATATATGTTCTTGCATATCTTCTTCTATGTTTGAGCAGATATTTTTTATTTGATTACCTAATCCTTCAGGATATTCGTTTTCTTGTAATTGCTTAATTAATTGCTTTACCCAGTTTTTATCACAAATAAGCTCGCTAGAATATCTGACAAAAGGCATGCCTGAACGTTTAAACGCTTCGTGTAAAGCATCAGCTTGAGAGGATGTGCGATATAAAACAGCAAAATCAGAGAAAGAAAGATCCTCTCCGTCACCTGTGGACCTGTTACTGTCTATGGAAAAGAAGCTATGCCCGCCTATTAGATTTTCTATTGTTTTTACTGTATATTCAGCTTCGGCCTTTTCTGTAGGAGCACTGTGGATAGTGATTTTATCGTAACTGTCTTGGTTAATTGCGGTAATATCATCTTTATCTATCAATTGACCGGATGCATCAACAATTATATTACTTGATCGATAATTACGATTAAGATTAATGACATGTGCTTGCGGGTAATCACTTTTAAAGTTTTGAAAAAAAGTAATATCAGCACCTCTAAATCCGTAAATAGCCTGGTTTGGATCACCTATAGCGCATAAATTGCCGTTTTGAGGTATCAACATTTTAATAAGTTTGTATTGCTGTGCGTCTATATCTTGATATTCATCAATAGAGATGTATTTAAATTCCTGCTGATAGTGATAAAGCACATCATGGTCGTTTTCAAATAAATTAATGGTAAGAGATATTAAATCATCGAAGTCAACCATATTATTTTCTTTTAGCTTATTTTGATATATATTTAGCAATTCTTGCAAGTCTTCATTGCTGATATCTTTGGTTCTTTTAGCTTTTGATATTTGATTTAATAATTTATTTGCCTTACTTTCTGATATATCTTTGGCTTCCATTAATAAAGCTATTTGCTCTTGTTTATTAACAATTTTAAAACCATCTTTTAAGCCTGCTTCATCAGGATATTCTTTAAGTATAGAAAAACAAAGCGAGTGAAACGTATGAATATTTATATCTTTAAAATTATCAGGCAAAAGAACTTTTAGCCTGTCTTTCATTTCCTTGGCGGCTTTGTGTGTAAAGGTAATAGCAAGGCAGTTTTTAGCGGTGATATTTTGCTCGTCAATCATATAAGCTATACGATGTGTAAGCACTCGGGTTTTTCCCGAACCGGGACCGGCAACTATTAAAAGAGTTCCGTCAATGTTTTTTACTGCTTCTTTTTGGTCCTCATCCAATCTTGAGAAAATGGAACCATCATCAGCTATAGGCTCAACCCTTGTTTTTAAAGTATTATTTTGTTGTTTTTCAGGGCTATCGATTTTTGTTGTTTTTGTTGTTGGCTTTGCTTTTGTTTGTTTTTTCCTTTTGGGTTTATATTTTTTCACATCAAACAAGCTGTTTTGAATTTTATTTTCCAGTTCATCTTCCTTAAATACTTTTATTATACCGTATTCACCGTCATATCCGGCATGCCTTATTACGTTTCCTTCTCTTAACTTTGTTATTGCTTCCGCAAATACAGGAGATTCTGCTTTTGACAGCTCATCTGTCGGAGCATTTTGCAGTATGAAAAGCTCAGGCCCCAGCTTATCAATCAATGCTTCATAAGCATTGGTCACTGTTTTGCTGTTGACTCCTACTTGATATATTTCAGACAGTATTTCTTGTAAAGGTATTAAACTGCGTACCTGACCCGCGGTTTCGGGCAGGTTAAAAGTACCTTCCTTACGATCAGCCAGCTCATTAACCCTGTGCATTACACCTACTGTTACATGTTTGTGACAAACAGGACAAATACCTTTGTGCTTTACGGTTTCTTCAGGCTCCATACAGATGTTACAGTTTCTATGCCCGTCCATATGGTATTTACCTTCTTCGGGGAAGAATTCAACTGTTCCTATATAGCCGTTTCCTGTTTGAAGAGCGTTTTTAACAGAATAATAATCAAGCTCTGTATCAAACATTGTTGCCTCTCTGCCGAGTTTAGAAGGAGAATGAGCATCCGAGTTTGAAACTAATCTGTATCTGTCAAGGCTTGAAACAAGCCAATTCATAGGGGGATCTGAAGATAAACCAGTTTCTGCTGCAAAAACATATTTTGCAAGGTCCTCATAACATTCGTCAATTGAGTCAAAACCTGACTTGGAACCCATCACGGAAAACCAAGGGGTCCAGATATGTGCAGGAATTATATAGGCATCAGGGCTGGCTTCAAGTACTATTTCCAATAAGTTTCTTGAATCCAGGCCTAATATTGGCCGTCCGTCAGAAACAATGTTACCTATTGAAGCAAGCTTGGTATTTATCTTTTCTGCGGCTTCAATATCAGGTGCATATACCAAATGATGAACTTTTCTGGTTTTATCACCTTTTTTATAGATGGTGGATATTTCTACACATAATATAAATCTTAAGGGACTATCGTTTATTAAAAATTCTTTCTTTAAGTCATCCCTAAGCTCATAAGCACCGGGTGCAACAGGAAACAATTTTTCTTTAATTTCGGCAATCCAGGCAGGATGAGTAAAATCTCCGGTTGCCAGCATATTAATGCCTTTTTTCTGAGCCCACAGGGCGAGTTGTTCCAGGTTTGTGCTTTTGCTTGTAGCTCTTGAGTACTTTGAATGAACATGTAAGTCTGCATAAAAAAACATATTGATACCCCTAAAGAAAAAACTTTTTATACCTTACTTAACTTAATTCAAAAACAATGATTAAACAAGGGTGATAGCCATCACCTTTCCTATATTATCTCTATAAGCACTGATACAGCTATAAAATTTTATACCAAACATTCATGCTTTCAATATCGCCTGATATATTAGTATTGTTGATCAAAGTCCCGCCAAAAACATAATTGTTTTTAGCAAAAGTAATATTCATACCGTAAGAAATACTTTTTGCAATAGTATAAGCTGTTTTAAAATCAATGCTTTTTAAATATTTTTCCATTTTTTTAAGTAAAAATAAAGATAAGTTAAGCCCTCTATGCTCAGGATGAGTTGCAAAATCTGTCATTTCCGCGTTTAAATTTTCTTTATCCGTCTCAGCCGAAGATATTGCAACGATCTGGCCTTGTTTTTTTATTCCAAAATATATAACATTATCTTTCATAGTACTTAAAATATAATTATCAGAAAAAACAGGAAAAGGATAAGTTTTGAATACACGTTTATAAAGCCTTGTTATTAAAGGAATATCTTTTTTTTCTAAAATTTTAAAATTATATTCTTTTGGTAAAAAAATATCTTTAACAGGCTCTTTGGCCTTGCATATAGCTATTATTCTATCAATTTCCTCTTTATTCTTTAAAATTTCCCGTTTTTCATTTTTAAAAAGATACTTGGCGAAGAAAATACAATCTTCTTCGCCTTTAAAAAAATTTTCTATAAACGCTTCACCAATAAATTTTCTGTTTTCAAATTCTGTCTTAAGGGCTTTTGGTACTTTTGTAATTATTTTTGTGTAATATTCTTTACATGCAAGGCTTTCTATATAATCAACAGTTTCTGTTAATCTTGATTTATCGAGCTTAATCAAATAAACCCGATTATTATCCTTGCCATGGTGGATGACAGAACTATAAAATTTTTCAATCTTATCATTCATTAATCGTCTCTGCGCTTAATTCTTTCATTATCTTCCGGTGTTAAAGAAATTGTACTGTCATGATCTGCTAAAAGCTTTTCCAGGCCGATTGTTTTTACTTCTTCAGCAGGATCTGTTTTTAATTCCAGATCACAATCATTACAATTTAAATCACAATTAATATTATTATAATTATCAGGTTCTTTATAAGTAGTTATAACGCCTTCATAATTTCTTAGGATAATTTTATTAGTTGACCATGATATCAAATAATTTGGCATAACAGGTATTTTCCCGCCGCCACCGGGTGCATCAACTACATAGGTAGGAATAGCAAAGCCGCTTGTGTGCCCTCGCAGGCTTTCCATTATTTCTATACCTTTGCCTACGGGTGTTCTAAAATGTGCTAAGCCTTCTGATAAATCGCATTGATAAAGATAATAAGGTCTTACTCTATTTTTCACAAGCATCTGCACTAATTTTTTCATTATCCTTGGACAATCATTCACGTCAGATAAAAGAACAGATTGATTTCCCAGAGGAAATCCGGCATCAGCAAGTTTTCTTAATGCTTCTTTTGAAGAACTTGTTATTTCCATTGGATGGTTAAAATGAGTATTTATCCAGACTGGATGATGTTTTTTAAGCATATTAACAAGTTCGTATGTAATTCTATAAGGTAATACAACAGGTGTTCTTGAGCCTATTCTAATTATTTCAACGTGTTCAATATTTCTTAATTCTGTTAAGATCCAATTTAAATAATCATCCGGCAACATTAAAGGATCGCCGCCTGATAATAAAACGTCTCTGACTTCAGGATGTTCTTCAATATATGCAATACCCTTGGAAATTTTTTCTTTACAAGGAATATGATCAACATCCCCTACTTTTCTTTTTCTTGTACAGTGTCGACAATATATTGCACAAACATTGCTTACGTGAAAAAGGACCCTATCTGGATATCTGTGTGTTATTAAGTCTATCGGGCTGTCTTTATCCTCAGCTAGCGGATCATTCATATCAAAACGGCCATTATCAAGCTCCATTGGATTAGGGAAGGCTTGCTTATATACAGGGTCATTTTGATGGTTTTCCGTATCAATTAAAGAAAGATAATAAGGAGTTATTGAAAGAGGAAAATTTTCCAGAGTTTTCTTTACTTTTCGTCTTTCTTCCGGTTCAAATTCTATTCCTGTGAGCTTTTCAAAAGTTTCTATATCTTTTACAGAATTTTTTACTTGCCATTTCCAATCTTTCCAGCCAGATATCTGTTCATCAATTTTTTGTACTATTTCTTTTTGTATTTCAGTTAATATCATAAATATCTCCAGAGGCGATAGATAGTGCCTTTGGATAATAAGACTTACAAAATAGAAATAAGTGCCCTTTGTGCAAAATAACAAACAATAGAAAGAATAAGGTAATGACCATCACCCTTTTTTTAATTGTTTTTTTATTTATTTAATTCTTCGACTAGCATTTTGTTAACAACATCAGGCTTTGCACGACCTTTAGTCTCTTTCATAACTTGCCCTACAAAGAATCCCAATACTTGTTTCTTACCGGCTTTAAATTTTTCAACTTCTTTAGGATTATCTGCAACGACTTTTACAACTATATCCCTAATAGTGCTGTCATCGCTAATCATGCTTAATCCCTGTTCTTTAACAATATCCTGAGCAGTACCGCCTTTTTCAATCAGTTGCACTAGTATAGTCTTGGCAATGTTTTTAGAAATAGCACCTTTAGCAATCAAATCAAGCATTTCCATAAAATTTTTAGCGGTAAGATTTGTATCAGTAAGCTTAACCTTATTTTCTTTCAAATAAGCTGTAATATCACCCATCAACCAATTAGAAGCGGCCTTTGCATTTGAACCGGAAGTAACCACCTCATCAAAAAAAATGGCCATCTCTATAGAATCAACAAGCACACCTGCATCATACTCAGAAAGGCCAAGCTCAGTAATATATCTGTTTCTTTTGGCCACGGGCAATTCAGGCATAGTCTGCTTAATTTGCTCAACCCATTCCTTGTCTACTTTCATAGGAACAAGGTCAGGTTCAGGAAAGTATCTATAGTCATGAGCTTCTTCTTTGCTCCTCATAGAACTTGTGATACCTTTTTCATCGTTCCACAGCCTTGTTTCCTGTATAACCTTACCGCCGGCCTCGATTATATCAACCTGTCTGTTGATTTCATACTCAATAGCGTGTTGCAAAGCTTTAAAGCTGTTCATATTTTTGACTTCAGCCCTAGTCCCATATTCTTTTTGTCCCACAGGACGGATACTTATATTGGCATCACACCTTAAGCTGCCTTCTTCCAGGTTGCCATCGCATACCCCAAGATACCGAACAATTTCACGAAGTGCTTCCATATAAGCACGCGCTTCCTCCGCAGAGGAAATATCCGGCTCGCTCACTATTTCCATAAGGGGAATACCGGTTCTGTTGTAATCTACCAAACTATAGCTGGAACCGGCTAATCCGGCAGCACCGGCATGGATTAATTTACCCGCATCTTCTTCCATATGAATTCTGTTAATTCTTATTTTTTTCTCCCCGATTTGAAGCCAGCCGTCTTTGCAAATCGGCATATCATATTGAGATATCTGGTAATTCTTGGGCAGATCCGGGTAAAAATACTGCTTCCTATCGAATTTAGAATACTCAGCTATTTCACAGTTTAATGCCAGCCCTGTTAATACAGCCATTCTTACTACTTCTTTATTTAAAACAGGCAACACACCGGGATATCCCAGACACACCGGACAAACCTGAGAGTTATGCTCCTGCCCAAACTCTGTTGTACTGCCACAAAATATTTTTGTTTTGGTTTTCATTTGAGCGTGAACTTCAAGACCTATTACTACTTCATATTTTGTTTCTACTGCTTCCATTTTTAATATACCTGCTTATTTATATTTATAAACTTTTTTATTTTTTATATTTATAAAATAAAAATAATATTTTAAAAAAATCTGAAAAGTATTTTAGAGTCAGTATACCTAAAAACCAACCAAAAATAAAGGGTGATAGTCATCACTCTTATTATATCATCGCTGTAAGCTTTTGATATAATATACTGCTTCTAAATTAAATTTCAGATTTCTCTTTTCAGAGTTTAGCTTATTTTATTAGATTTAACAGGATTGAATAATCTGAAAAGTATTTTTGAGT
>JANQHM010000186.1 GCA_028282645.1 Candidatus Gastranaerophilales bacterium
GTTTAATGATAAAAACTTTAGAAAAGCTGTAGATTATGCACTAGATAGGGAAAATATGGTATCTAATGTATTGCATGGTGTAGGTGCTCCTTTATTTACGGCAGAGAGTTATTCGTCCATGTATTTAAATCAAAAGCTGAAAAACGGACACCCTAAAAATATTAAAAAAGCAAAAAAATTGTTAGTAAAATCAGGCTTTAAATGGGATCAATCAGGTAAATTATTAGATAAAGATAATAATAAAGTAGAATTTGATCTTTATACCAATGCCGGCAATACCGAAAGAGAAGCTGTCGGGGTAATGCTAAAGCAAGATCTGGAAGAACTGGGGATGCAGGTTAACTTTAAACCTATTGAATTTAATGTTTTAGTAGGCAAGCTTAATAATACTCTTGATTGGGATACTATTATAATTGCGTTAACAGGCAGTTCTCTTGAGCCGCACGGAGGTAAAAACGTTTGGACAAGCACAGGAGCATTGCATTTGTTTGATCAAAGAAAAGAAAAGGATCTAAAAAACAAATCAGATATTCGTGATTGGGAAAAAGAACTTGATAATCTGTTTAATTTGGGAGCAAAAACCTTGGATATCGATAAAAGACACGAAATTTATGACAGATATCAAGAAATAGTTTATAATCAAGCTCCTATGGTTTATTTATATTCTTCTTTAAGAATATATGCAATACGAAAAAAGTTTGGTAATATTAACCCAACCAAGCTTGGCGGCATGATGCATAACCTGGAAGAAATTTATTTAAAGGAATAATTATTTATGTCTATACCTGTATATATTTTAAAAAGAATACTTCAAGCAATTCCACTACTTATTATTGTATCTATAATGAGCTTTGTAATAATTAAACTAAGCCCTGTTGACCCTCTGGCAGAGCTAAAGCTTAATCCTGCGATTTCTCCGCAAACATTAGAAGCGGAAAAAGAAAGATTAGGACTTAATCTGCCTGTTTATATGCAGTATTTTAAATGGCTGACAAGTGCGCTGCAAGGTGATTTAGGTATATCAACTTCAGGGGAAAAAGTTATAACAAGATTAATGGAGCGAATCCCTAATACATTGTTACTGACAAGTTCTTCTATATTGTTAACATGGTTGATTGCTTTACCTATTGGTATTTTTGCCGCTCTTAGGTGGCGCTCGGCAATTGACAGGATATTAACAGTATTATCTTCTATTGGAATGGCAATACCAAGCTTCTTTTTTGCGTTGCTATTATTGATATTTGCAGTTAAAAGCGGATGGTTTCCTATTGGAGGCTTGACCAGTGTTAACTTTGATAAAATGAATATATTTCAAAAAATATTAGATGTAGCTCATCATTTGGTTTTACCTGTTTTGGTTTTATCAACAGCAAGTTTAGCCGGACTACAAAGGCAAGTTAGGGGTAATCTTTTAGATGTACTCGAGGCTGATTATGTAAAAATGGCCAGGGCAAAGGGGCTTCCTGAAAACAAGATAATATACAAGCATGCTGTAAGAAATGCAATTAACCCTATGGTTACAATGCTTGGATTTGAGTTTGCGGCGTTGTTAAGTGGGGCTGCGCTTACAGAATTTGTTTTCCAGTATCCCGGCCTTGGCAGGTTAATATTGGAGGCTGTAATGAAGCTTGATATTAACCTTGTAATGGCATCGTTGATGATGGGGGCTATAATGCTTATATTGGGTAATTTACTTGCCGATATATTATTAAAATTAGTAGATCCAAGAATTTCACTAAATTAATGTTAAATTATAAAACAGGAAAGCAAAAGTCGGCAAAGCCGACAGAAAGCGAATCCAAACAGCGAATAGATCCCTTGCCAGGGGTTTGGGGGTAGATACAAAAATGAAAAAAAGAATTAATGAGAGAAGCTTAAGATCAATATTTCATAGATTATTAAAGGATAAATATACATTTACGGCATTGACTATTCTTGTAACATTGTATTTATCAATAACTTTTGCCGGGTTTATTGCTCCTTACTCAAAAGAATTTTCAGATAGGCACCTGTCTTATGCTCCACCTTCCAAAATTTTTACAATAACACCGGAAGGCAAGCTGTCTTGGCCATATACATATAATTACAAGCGGACTTTTAATCCTGATACATTTAAAATGGATTTTAAGCTCGATAGGTCACAGCTTTACTATCTTAAATTTTTTTCAAAAGGTGATGATTATAAACTTTTTGGATTTATCCCGTGTAATATTCATTTATTTTCATTGGACTCTCCGAAGGGTAGGCTGTTTTTACTAGGAACTGACATAAACGGACGCGATAACTTTTCAAGGCTACTTTATGGCGGTCAGATATCGCTTACAATCGGTTTTATTGCTTTGTTTATTTCGTTTCCTATTGGGCTTCTTTACGGAGGGATTTCCGGTTATTTAGGGGGCAGGGTTGACAATGCAATGATGCGTCTAACCGAAGCTATAATGAGTATACCTAGCTTTTACCTTCTTATAAGTCTTGCTGCTATATTGCCTGCAAATATGACAAGCTCTCAACGCTTTACGCTTATAACCGTTATATTGGCATTTATTGGCTGGGCCGGCTTTAGCAGGGTTGTTAGGGGTATGGTTTTATCCATTAAAAAACAGGAATACGTTGATGCAGCTAAAGCAATTGGTGCTCATCCTTTAAGAATAATAGCAAAACATATATTGCCGCAAACCGCAAGTTACGTAATAGTTGCTATTACCTTAAGTGTTCCGGGTTATATACTTGCAGAGTCAGGGTTAAGCTTTCTGGGCTTAGGTATTCAGCAGCCTGATGCAAGCTGGGGCAATATGTTAAAAGAAGCACAAGAGTACATAAACGTAATAAACAGACCGTGGCTTTTGATACCCGGGGGTTTGATTTTTGTAGCGGTTCTTTCCTTCAACCTGATCGGTGATGCTGTGAGAGATATACTTGACCCTAAGAGCAAATTAAACTAAAGGTGGTTACTATCACTTGAGATTTAATAACTAATTTGTTATTCTTAATTTAGAGTATAGAGTTTGTTTGGGTAAGTATTTTAAAATGGATATTTTTATAACAGGTTCTGAAATGGAAATCATATTAAGGCTTGTAGTATCTTTACTATTAGGCTTTATTATAGGTATAGACAGAGAGTTAACAAATAAATCTGCTGGATTAAGAACACATATTTTGCTTTCTTTAGGATCTACGATATTTACGATAATATCTATTTACGGTTTTTCAAATATTATGGACTTTGACGGTAGCACAAGACTAAATGATCCTGCAAGGGTAGCTGCTCAAATCCTCACAGGCATTGGTTTTATTGGTGGTGGTGTTGTATTACATCATGGTGTATCGATTTATGGATTAACTACAGCAGCATCATTATGGATAACTGCAAGTGTTGGTATGGCTGTAGGTACAGGATCCTATAAAGTCGCTACTATATCTACTCTTATGGCTTTTTTAGTTTTAGTTTTAATTCGTAAATTAGAAACAAGTTTTTTATATAAATTAACAAAAAAAGAAGCACGTATTAAGCTTAAAATAAATTGTAAGAAAGAGTATACAGAAAAAACACAGGAATGGTTATTCGAGACTTTTTATAATGTTCTCAAGCTTGATACAAAAAGAATTTTAGAAGATGAAAATATAGATGAAATAACTGCTTTGCTTGATATACATGAGGCAAATCCTGTGCAAGAGGTTTATAAAAAAATAAAAAAGCTGAAAAACATAGAATCTGTTACGCTAACTCGAGTTTCTAATAAATTTTAATAAAATTAACCGAATATATAATCTCAAAATAAAAGAAATGATTTAAACTAATACTAATTTACAATTTAACCTAAAAGAGATTATACGCTTGTGAAAGATAAGATTTTAAATAATAAATACGTAAAAAAAGTACTTGATAAGCTTCAAATTTATATTGGGAAAGCTAAATTTGATCAAATTAAGTATATTATAGAAACTTTTTTAAATAAATATGAGCTGCATCTTTTAACTTTAGCAATGCTTACAGTTATTGTGGTAATATTGGTTTCTTTTTATAGTGAGCCCGAATCTCTTGCTGGTATGCTAAAAAAAGGTAATAAATATATTGAAGAAGGTAATAATGTTAAAGCGTTAAAAGTTTATACCAAAATAACAAGAAAATTTCCGGAATCATACGAGGGTCATTTGCAGTTAGCTAGAGTTTACAAGCAAATTAAAGAAAAAGACAGGGCAAAAATTGAATATTATAGGGCTACTAAGCTAAATTATCTTTTTAATTATGACGCTTATTTTGAGCTGGCCCAAATGTATATAGAAGAAGATAATTACGAGTTTGCTGAAGAAATTATTAAGCCACTAAAGAAAAAGGCAAATTTAAAAACTCTCAAAAAGCGTATTGGTGGTTTTTATTACAATTGGGGTAATCACTTATCCAATAAACTAAATCAAAAATCAAAAGCAATAAGAAAATATAAAACAGCTATAGAATTTTATAAGCAATGCGATAAAGAACTGGTCGAGCACACAGAAGAGACAATCGTAGATACTTATATTGATATAGCAAACAATTATACTGTACATAAACAGACTCAAGATGCGGTTAAAATACTTGAAATAGCTTTAAAATATAGAGAAACAGCGAATATTCGCTATGAACTTTCTCAATTATACAAAACTTTTGACCTTAAAAAAGCTGCTGAAGAACTTAAAAAGACTATTTATATGGAGCCTGAGAACGAAAGATTCTTGGCTGCATATATAAATATTCTAATCGCTCAGGCAGAAGAAGCTATTAATAAGCAGCAATTTAAGAAAGCGAAACTTTTTTATGAAAGTGCTAAAAAATACAAAGAAAAATATCAATTTGAAATTGTTAAAAAAAGACTGTTTGTTATTAATATACTTGGCATAAAATATAATGAGCTGCCGAAAAGTGACGAAATAGTTCCCGGTATAAGCTTTAAAATTACTAACAACAGTAGCAAGCTGGTTAATAAGCTGGAAACAAAAGTTATTTTCCTCAAAAACGGTAAATATTACAGCAGTACAACAAAGCAAATAGTTGACTCTAAAAGCTTGTTAAAGCCCGATGAAACTACTGAAGAAATAATTGTATTTTCTCCTAATCCTATGAAAAAATTAAAAAGTCATGAAAAACTTCAAATAAAGGTATTCTTATCAAATCAACTTGCTGGAGGCTGGAATTTATACAGGGTTATAGACTTAAAAAAAGATGTAAATCAAGATATAAAAAGTAAAAAACAAGAATCAACTACCTTATCTTCAAACTTAAATAAAAAAAATGCTCGTAATCATTCTGTAAAAAATCAAAAGAAACATAATATACCTAATACACAGTATAAAAAAGATTAAAGAATATACCGTTAATAAGCATAAAAAGTCGCATTAATTATGGTCATCACCTTTCTTATTTTATGTCATCGCTGTAAATTTTTGATACAGCTTTAGAGCTAGACAGAATACTACAGCAGCATTAAAGGAGAGTTTTAAAATGGAAAATACTAAATTTATCAGAGAAAACCAGCTTGTAGTTTTTGGTATAATCATTGCATTCGGTCTTATTTTTGCAGCTGCGATAATTGGAAACACCGCCTATCAAATAAAAAAGCTAAACAGTGAAGTTATCAAAGTAACTGGCGCAGCTAAAAAAAACATAAAGTCAGACCGTGTAGTTTGGGAGTTTCAAATATATCAAAGGTCAATAAGTTCTGCAGATGCTTATAAAGACATTAATGCTGCTGCCGAAAAAGTAATAACTTACTTAACTACAAAAGATATTCCGGCAAAAAATATAACCAAGTCGATAATCCGTACAAGTATGCTGTACAAAAGAAACGATAAGGGTGCAATAACCAATGAAATTGATGCTTATCAAGTTTATCAAATCTTTAAAGTTGAATCGAATGATGTGAATAAAATAACTCAAATATCTCAAAATGCAGCTGAGTTAATAAATCAAGGAGTTTTTATTAAGGGTTCCTTTTTAAAATATTTTTATACAAAATTAGAAGTCCTTAAAGTGGAAATGTTAGCAAAAGCAATAGACAATGCTAAACAACGTGCTGAAAGTATGCTTAAAACAACAAAGAATAATATTTATAGTATGCAATCTGCTAAAATGGGTGTGTTTCAAATAACTCCTGCTGATTCAACTGCTGTATCAAGCCTTGGGATAAATGATACTACAGCATTAAACAAGCAAATAACCGCGGTGGTATCAGTTGTATATACAATAAGATAAAAAGATGATTATTATTACTCATTTTTGGTACGTGAAGTTTAACATATTATTTCTTTACCTTACTTTTTTATTTTTATAATTTTATTCGTTTTATTAATTAAAAAATAAATAAAATAAAATAAATATCAATAAATTTAAGTATGTCAAATTTAATTGAGTGTCAGTATAAATATTTATTATACAGGTTCCAGATTAAATTTCAGATTTCTCTTTTCAGAGAATAGCTTATTTTATTAGTTTTTACTTGATTAAAGAATCTGAAAAGTATTTTAGA
>JANQHM010000203.1 GCA_028282645.1 Candidatus Gastranaerophilales bacterium
TTTTTGATTTTTACGTAACATACAATTGAATATTTTTTTAACTCTCTTTAAGGCTAAAAGTACGGGTTTTGTGATGCGCGCGTAATTTATACAAAAAAAATAAAGCTGCTCCTGTGGGCAGCCTTATTTTTTTTGGCTTTAGCCGGGTAATAAATAAGTAAGGACTAAAAGGTGAAAACTTTTTACCACCTTACTTATCGAAAAAATTATCATCAAGAACAAAATTTATAAACAGGAAAGTTATTTAAGAACCTATATTTTTTGATTTTGGTTGAAAATTAAGTTTTAAATTACTCTTTTCACTAGCTTATTAGCTTATTTTGTAAACTTTAACACGATTGAATAATCTGAAAAATATTTTTAAATTATCTGCATGTTGGGCAAGTCGGACAAGGTTGAACACATGTAGGACATGGGCATGCCGCACCTGTAGGACACTTTGGACAGCCGGGGCATGTCGGACAATTTAAACATTTTGGGTTTGTAGGGCAAGTTTGGCATGTCGGACAACTGCTAGGCGGATATGTGTTACAACAGCGTAAAAATTCTTCCAGATTATCTTTTACCAGATTATAATCTCTGGTTTCAATTCTTTTATAGTTTAATGTTACAGGATTAACAGCTATCAAGTTAGGAAAATACTTAACATCAAACTGCCTTAATAACTTAGCACTATTATAAATTTCACCGTCAACTTTAATAAATTGATACTTTTTCTTATATTCTTTTTTTATTCTTTTATAAGTAGGGTCAAAATTTTTACACGCTGCACAATTTTTTGTACAAAAATACAAAAATACAGGTTTATTTTTCTTTATAGCTTTTTTCCAGTGTCTATTGCCTTTTGAACCCACAAAACCGTCATAAGCCATTACATCTGAGGCAAATGTAAATAAAAAGGCAAATAAAATTGTTAGTACTAACATTAACCTTTTCATAATTAATCTCCCAAGCTTAATTAAAACCAACTAAAATTTCATCGCTATAAACTTCTGATAAAGCTTAATTTTACTTAAAGACATCAGAACTTGATAGGCCATTACTTAAAATTATTATCAGATAATATACATAACTTTTAATTAGCAAAAACGGTGAAATTAAAAAAAATAAATTAACGGATAAGATCTTATCCGCTAATCTTAAAATTATTTAATTTATGTAGTCAAAACTATCTGTTACTTACCATATATTCTTCTAATTTTAATTTAATGCCATCATAATTTTGAGTAGAAAGTCTTTCATAATTCATAGTTCTTGGGTTTACAACCATCAAATTAGGATAATATCTGACGTTAAAATCTTTTAGTAGCCTATTATTGTTATACAGATTTCCGTCAACTTTAATAAACTCAAACTTATTTCCATACTCTCTTTTAAGCTTTCTATAGGTGGGCTTAAATTTTTTACATCCACCGCAATTTTCTGTATAAAAATACAGGACAACAGGCTTTCTACTGCCTTTTGCCCTGGTCCAGGCACTGTTATATTTTGTTTTGGCAAAACCGTCATAAGCAAATGTATCTGCCGCAAACACAAATAAAAACGCAAATACAATTGTTAATAACAACATTAGTCTTCTCATAAAAACCAATCTCCCAAGTTTGATTAATTCATTTAGATTATCTAATACTATCAAAATTTTTTGAATTAGAAAATTGGGTGATAGTCATTTAAATATCAGCAAAAGCATCATCAAAGCTAACTATTTTGCCTTCTCTTTCTTCTTGCAAACTTTGCAAAAGCATATCAAAATGATCTGAATTAAACATTATAGACAAAGTTTCTCGTCGAGATTTATCAAGCTCGCCGCTTAAGCTTTTTAAGACTAAATTACAAATATTTACGCTTTTTCCAAAATATTCTTGTATAGTTGTTGTATTTTGTTTCATGATACTTCCCTTGAATATAAATATCCTAATATCATAAAAACAAAATAAACAATAAAATTGTCCTGAATTGAAAAAAGTTTGGTGATGGTCATCACCTTTCTTAATACAGGTAGACTTCACTCATTATCAAAGCCGGAATTAACTTCTACACTTGCTGAGCCTATGATGGGTGAAGGTGAAGCTATTATATTTTCCTCAGTTACTTCAACCGGCAGCCATTGTGTAATTGTATTTTTTGTTGATAATTTTGATTTAATATATTTTTTTATGAAGATATCTCTATGTGGCACTGTACAATTACTACAGCTTAAAATTAAATATTCTTTTTTTCTTTCATCCCTTGTTTGAGAGTTTTTATAGTACCCAAATTTT
>JANQHM010000228.1 GCA_028282645.1 Candidatus Gastranaerophilales bacterium
TGCAAAATCCAATATTTTTAATCATAATATCATTCCTCATTTTTTGGAATGATATTTATGACGTTTTATTTTTCACTTTGTTTCAGACCACTACCAAAATTTTAAGTTTATCCGATCCGCAAAATCCCCTTTAATGCATTAAGTTTTATTAAAAATGCATTTTGTTGTTTCTATCTAGATAAAGGATATTTACTATTTAAAAAATATATATCTTGTTTAGATTATTTAAAACTCAAACTTTTTATTTGTTTTTATTACGCTACAAAAAGAAATTTTTAATCTTCTTTTGTTTTTATATAAGTGTGGGTTATAAAAAAGAGGTATAAAAAAACTTTAATAATAAGAATAGAGTGACTAAAAGGATAAACTAAACTCAGAGGGATTTTACACGACTAGCTAAACAGATTTTAGTAGGTAGATAATAGATTAAAAGGCTAAAGAAAGAAGGTAAGGTAAGGTTTTAAAAAGTTTTAATTTTAATAATAACTCTCTCTTTAATATGGAAACTCTCTCTCAATGTGGTAAAGGTAGCTCAAAGGAACGTAAGGGGTTGAAAAGACCTCTTTTTTTTTGTTTAAAAATGTGTAATAACCTGAGTTCGATATAAAATTGGATATAAAAAAACTTTATTGTCAAAATAAAAATAGATAACATTAAGCAATAGAGGTGAAATATCAATGCAATTATTAGAGATTTAGGAATCTAATTTTTGTAGTAAACGTTCATGAGCATTATGTATTTGATAAATTTCATCATGTATCCTGTGCTTAACTTGTCCAATCGAGTCATTCCATTCCTGCCGAAGGATTGATAATAAAGCAAAAGAAAGGCATACAAACCCAACGTGATTTTGGAATTTATTCCAGCTTCTCATCAAGAATATGCTTCTACAGATTTAAGATGTTCCAGTTTCCAATCCCAGTACAATTCTAATATCCTATAGATGTATTCATTACTCCATCTTCGCCATCCTATACTCGTTTTATACCATCGTTTCCTTCTGGTAAACAGGGGTCTTATCTTCACTTCAAGGTATTCCCCTATTTCACTAAAAGCTTTACTTGAATGTCCTACTCGAAAATAGTTCACCCAACAGGTCAATTGCTTTGTTTATACATTTAATTATCTCTTTTACAGGCGCTAAGCCTCCTCTTTTGATAATCTCACATATTTTGACTTTATTGATTGTCTTGCCTTCTCCTTCGGTTTCATCAAAATGAAATAATTTCCTTTTTTCCAATTCTTTACACGATGTATTTCAAATCCTATTGTGCTACTTTCGCAAAATTAGGCTTAAAGCATAATTATTGTTTAAATTCAGCCTAATTCCTCATTGCCTCAAATATAATGCTCGCAAAATTAATTCAACATGCATATCCACCACTTGACTTTGTAGCCTGAACAACAGCAAGATATACAAATTTATTTAAAATATCCAAGTTAAATGAATCTTTTCCTTCTGAAAGCATAACCCTTAATGCATCAGGTGATATTATAGAATTTTTATAAACACGTTCAGATACAAGTGCATCATACACATCTGCAATCGCTGATATTTGACCGTACAAGGAAATATCAGACCCTTTTAAGCCGTTAGGATAACCTCCTCCACTAAATCTTTCCTGATGCTCTAATGCGACTTTTGCTATAACTTCCGGTTGTCCCATCTCTTTTATAATTTCATAACCATAAACCGCATGGTTTTTAATAAAATTATACTCATCTTTAGTTAATGATCCGGGCTTATTTAAAATTTCACGTGGAATTTTCATTTTACCAATATCATGTAAAAATGCACCCAATGTTAATTCTTTTATTTTTTCCGGCTCCAAGTTTAAGGTTTTTCCTAATGCAGCACTTAGTGAAGCAACATTAACAGAATGTGAATAAATATATTCATCATAAATTCTTAATTGAGAAATACATTCAAAATTATCCAGCTTGGTTATAACTTCCTCAATAATTACCTCAGCAGCTTTATCACATTCTTTTTCATTCGGCAGCTTACCGTCATAAATAGCAGATACCATACCTCTTGAGGCACTCATTGTATATTTTTTTGCAATAGGAGATATCAAAGAAGGTTTTTCACTTCCTTTTATAATATTTACTTTGGGCATTTCAGCTTTATTATCTTGCTCTTTACTTTCTTTATTTTCAGTTATGGTGCAAGCCGGTACATCAGATTTATAAACTTTTTTAAAATTCAACATCATTATAAAATCCGGAGATAAAATATCACCTTTTTTATAAATAATTTCACCGTTTTCATCATACAAATCATATTCAAGTTTGGTTTGACCGACCAATTCAAGAGCTATAACTCTTCTCATGATATTCTCCTACTCCAGATAAAATGCTCTTTAATATTATAACATTATTTATATTTTATTTAAATATTAATCTATTCTGCCAATATTTTGTTTAGAATTTTGTACAACAACAAAATACACAAAAGAATTTAAAATTTTGGGATCAAATGACTTATCTCCTTCGGCCATCATTATTCTAAGAGCATCAGAAGAATCAACAGCTTTTTTATAAACCCTGTCAGAAACAAGAGCATCGTATACATCAGTTACTGCAACAATTTGACCAAATAAAGAAATATCATCACCTTTTAGTTTAAACGGATAACCTTCGCCATTATTTCTTTCTTGGTGCTCTAATGCTACTTTAGCAACCTTTTCGGATTCTCCCATTTCCAAAACCATTTCATATCCATATAATGAATGGTCTTTTATTATATTAAATTCATCAGGCGCAAGAATGCCGGGTTTATTTAAAATCTCAAGAGGAATTTTCATCTTGCCTATGTCATGTAAAAAAGCTGCAACGGCTAATTCTTTCAGTTCCTCTTCAGTGAGGTCTATTGCAATACCAAGTGCAATACTTAATGTTGTAACATTAACCGAATGAGAAAACAAATAATCATCATGTATTCTTAGCTCTGAAATACAGCTGATTTTGTTAATTTTTTTAACAACTTCGTTATATATTAAGTGACTGGCCTTTACACAGTTTATTCTACTAATAACTTTTCCCTCATAAGCTTGCTTCATGCCTGATCTGGCAAGGTTTAAGCTTTCAACTGCTATTTTTTCAGAAACTATAGTAATTTGATTTTGAGGATGAGTTTTATCAAGAGCTTTTATTTCACTAAAATCAAGACTAAAATCTTCGTCCAGTTTGTAAATTTTTCTAAAGTTTAATGCCATTAAGAATTCAGGAGTAATACTTTCCCCTTTTGTATAAATCAATTCACCGTTTTCATCATATAAATTATAATCTAACTTTTTTAAACCTACCAGCTCTAGGGGCATTACTCGTCTCATTAAAAATCTCCTGATATTTTTGTCCTGATGTATTCTATTAAGTTGATGACCATTATACTATTAATATATATTATAAATAATTTTACTACAACTGTTAAGTATATTTAAAGGATATCTATAAAAAAGTACACTTACTCAACACATTCTATCTAATTTGGAACCGGCATTAGGAGTTTAAACTGACTCACCAGGGTAGCTCTAATGATATTAATATTAATCAAAAGGGTTATTTAAAATTATTTAAATTTAGAATAATTTTAAAATGCTAAAACTATTATAATATTTTATTTGTAAATAAACAATATTTACAAACCCAGTTATCAACAAATATTAAGAAGCTGTCTTGTTAAAGCTTGCATCGTCTTGCCAGGCAAGCCGCTTCAGCTTTAACATCGCAGTCCATAAATGAGCCTTTATTATTGATATAACTAGCTTTTATTTTTTTAACCAGACAGGTTCTAAGATAATTTAAGGGGCATATTAAATATGAAAAAAAAATATTTTATAAAACCTTTGACTATAATTATATTTTTCTTGTTTTTATCGGTAATACCAAGCAATACCTCAATATCAGAAACAATAGAAACTAAAACATCCGATAGTAATATTTCAAATATTCAATATCAGTTGATTTCAGCTCAAAAAGAAATAGCCGAGTTATATGATAAAAATTATATATATAAAAACAAAATTAAAACACTTGAAAAAAATTATAAAAAATTAAAAACTCAAGAAAATTTTTTAAAACAAGCAATAATTTTTAAAGAAAAAAAAATAAAAAAACTGTCTGACGAGCTTATGTCTTCAAGTGATAAAGCCTCAAAAGATTTATTAAGCTTAAAAAACTTATTAAACCAAAAAGAAGAAGAAGTAAATGATTTAAAACAACAATCAAACTTTGAATATCAAGAATTATTTTTAAAACAGCAAGATCTTAAAATAGCATTAAATACAGCAAATAAAAAAATAAAAAAGCTTAAAAAATATAACTCTACACTCTCCAATCAAATTAAAGCAATTAATACAACTAACTCAAGTCAAGTTAATAAATTAAATAATATTATTTATAAAGCTAATATTCAAATTAATACATTAAAAAATAAAAAATGCTATAATTTAGAAGAAAAAATAATAACACATTTAAAGCAAAATAATGTTAAGTCATATATCTCTTATTACAGCATAGCAAGGGCTTTACATGAGAATAAAAAGTATAAAAAAGCAATTACAAACTATAATAAATGCATACAACTTAATCCCAAATTCAAACCCGCCCATTTATATTTAGGTATTGCCTACGCAGAGAATAATGACAAGCAAAATACATTTAAAATCCTAAATAATTATCTTAAAATAACAAAAGATAAAAATGAAAAAAATATAATAAATAACTATCTCTCCTTCTTAGAAAAGAAATTTTAAAAATTTTTATCTTTAATCTGTATTATTAGAACTTTTTTCAGGCTTCAAGCTTACGTAGCGGGCGTTTGTAATGCCGTCTACTGTCTTGATTTCTTCAAGTAAATTATCAGCAACAGCCTCATCAGTATTTATAACCATAATAGATTCATTATTCTTTGAATTTGGCTTTCTTGATACCTGCATCATACTTATGTTAACGCTGTTTGTTCCTAATATAGTTGCAACTTTGGCAACCATACCCGGCTTATCTTCATGAGGCACAATTAAAATATGATCAACAGGCGCAATACTTGTATTATATTCGTTAATTTTAACTATTCGTGGTAAACCTTCAGCAATTAAAGCACCACTAACTTTTCTTGTTCCTTTATCAGTAATAACTTCAACAGTAATTAGTCCAACATAGTTTTCACATTGCTCACACCTTGAATCAATTACTTCAATACCTCTGGATTTTGCAATAATTGGAGCATTAACATAATTAACCCCCTCAATGGCAGAAGATAAAATACCTTTTAAAACCGCAATTTTTAAAGGCGAAGTATCTTGTTCGGCTAATTTACCTTTAGCGGTAATTTTTATGGACTTAACGGCACCATCGATAATTTGACTGATTAGTGCGCCAATATTTTCTGATAAATTCATATAAGGCTTAACAGGCTCTAATAAATCCGCCTTAAGCGCGGGTATATTTACAGCACTTCTTGCAGACTTGCCGGATAGCACATCCCTGATTTGCTCAGCAACATCAACAGCAACATTAATTTGTGCTTCTTTTGTACTTGCCCCCAAGTGAGGAGTTAATATTAAATTACCTTTACACCCTAACAACGGATTTTCATGAGAAATAGGCTCACCATCAAAAACATCTATCGCGGCCGCGGCCACATGCCCGGACTCAATAGCTTCTGTTAAAGCTAGTTCATCAATAATACCGCCTCTGGCACAATTAACGATTCTAACACCGTGCTTCATTCTATTTAAAGTATTTTTATTAATTAAGTAAGCTGTTTCTCTTGTTTTTGGGGCATGTATCGTAAGAAAGTCACAAACAGGCCATAGCTCATCTAAACTTTTTATACAAGTTGCACCTAATGTCTCTATTTTCTCTTGAGAAGCATAAGGGTCACAAACAAAAACTTTCATACCCAGAGAAATAGCCGTTTTAGCAACCCTCGACCCTATTTTGCCAAGACCTATAATGCCAAGTTTTTTATTAAAAACCTCAGTCCCTGTAAATTTAGATCGTTCCCACTTACCTTGTTTTGTTGATTCATCAGCTTGAGGTATATGCCTTGTCATAGAAAGAAGCATTGCTACAGTATGTTCAGCAGCAGCCGTGGTATTACCGTCAGGCGAATTAACTACAATAACTCCTTTTTTAGTAGCCTCGTCAATATTAATATTGTCAACACCAACACCGGCCCTGCCGACAATTTTTAACTTATTGCCTGCTTCTAATATTTTAGGAGTAACCTTTGTCTGGCTTCTTACCATTAGAGCATCATATTTTCCGATAATCTCAGCCAGTTTATCCTCCGGTAGCGTTTCTAAATAATCAATCTGAGCTATATTTTTTAATATATTACCGGCAACTTGGTCAATTTTATCTGTTATTAATACTTTATATTGCATATTTTCCTCCTTAAAATCCTTCTAAGGAATTAATTAGGCGATAATCATCACCTTTCTTAATTAATTACTCATCACAGCCTCAATAAAAGCCGCTGTTGCTTTTCCTCTATCAACATTATGCCCCAGCCTTGCAAGTACAATTTCTAAAGCACCAATTGTAGCTATCATATCTCTCTCGCATACAAAGCCTAAATTGCCTACTCTAAATATTTTACCTTTTAATTCACCTTGCCCATCCGCAACAACAATATCAAAATCGTCTTTAAGGCCTTTTCTTATATCTGCTACACTTACCCCTTCAGGTGGTTGAATTGCAACAATTACGTTACTTCTTATTTTTTTATCTTTTACAAATAACTCAAGGCCCATTGCTTCAACAGCAACTCTTAATCCACCTGCTATCTTGGCATGTCTTGTATGGATATTATTCAAACCTTCTTCTTTCATCATTTTTAAGGTTTCGCTAAGTGCTGCAATCTGTGATACCGCAGGCGTATAAGGTGTTGTATCTTTTTTCGCATTCTTTTTATAAGCGGCAAAGTCAAAGTAAAAACTAGGATACTTGCATTGTTCGTATATTTTCCAGGCTTTTTTGCTACATGCCAGAAATGCCAAGCCCGGAGGGATCATAAATCCTTTTTGGCTGCCTGACACAATAACATCAATACCCCACTCATCCATTTTAAAAGGCAAAGCACCAATGCTGGTTATGCCGTCCACAATAGATAATGCACCATGCTCTTGAATTATATCATTTAATGTTTTAAGGTCATTTGTTACTCCAGTTGAAGTTTCATTATGGGTTAGGGTAACAAATTTAATCTCTTTATTTTTATCAGCAGACAGTTTTGCTTTTAAATCTTTAGGATTAATCGCGCATCCCCAACCTACTGAAAGTCTTTCAACATTAGCCCCTCTGGATTCAGCAATTTTTGCCCATCTTTCGCCAAAATTACCAATAACAAGCGAAAGCACCTTATCTCCGGGATTAACTAAATTATAAACAGCAGCTTCCATTGCTCCGGTTCCGCTTGCTGTATAAATAAAAACATCCTCTTGGGTTTGAAAAAGCCATTTTAAATCTTGAAAAACTTGTTTTAAAATAGCAGAAAATTCTTTACTTCTATGCCCTAAAGGATGTTTAGCCATTGCTTGTAATGCGGTTTCCGGCACTGGTGTCGGCCCTGGAATCATTAAAAATTGCTTATCCTTCATCGTTTACCTCTCCTACTTCATCATCATAATAAGTAAACTCTAATTTTCCTATCCTTATGACATCTTTATCCTTCATACCTGTTTGCTTTAACGCTTTAAAGACGCCCATAGCTTTGAATATATTTTGTAATCTAAATACTGCATCTGTATTTCTTAAATCTGTAATGCTTACCAGACGTTCAACTTTACCGCCTTCAACAACAAATGTTTTTTTATCTTTATAAATGATAAATCCGCTATCATCGCGGTCATATGCATCATAATCCTCTTCTATTTTTACATCCAACTCAGGTACAGGTATTTTATCTATTTTTTCCAGCATATAGCCTACAAGTTCTTTTAGCCTCTGTCCTGTAGCCGCAGATATTACAAAGACTTCAAAGCCTTTATGTTCAAACAAAGCCTTTATATTATCAATTTTTTCCGGTAATACTGCATCAATTTTATTTAATACAACGATTTGCGGTATTTTTACAAGCCTTCCTCCATATTTTTTAAGCTCATCGTTAATGGTTTCAAAATTTTTCTCAGGATCTTCTTCTGTTAAGTCAAGCAGATGCAATAAAAGTCGATTTCTTTCCACATGCCTTAAAAATTCGTGTCCCAGACCTGCACCTTCACTTGCACCTTCAATCAATCCCGGTATATCTGCAATAACAATACCGTCACCATCAGGTTTTCTGATTACTCCCAGGTTAGGAGTCAATGTTGTAAAAGGATAATCTGCAATTTTAGGCTTAGCTGCGCTTATTGCACTTATCAAAGTAGATTTTCCTACATTTGGAAAACCCAATAGTCCAATATCAGCTATTAACTTAAGTTCAAACTCTAATTCTCTTTCTATACCGGGTTCACCAGGTTCACAATACTGAGGAGCTTTTTTTACAGAGGATACAAATCTGGCATTTCCTCTTCCTCCTCGTCCTCCTGATGCAACCAAAAGTTTTTGTCCGTCTTTAACAAGGTCACCTATTATTTTGCCGGAATTAAAATCTTTTACTATAGTTCCGCACGGAACTTTAATAAATATGTCATTACCGCTTTTTCCGTGCTGTTTTTTAATTTTGCCGTTTTCTCCATTATCGGCAGAAAATATGGATTTATACTTAAAATCTAATAGCGTAGCCAAGCTTCTATCGGCAATAAGGTAAACATCCCCGCCTTTACCACCATCCCCGCCGGCCGGGCCGCCTTTTGCCACAAATTTTTCTTTTCTCCAGGCAACCATTCCATTGCCACCAGCACCGGAAGTTACTTTAACTTTTACTTTATCAATAAACATAACACTTGTATATTATCATAAAAAAGAAGAAAGTTATTTATACTAACTATGAAAAGATTAATCTGAAATTTAATTTGGAACCTGTATAAAAAAAGGTGGCCATTAGAATTTTTGCCCTCTTAGCCTTAAAGGAACTAAAAATTTTTTATTCAACTGTATGTTACGTAAAAATCAAAAATAATTTATACAACGATAATTTTGCACCGCAAAAAGGCACACTTATCCTGTAAGCGGAAAATGTGCTGTTTTGAAATTAAATTTTGCGTGGCTTGCGCATCCTTTAATCTCTTGATATATAACAAATTCACGGTTTTTAAAGCTTGATTTATTATATTATTGCTATATTTAATCCTGCTTGATACAGAATTTTTGTTTTTATTAATATTGTTCGGGGCTGCCGGGGTTCCGGCAGTGCTATTATTTTTATTTTTTAATATTTTTTTATTCATTAAATCTTTTATAATAACAAATATAAGATTTAAATATTTATAAACAGACGCAATATCTAAAAAAGAGGAGTATTTCCTTGTCCTGATATTTCTTAATGAAATACACGGACATAAAAATACAATTGTATTCCATAAAATAAAACATAGAGTTTTTACGTATTGTGCTAAATTCATAATCCAATACACTCATTTATTATTAAATAATTATATTATTATTATATATAATATCACATTTTAAAAAAAATTGCATGCCAAACATAAATTTTGTTACAAAATTTTAATATAATATTAAATTAAAGCAAATTTTATTTCTTTTATTGTTATATTAATTGTAAAAAGCACAATACATTAATTATTAGAAGAAAGGGTACCTAAAATTGTTATTAATAAAGAACAAATATTCAAATCAAAAAATTAGCACAGCTCAGTTGTTGCAAAATAAGCAAACTAAAAAGCAGAGTAGCTTTCAGGGGCAAGAAAATGACGTAGAAATGAAAGGTAATGAACAAATAGCAAGTGGCTTGAGAATAGCTAACTACCTAAGTAAAGGTGAAAAGAAAAAAGCTTGTATTGAAGCAGGTGTTACTACTGCTAAGGTTGCAGCTGCTCCGGTAACAGTACCTGCTAAGGATGTTGTAGCAAGTTCCGCTGCCGCAGGAGGGGGGATAGTAGGTACTGGAATAGGTGCAGGAATTGGCTCTCTTCTTTGCCCGGGCCTGGGGACAGTAGCTGGGGCGGCAATAGGTAACAACATTGGACTTATTGCAGGAGGCGGAGTAGGCTATCTTGCATCCCAAAAAGTAGAAAACAAGGTATGGGAAAAAACTAAAAAATTCTTAAATGACGAGTGCGTTATAATGTAATAGATAAGCACAAGTAAATAATTCTATAAGAAAGAAGGTTATGTTTTATTAGCCTTCTTTTTAGCCTTATCACGTAAATATACAAAACTCATAATTGCAGCATAAATTAGAGCAGTTATTTGTAAATGTATTTTAAAATTTTCTTTAGACTCAAAAGGATTAACCCATTTTCCAGTCACAGGAGCGGGTATAATTAATATTAAACTTAATATAGAATATCCAAGCAAATTACTAGCTAAAAAATTCAAAAACTTATTTTTAAAAAAAGGAGTAGACTTCGGCATGGACTTTTAACTTTATTAAAACTATCGTTATCTATCCCGTTAAAGCAAGGTGTAGTAGTCTTGCGCTGTCTTGGCAAGGTGGTAATATTGCTATAATTTTGTTTA
>JANQHM010000018.1 GCA_028282645.1 Candidatus Gastranaerophilales bacterium
ACTCTTGCTAAAAATGATAATGATAACGACTAAAAAAATTTATGTTAGGTGGCGCATTTTTTGACCGGCAGGTGGTACACTTTTTGATTGTAATTTACATGGGAGAAGGTTCTAGATTTTTTGAACCAGAAACACAGAAAAAAAGAGAAAAGAAGCCCTGAATCTAGTTATGCAATAGTAGACTCGCAAAGTGTCAAAACCATATATAATAGTGAATATATTGGCTTTGATGGAGGAAAAAGAAGTAAAAGGGAGAAAAAGGCATATTGCTGTTGATATTTTAGGCAACTTATTACACATAAAAGTTCATGCTGCAAACCTTCATGATACAAAAGCTGGCTGCGATATCTTCAAGGAAACTTCAAGTAAATATTCATCAATAAAAGCATTTTCAGCGGATGAAGGTTATAGAGGTACAGCTAAAGATTATGTTGAAAACACTCTCAATTTAATGATTGATATATCAAAGAAAATCAAAGATGAATTTGCTATACTTCCTAAAAAAGAGCACCGCACATCTGGTTTGCGGTATAATGCAGTTGTAGAAAGAAATAGGGGTAAAATATGACTACATTTTTTATGCTTGGAGTTGAAGGAAAATTAAAAAATAATAAAATTCTTGAAATTGATAAATTAATAAACTGGAGTAGATGCTTAAATCATCTTCGCAAAATTCATAAACAGGACGAAAGCCTTATGGACGGTCAAATTCCTTACGACAGATTAAAAATGTTTAAATCTATTTTGCTTCAGAACTGGTATAGCTTATCTGACGAGCAACTTGTTGAGGCATTGAGCGTTAGAATTGATTTTATGGCATTTACGGGCTTTGAGCTGTCTGATACAATTCCTGATTCTTCAACATTTGGAAGATTTAGAAATAAATTAATAGATAGAAATCTTGATGAAAGGCTATTTAGAGAAATAAATAATCAGCTTGAGAAATTATGATTAAAACTGGAAAAAGCTCAATGTGCAATAATAGATGCAACAATAGTAGAATCTGCAAACCGCCCAAAACGTATAATTGTAAGCGTCAAATAGTGCCCACCTGTTAAAATATAAAAAAAGTGAAATAATTAACTGTAAAAATAAAGGAGTTAATTATTCATGAACAACCCCCAAAAAGTAATGGTAGTTTCCTTTTTGGAAGTTAAAGTAGGTTCGGCAAGTGTAGAAGTCCATTCCGGCTTTGATAAACAACTTTTATACGTTGTCAGAAGAAGAACAGCAATGTGATTGCGGTGGCAAGCTCCATAAAATGAGCAAAGAAATAAGATGTGAGAAAAATGAAATAAATACAACAGTAAAACTGCAAAGATACCAAAGCCGCCTATTGCAGGCAGTATAGCTTCATCATCAGCCATAGCTTATGTAATGAATGAAAAATTTGCAAAAAGCATTCCTTTGTATCGTCAAGAACAGGAATGGAAAAGAATGGGTATAGATATATCCAGACAAACAATGGCAAATTGGATGATAAAATCATCAGAAAGCTGGCTTAAAGCAATATATAATCGAATGAAGAAACATCTGTACAAACATTATAAGTAGGTGATAAAAAGTTTTCACCTTTAAATTTTTAAGGCCGGAGCGAGCTTTTTATTCTACATAATAGATTCCGTAACAAGTTTTGTGTAAACCTCAACCCGAAGTTTTTTTTACACAAAATTTGTTAGTTAATCATTTTTTGAATTATTAGAGAAGCTTTCTTGTTAAAGCTTGTATCGCCTTACCAAGCAAGCCGCTTCAGCTTTAACATCGCAGTCCATAAATGAGCCTTTATTATTGTGATATAACCAGCTTTTATTTTTTTAACCAGACAGGCTCTTAGTTCCAGGCTGTGGTAATGATATTCATCATATCAGTATTATTTCTAACATCATCATAGCTATCCAGAATGATTCCATTTGTTGAGGCATAAGCTATTACATCTTGAATTATTTGATTAATATCATTATTTGTGAGGTATTCACCGTTAGAAAGTTCAACTCTTTCAATGGAGTCTTTACCCTCAACAGTAATTTGGTCAACACCTTCTGTAGTGCCATAGTCTATATATAGTTTTGATTCATCTTTATAAAATACAGCTGTGTCTTTAATAGAATTAGATTCAAATACAATTTTGTCAACTCCGGCATCATCGTAAATAATATCTAAGCCATCATTTGTATTGAATTTATAAATATCATCACCAGATTGGCCATAGAGAAAATCATTGCCGGCTTTACCGCTAATTTCATTTGCTAAGTCATTGCCTGTAATTATATTATTTGAGCTATTGCCGGTTCCATTAATTCCTTTGCCAACTACTACAAATGATTTTAAAGTTTCATTGTAGTCATAGCCTATTAAGTTTAAGTTTTCAAAGTTATTATCAAGTGTATAATCTGTTAAGGAAGTATAAACACCGTCAATACCTGAGTTAGCATTCTCGTTAATGATTTCTGATAATTCATTCACTGCATATAGATCATTACCTGATCCACCAGACAGTGTATCAATTCCTGATCCTCCAATTAAAATATCATTATCATTACCACCACTTAGGCTATCGTTTCCAATTCCACCAATTAACGTATCATTACCTGAACCAGCAATTATATTATCATTACCATCGTAGCCAAATACCTTTTCAGCTCTATGTGTTCCGGTAATGTTATCATTGCCACTTGTTCCATGAGTTTCTAACAATATAAGCATTTCTGCTCTCGTCATTTTTGGTGTGCCATCTTCAAACTCAATAAGCTCCACAAGCCCGTGGTAATTATCATTTAAATCTAACTGATTAACTATTGTTATTTGATTGTTTGAATTTTTAACTTTTATTATTAAATCATTACCTACACCTGTAAACAACAGGTCTTCTTTATCAAGGGTTCCACCTATAAATAATGTATCTACCCCATTGCCGTTATGAGATTCATTAATAACATCTTTACCATCTTTATCACCTTTGTATTCATATGTATCATTACCTGCTTCACCATAAAGAGTATCATCATCAATACCACAATCTAGCGTATCATCACCACTTCTTCCATAAAGAGTATCACCGGTGTCTGTTCCAACTAAATTCATCCCCCCCTAAAGATAATGCATTAATTTCTATTAAACCGGCTGATGAGTGTTGGTTTCTATTACTCTTACCTATTTTAAACATTTTAAACTTCTCCTCAATAATAAAACTAACCTATATCAATTCAAAAATAATAAATTTAATTTATGAATAGTATAGTTTCAATAACTGTCATTAAAATTTTTTTCTTATTAGCCTTCATATTTATAAATAATATAACAATATAGAAATTAAAATGCAATAGATACTAATGATGAGGCCAAAAAAGAATTTGCCCCTATGAGGGGTTAAGGTGGGTAAAAAGAAAAAACTTTTTATTTCTTGTTTAAGTTATATCAAAAGTTTACAGTGATGACCATCACAAAACAATCACCTTTGCAAAGGTGATTGTTTTAGACTTATGATATTAAAAAAATATTATTTTCTTCTTCTAAAGCCTAATATTCCTGCGATTCCCATAGCTCCAAGAGCCATTGAAGTAGGTTCCGGTACAGGTGTAGGCTCAGAGGCAACACCGATATTAAATCCATTCCAAAATTCAGAATTTGTTACTTCAAAAGATATATCAGTATAAATACCGGGTAATTGTAAAAGGCCGTTAAACTCTCTACCTTCTAAAGTATCATTAGTAAGAGTAAAGGTATCATCAGTAAATAAGTATGATCCACCTCTATGATTTGGACCATGACTAATATATCTTAGTGGGTTTTGAAGATTTAAAAATTTATAATCTACTTGTAAGTCCGGTCTACCAATACTAACAAAGGCAAAATACGGATCAACTACGGGTTTGGAAAAGTTAATATTAATTGAACCCTGATTCCATAACCCAACTAAATCTTTAGGACTTGAACTGTTATAAGTTGCAGGAAAGTTTCTGTAAAAATCATCACCATCGGCAAAAACAGCAAGAACACCATTGTATCTAACATTAACGATGTCATTGTTGTTTACAATTTGTCCTGATTCTGTATTAACTCCATTAATAGTATCAGGAACAACATTTGTCCAATCTGTCCAAGCTATATTTGCTGCTTGAGCAGAAGCAGTTTGCACTATCAGTACAACAAATAATGCTAAAAGAATTACTTTTGAATAAATTGAATTTTTCATAATTTAATTTCCCTTCCGTTTATTATCTAGTAAGTCTATAAAATAATTAAACAATTATACTTTGCGATTACAACAAAAATTATAATAAGTTATTTTTATTATATAAAGAACAAAATTTAAGTCAATATTAAATAATTAATAAAATATTTTTATTAATTATAGATTTGAAATATTGTTACGATTGTTTTTTTCTTTATATGATTAATAAAAATTTAAAAAAGAGTGGCATTACAATGCCACTCTTTAATACAGTTTAATATGTATAGTCTAATTATTTTTTTCTTCTTTTAAAACTTAATATTCCGGCAAGTCCCATAGCTCCAAGAGCCATTGACGTAGGTTCCGGTACAGGAGGCGGAGGAGATGTAGAAGAAATACCTACATTAAACCCATGCCAATTTTCAGGATTTTTTATATCAAAAGATATATCAGTATAAACACCGGGTAACTTTATAATACCGTTATATTCTTTTCCTTTTAAGGTATCATCTGTAAGAATATAAGAGCCAAATCCCCAATTATTTGTACCATGGCTAATATCTTGTAATGGACTTTGAAGATTTAAAAATTTATAATCTACTTGTGAATTCGACCGTCCAACACTAACAAACGCAAAATACGGATCAAGTACCGGCTTGGAAAAGCCTATATTAACGGAACCTTTATTCCATATTCTGATTAAATCTGTAGGATTTGAGTTATCATAAGTTGCAGGATAGCCCTTATAATAAGTATCCCCATCAACAAATGCATCTAAAACGCCACTATAGTTAACATCAATATTACCTGAATTGTTAACTACTTGCCCGGAAGCTATGTCAGCAGCAGAATTAACATTTGTCCAATCTGTCCAAGCTATATTTGCTGCTTGTGCAGAAGCAGTTTGCACGACCAGTACAACAAATAATGCTAAAAAAATTACCTTTGAGTAAATTGAATTTTTCAAAATTGAATCTCCCTTCTTTCTATTCTCTAAATCCACGTATAAAATGATTAAAATAATTATACATCAAAATAATAATAATAAACATATAATTATTTTTATTATATAGAGAATAAACTTTATGTAAATATTCAATAGGAAGTTAAAAGCTTTTGCTATATTCTTTATATTTAAGATATCTAATTATATATAATTTAACTATTTTGTTCCTTAATTAAATTTAACATTTTTTCTTTTTTATTCCTAATAAGTATATAAAATAATTAAAAAATTTATATTTCAAAATTATTTATATCTTTTTAAATAGGCTAATCTAGTAGAATGAATAAAAACTAATTTTGCTACGTCAATAACAGGAAGTATATGCTAAAACTGCTGCGTATAGATTAATACAGTTTGTGGACATCAAGGTAAACATAAAATAAAATAAGGTTTAGATATATTTATTCAGACATTTAAACTCCGCCTATTAACAGCTATCATGATAGATTTTGGTTGTAACATTTATCTTAAGATGATTAATAGCTAAGAAATAAAAAGAAAGCATGTAAATTAAGCAAGTGCAGGTGAATTAAAGGATTAAAACAATAAACATTGTTTAATAATACTTGACAAATTTCTGAATCTTCATGGTAAGGGCTCATCTTAGGGTTTTGTTCTTTTTGCTTTATAAACTTTGTTAACAAAACTTAATAAAAAAATATAATTTTAAATATAGCCTTAAACATGCATTCAGCATGGATTAAGGGGTAGTATTAACAACGCATGAAGACCTTTATACATTAAATGATGTATATGCGAAACGGGTGAAAATAACAATAATAATATTAAGTTCATTGAAATTGCGAAATTAAATAGTAATAAACATATAACTATAGCAATTAAATTATAAGTTGTAGAAAATAGAATAGAAAGGTGAGAAAAAAATGAAAAAATTTTTAGAATTTTACAATGAGAAAAAAAGAGCTTGCAAGGAGTTTTTTGAGGGGCATCAAAAGTCTAAAAAAGCTAAAAATTCAGTATTAACTAAAGAGAAAGACTCTAAGAGCAAAAAAAATGTTTTACTAGTAGATCAAGAGTATAGTATTGACCTATCTGATATTATTAACCAAAAAAAAATCAAAAAACGCTTTGTAAACTTTAAACTTAACCTGAAGAGTGAAATAGACGTAAAAGCTTGTGTTGTTGAAAATGATAAAACAATAATGAATATTGAAAATCACGACACTGTAACGATTTCTGTTAATAGAGAAAAAAATGTTGAACTTAAAATAACACCTAAAATAGAAAGTTCTGAAATTGGAGATATTGATCTTGGTTTAAGGGTAGGAAAAAGCAAGATCAATTATAGTTTAACTGCATATAAATTTGATTTTATTGCAGATTTGAATAAAAATGAAACAGTTAAAAATCTTGAAAAAGAAGCTGTCTTCTTAAACTGTGATGATAAAGCTGATTCATTAAAAAATGATTTACCTGCAAAAAGCCTGGGTGAAGTTAATATCCGTAAATTTGGACCTGCTAATTATCCTGAAAATTTTAAACTTATCCTTGAGTTAAACGAAAGTGATTCAGACAAAATTAAACTGTTTTCTCAAGAAGATATTAATGAACAATCTGTAATTGGAGAAGGCAAAAGATGGGTTAATATTGAAGAGAATATGTTTAACAATAATGTCTTAAGATTATATGCTCAAGCATTGGAGCATCAGGATAAAAAGTTTGATGGATTTATTGACTTAAAACTCAATTTTGCGTCAAATATTCAAATGCATAATCAAAAAATGTTGAAACCTATTTATGCAAATGAGAAAATGAATCCTTCAATTTTAAATATCACCTTCTTTGTAGAACCTGAAAAAGAAGCCCCAAAAGTACAGGTTTCTGATAAGAAATCAACACCTGATTCTTCAACTTTATCACTTGTGAAACAAGCTGAACAAATAGTCAAAAAAGTATGTGTTACAGAAAATGAAGCAGTACCGGGATATTTAAACAGAAGAGATATTAGAATTCAAGATAAAACGCAAAAGAGAATTGCAAGAAACCGAAGAGATCAAAGACGAAGAGCTAATTTAGATATGGCTTTTGAGATTCCCAGAGAGATGGGGTTAGCTATACTGCCTAGCTATGGACAACATTTATCTAATTTTAGTTATAATCTTCACAGCAGATCAAGCTCCAAACGCTTACCAGGCTTATCTAGAGAAAAAACACATGCACATGTAAGTCATTTTAATAAATATAGTTCAATTGTAAGATAATTAATTTTTAAATCTATTTTCTATCTAAATAATTTATATATATAAAAATCACCTCAGTATAAAAGGTGATTTTTTCTGTGATTGGCCCGACAAGGCATAAAATTACAAGAATATAAAGAGCTGGCAGATTTTTTAAAGTAGGTGGTAAAAAGTTTTCACCTTTAAATTTTAAGGCCGAGCGAGTCGGCAAAGCCGACGCAAAGCGAGGCCAAAAAAGAATTTGCCCCTATGAGGGGCTACGGGGTGGAT
>JANQHM010000035.1 GCA_028282645.1 Candidatus Gastranaerophilales bacterium
ACTCTTGCTAAAAATGATAATGATAACGACTAAAAAAATTTATGTTAGGTGGCGCATTTTTTGACCGGCAGGTGGTACACTTTTTGATTGTAATTTACAAGAAATTATTACGGGTTAAAACACTTGATTGGAAGGAACAAGAAAGGCAATTAAATTTTGCATAAATCAAATTTGTTGTATTCTAAATTAAGCATTTTAATTAATGCTTATTGTTTTTCAGGTCATCTTTACAGTTTAAACATTTTCATAAATGCTCCCAAGTGGTCACGAAAAATTCAATCTAAGAATTACTGGAAATTTACCTTAAAGAATCCGACTATTTCTTTTGAAATTAAATCTCTTTTAAGGTTCAATTCCGCAACTCCCCCCATAAGCGCAGCTGTTTCAATATTTAAAGCCGCCAATCCTTACAGGTAGCGACTTTAAATTGGTGATTGTAGTCCTGACAGCATTCTTCTCCTTTTTGAACTAAAAAAACAGGGAATTTACAGGGAAAAGATAAAAAATGAAATATTATTTATATGATTTTATTCAGTAATTTTAAGCATTTATTATAAAATTCCCTAAAATTTAACAGGCAAATATATTTGGGGATAAGGGAAATTTTTTCGGAAATTCAGGGAATTTAAAAAAAATTTGTATTAGGTGGCGCATTTTTTGACCGGCAGGCGGGAGAAGCACTTTTTGATTGTAATTTACACGATTAAAAATTCTACTCATGAATAATAGGCCTGTTGCGAAATAAGATTTTTTCATATACTGTTTTATATGGAGAGAAATCATTAGGCAACATTTCCCATTGAATTCCGCCTTTAATAACATAAAATATTCCATTTACTATATCTCTTTTATCGTGATAGCCTTTATTTCCTCTTGGATCAGATCTTTCAAAAAAATGCTTTACTCCTTCCCATTCTTTGTCTATTAAATCACTTGAATAGCCTTTATTCATTGTCTTTTCCCTCTGTTTTACATAGAAACCTTATACTATTTGTTTCTTTTTTAACCAGATAGATTCTTAGAATTTTTTTGATTTAAGTATTCATTTAAAAACATTATAATTAAAATACAAAAACTGAAGTAATATAGCAGTTTGTATTATTAAAACAATACTTGCAGAGGTTAAAATAATTTTAAACTTTTTTGAAATATTATTATTGACGGTATTCTCTACGTTTTTTATTTCTTTTTTTATATTCTCTTTTAAAGAATTTATATTTTCATCATTATCAATTTTTATTTTATTTAAATTTTCGTTGTTTTCATTTATTTTACTTTCTAATAAATTATTTAAATCAGTTGAAATTTCTGTTATTTTATTAGTTAAATTTTGATTAAACTCTTCTTTTATTTCAGAAATTTCATTATTTAATTTTATTTTTTCTTTTTCAATAGAATTATTATAAATAGTAATATTTTTACAAGTTTCTTCTTTATTTTCTTTTAAAATTTCAATTTGTTTTTTTATTTCTTCTTCATATTCATTTTTTAATTCGTTTGAATTTTTTAATAGTTCTGTTATTTCAGAAATACGATTGTTTATTGAAACTTCAGTCTTATTATACTCTTCTAATGATTTATTTAATTCATTTGTTTTTTCTTCAATTTCTTTAAATTTATTATCAAAGCTTTTGTATGTTGAACTAATTTCACTTTTTATTCTACTAATTTCTTCTATTTGCTTATTAAAATTTTTACCTTTTTCTTCAAGTGAAATTTTAGAATCATTTATAAACATTATAAAATCATCAACTTTTTGAACTTGTTTTTCTAATTTGTCGAATTTTGATTTTAATATTTGATTATTTGTACTCATTTTAAAATTTCCTTATATTAATAATTATTTATATTTTTTTTATTTAATAAAAATTTTGCATCATATTATTCATATCAATATTTAATTTATACATTTTAGCCTCAAATAAAAGCTTTCTAAAATTATTATTATTAGGTTCTAATTGAACTGCATATTCAAAATATTTTATACCTTCATTATAATTATTCCAAGCTATTATAAGTAAACCTCCTTTAACTATATAGGCTAAAGGAAATTGAGGGTTTAATTGTATTGCCTTATTTATATTTAGCAAACATTGGTTTGCATTTTCAGTCATTCCATATGATTGAGCTAAATGAAAGTAATATTTTGCATTATGAGGGTTTAATTTAATTGCCTTTTCATAGTAATATATTGCACTATAAGGATCACTATTATTACGTCCATAATCAGCAACTTTTATATATGAATTAATTAGATCACCTTTGTACTTATTATCATAACTATAAGCTTTTTCTCTATAATAAATTTCTTTTTTATAATTATTTAAAACACGATAACTATTAGCGATATTATTATAATATATTGATTCATATACAATCAGATCAATAGCTTTTTTGTAATATTTTATTGATAAAATATAATCAGCATTATTCTGGTAATAATTTCCTAAATTATTATAAGAATTGGCTAGTTCTTCTTTATATTTACTATCAAGGCTATAAGCTTTCTCTCTATAATATACTTCATTTTTATTGTCATCTAATTTTTTATAACAATTAGCTAAATAATTATAATATAAAGCACTGTTTGAGTTTAAATTAATAGCTTTTTTATAATAAGTTATAGCTGTATTATAATCTTTGTCATCGTAATATAAGTCAAGTCCATAATAATAATAAGATGAGCTTAAAGAACTTTTATATATACTATTAAGATTATATGCTTTTTCATTGTAATAAATTTCATTTTTATGATCATCTAAGCTATGGTATGCATTAGCTAAATTATTGAAATATAATGATTTGTTTGAGTTTAATTCAATAGCTTTTTTATAATAACTTATAGCAGAATTATAATCTTTTTCTTTATTATAAAAATAATAACCATAACTATTATAAGAATCAGTTAAATCATTTTTATACTTATTATCAAGTTTATAAGCTTTTTCTCTATAATGTATTTCATTTTTATAGTCATTTAAATTGTTATAAGCTATTGCATTAGCGTCCGATAAAAATTTTAAATAAAAGCATAAACCTCCTAGAATAAAGTTGTTGAGACTTAAATAAATTCAAGGAGGTTTACTTATGAAAAATGTTATCACAATATTTAATCAATTGCTTAATTTAGTTCCGTATAATAAATTCCAAAAAGTAGTTGATAAACATAATACAGATAAATATACAAAGAAATTCAATAGTTTTCACCACTTTATAACACTTTTTTATGCACAAATAACAGAAAAAGACAGTTTAAGAGATATAGTGTGTCCAATAAATATTCAAAAAAGCAAGCTTCAGTTTTTTTCATTACCTGAAATTAAACGTTCAACATTGTCTGATGCCAATAACAAAAGGGATTACAGGATATTTGAAAGTTTGTTCTACACTCTGTTAGACAAAACAATAAGTTTAACCCCAAAGCATAATTTTAAGTTTAAAAACCAACTTTATTCTATAGATTCAACAACAATAGACCTTTGTTTGAGTCTTTTTGACTGGGCAAAATTCAGGAAACGAAAAGGGGCTGTTAAAATTCATACAAAGTTAAATCATAATGGCAATATCCCTGATTGTTTAACTATTACTGATGGCAAATGCTCAGATATTAGAGCCGCAAAAGAAAACTTTGATTTTATAGCGGACAGCATAGTTGTTATGGATAAAGGATACATTGACTTTAAATGGTTTTATTCTCTGCATAAACAAAGTGTATTTTTTGTTACGAGAGCAAAAGATAATATGTTTTATGAAGTAGTCGGACAGCAAGAGTTCACTGAAGGAGCAGGAGTTATTAGTGATGAAAGAATTATGCTCAGGCACGATAAAAGCCTTGCTGATTATCCAGAGCAATTAAGAATGGTTAAATATTATGATATTAAAACAAATAAGCTCTACACATTTATAACCAATAATTTTAAGCTTGCAGCAAAGACCATTGCTGACATTTACAAAAGCAGATGGCAAGTAGAGCTTTTTTTTAAATGGATAAAGCAAAATCTCAAGATAAAAAGCTTTTTAGGAACATCTAAAAATGCGGTTATGAGTCAAATATGGGTTGCTATGATAGTTTATCTTCTTGTTTCGTATATTAAATTTCAAACTAAATCTAATTTATCGATACTAGAATTTACAAGGATACTAAGAGCTACACTATTTCAGAAGATTGCACTTATTGATCTGTTATCCCTTAATTTTAATAATATTCGAAAATGCAATCATAATGATTCTTTTACTCAACTAAAATTATTCACATAATTTTATCGGACAGTAGTGAAGCTATTGCTAAATTATTATTGTATAAAGCATTCTTGGGGCTTAAGTCAATAGCTTTTTTATAATATACAATAGCTGATTTATAATCTTTAATTTTATTATGAAAATACACTCCATAACTATTATAAGAACTAGCTAAGTCATTTTTATATATATTATCAAGTTTATAAGCTTTTTTATTGTAATAAATCTCTTTTTTATAATTATTTAATTTACTATAAGATATTGCCAAATTGTTATTGTATAAAGCATTTTGAGGATTTAAGTCAATAGCTTTTTTCTCATAAATAATAGCTGATTTATAATCTTTTGTTTTATTAGATAAATAAACGGCATAATTACAATATGAGCTAGCTAAGTTATTTTTATATTTCTTATCAAGTTTATAAGCTTTTTCTCTATATAAAATCTCGCTTTTATAATTATTAATATCTTTATAAAAATTTGCTAAATTATTGTATTGTGTAGCATTATTAGGGTCTATTTTAATAGCTTTTATACAATAATTTGCCGCACTTTTATATTTCTTTTTTTCTTTTAAATAATCACCATAATTATTATATGAGCTTATTAATTCCTCTTTATAATATTTATCTAACTTATAAGCTTTTTCTCTATTTAAAATTTCATTTTTATAATCATCTAATTTAAAATAAGCACTGGCAAGGTTATTATAATATAATGATTCTTCTGGTTTAATATTTATTGCAAGATTATAATTAGTTATAGCCGATTTATAATCTTGTTGTTTTAGATAATAATTTCCATAATCATTATAAAAACTAGCTAACTTTTTTTTATTTTCTTTATTTAATTCACATGCTTGTTTTAAATATTCTATGGCTTTGTCATATTTTTCATTTTCTTTTTTAATATAAGCTAAATTAATTAAAACATCTTCTCTTTTATTTATATAATCTTGAGTCGTATCATCTTCAGTTAATGCAAGAAATTGTTTATATTTTAATTCAGCCTGGTTATTATAACCTTCTCTATTGAAAAATTTTGCTAGCCTATATTTCACTTCAATAATATTGATATTATTTTTAAAGTTTAAATTGTTATAAAAAAATATCAAACTAAAAATAAAGCAAGCAATAATTGTCAAGTATAAAAAATTTATAAAATAATATTTTTTCCTTGAGTTATTATTTATAGTATTCTCAAAAATATTTAATCGAAGAGTTGCATTACTTTTAATAGATGATAAATAATCTTGATTTTTAATATAGTCAAAAATATTTACAAAATTATCTTGATATGAATTCAGCTTGCTAAAAAAAGATTCACTATTATTTAACTTTAATGAATTTAACTTGTCATTAGTTATTTCTTTAACATTTTCATTTAATTGAGTAAATTCATTTTTTTTGTCATCAAAAAAATTTTTGTTAGATTTTAATAATAAATCGATTTGAGACGGAACTTTAGTTAAAAAAGAAATATTTTTATCTTGAGTTGTTTCTTTATTATTAGAATATAATAATAATTGTTTTATATTATTTAAACCTTCCAAAAGTTTATTCATTTTTATTCCTTTATTTTATCAATTTTTTTTAAAATAGAGGAATAATTATCCATAAATAAATTGGCAATATTTAATTTTTCATTTTCCTCTAATAAATCAAATTGTTTATAAAACAATTCTTTTTCTGATTGATAAGTTATTGAGGCTTTTCTTATAGCTCCATAACATATAGCAAAATCAGGGTCTATATCTTTATATATATTAATTTTATTTTCTACTGTTTCTTGTATCATTTCATAAACATAAGGAATTCGAGTGCTACCGCCCACAAGAATTATCCTATCAATATCTTCGTAATTTAAATTTGCATCACGAACAATATCATTAATTAAACAGCAAGTTTTATAAATATCTTCTTTAATTAGTAATTCAAACTTTTCTTTTGTTAAATGATACTCAACAAATTCATATCCTAATGGTATAGAAATAAGAGATTCATCATGTTCACTTAATGCATGTTTTAAGTCTATAACTTGACTTTCTAATACTGATAAAAACTTTTTTGTATTTACATCATTTTTATCTAATAAAGATTTTACACTTTCATTTTTTTGTAAAAATTTAATTATATTTTGCAAAATCTTTTTATCAAAATCGATTCCACCACAAAATTCTAAGCCTTTGGACTGTGTAATTTCTCTAAAGCTTTCTTGTGTTTTTTCTATTAAAGATAAATCAAAAGTGCCACCGCCAAGGTCATAAACCAATATTTTACTTCCAATATTAATACTTTCTTTAGATGAATATTCAATTGCCGCCGCAGTAGGCTCATCTAACAGTCTCACTTCTGTAAAGCCAGCCATAAAAGAAGCTTCGTTTAGTAATTTTTTTTTAAAGTCTGACCAATTAACCGGATGAGTTACTATGAGTTTATTTATCTTTTTGCCAAGTCTTTCTTCTGCTTTTAATTTTATGTATTTTAAAACCTCTGTACATAATTCTTCAGGTAAATAACTATTATCAGCTATTGTATAAGGAATGGTAGTGCCAAAATCTCTTTTAAATTCTTTTTTAAACCTGCTTAAATCTCTCATTCTATTAGAAATCGCTGTTTTACCTATTGAAAATTCATTATTATTTTCTAAAAATACTGCTGATGCAAGTTTTGTATCATAGCTATCAATTTTTAAAGGTATAAATTGATTATTTTCTATAATTGCCGCACTTGAAAAACACGTTCCAAAGTCTATTCCTATAAAATTCATTTTATTCTTGCTATTGCCCCCTTTGATTTTTAAAATTAATTGGCACATTTTTGATTTTTAATTGAAATTCATTTACTTCATTATTTAATTGAATTTCAATTTCTTTAAGTAATGATTCATCAAAATGCTCTAAATTTTCATTTAAAGCATTTAAATTTCTACATGAGTAAGCTAATGGGACGGCAAGAAAAGGAAAAGCAATACCAGTTCCGATTGCTAAAGTCGCAACGCCTGCTTTCTTTAAAAAGTTTTTAGTTTCAATATTTTGATTTTGCTCAACAGTTCTATTTTTTTCATTTTTTATATTTTCAAGCTTTTTTTCTAAATCATATAAGATTTTTGCATAGTCCTTATCGAGTAAAATTTTAATAATATCTGCTACTATATGATATTGAATAAAAGAAAAATATGATTCTGTAAAAGGAGTATAATTTTCCAAATGCGAAGTTATTGTTAATATAGCTTTCTCAGGGTTTTGCATTAGACAATTACAATAAAATACACCTATTCGGCTTAAATCTTTAATTGAACAATAGCTATAGCCTTTTTCAAATTCTTTAATAAGATAAATTATTTCTTTATTTTTAGTTTCATTATCATTTAATTTAGTTATACTTAAAAGCTTTCCATAAGCATTCTTTAACAAAAGTAAGTTATCATCTTCAGCATTAATAGAGCTATAAATTTTATAAATTTGATCATATGATATATAATTATTAACTAGGTTAATAAAATATTTATTTCTATTCTCAGGATCAAGCTTAACAGTTTTTTTATAATATTCTATTGCTTTTTCATAATTAGAGAGTTTTCCAAAACAATTTATTAGGTTATTATGTGCACTTATATTATTAGGATCAATTTGAATTACTTTTTTATAGCATTCTATAGCTTTATCATTCTTAGATTTATAACTATAACAATCTCCTAGGTCACTATGTGAATATTTATTGTTAGGATCAATTGATACTGCCTTATTGTAATAATTTATAGCTTCTTCATAATTACCTTTTCTTTTATAGCAATAACCTAAATTATTATATGCTTGCATATAGTGTGGCTCTATGCCTATAATTTTATCATAACATTCTATTGCTTTATCATATTCATATTCACACTCATAACATTGCCCCATTTTGATATATATATTTATCTTCTCTGAATTAACGTCAATAGCTTTTATATAATATTCGATGGCTTCTTTATATGCTAGTTCTGCGTATTTATTATCACCTAACTCTATGTAATTTATTTCATCTACATGGATTTCTTCACTATGAAAAATTAATTCTTTAGCTCTACAAACAGCTCCACAACAAACAGCAAGGTCAGGATCAATATTTTTAAAGACTTTATCTTTATTATTTCCTATTGTTTTTTCAATCATTTCTTTAACAAATGGTATACGTGTACTACCACCTACAAGAATTATCCTATCAATATCTTCATTCTTTAAATTTGCTTCATTTACAATATCTTTAATTAAACTACAGGTTTTAGCTATATCTTCTTCAATTAAAGAATTAAACTCTTCTCTTGTTATATGATAATCAAGAAACTCAAATCCAATAGGTATTGAAGCCATAGCTTCATTTTGTTCACTTAATATATGTTTTAACTTTATTGCTTCATTTTCTAAAGTTAATTGAAACCTAAATTCTGAAGCTATCATTGTATTAAAAGCTTCATTATCTTTGAACTTTTCTTTTATATTTCTTAAAATCTTTTTATCAAAATCAATACCACCACATCTTTCAATTCCTTTAGGTTGAGCAATTTGCTTAAATCCATCTTTTATTTTTTCAATTAAAGCTATATCAAAAGTACCTCCACCTAAATCATATACTAATATTTTTTCTCCATCTGAGATATTTTCATTTTGAGAATAATATATAGCTGCTGCAGTTGGTTCATCTAGTAGTCTAATTTCTGTAAATCCAGCCATAAAACCGGCTTTTTCTAGTAACCCTTTTTTATAGCTTGACCACTTAGCGGGATGAGTTATTACTATGCTATTAATATTCTCAGATAATCTTTCTTCTGCTTTTATTTTTATATATTTCAATACTTCTTTACACAACTCTTCTGGTAGATAATTCTTATTCCCTATATTAAAAGGTCTTGTTTCTCCAAAATCTCTTTTAAATTCTTTTTTAAACTTCCTTAAATCTTTTATCCTATTGGAGATTGCAGTTTTACCTATTGAAAATTTATTATTATTTTCTAAAAATAAGGCTGACGCAAGTTTGGTATCATCTCCGTCAACTTTTAAAGGTATAATTTGATTATTTTCAATGATTGCCGCATTAGAAAAACACGTTCCAAAGTCTATTCCAATATATCCCATTTATCTTAACTCCTAATTATTTGAATCAGAAACATATATTATAACTTCTTGATTCCTTATAACAACATTGCCCATTCTATATCCGGGTCTTACAGTATCAAAAATATTATCATTTAAAGAAATATCACTTGTTTGTTTAGTTTCAATTATTGTATGCTTATCAGGGTTAAACAATCCATTATCTTCTATTGGCTCAACGCCATTTGCTTTTAAAATTTTCCCCTGCTCTTTATAGATCGAATTTATAACTTTTAAAGCATCACCTTCAGCATTTATTTTAAAAACTAATAAGTGATCTCGAAGTCTTATTAAGTCGTTAGCTAAAGGCTCAGGTTTAATCTTGACGTCTTTTTTAATTTCTAACTTATTAATTTTTAATTCTTCATGTTTTTGTTTATTTTGTAACTCTTCCAGTTTTATTTTAGTTTTTGATAATTCATCTTTTAATAAATTAATATCATTTTTAAATTTACTATTTTCTTTATTAAGTTCTGAATATTTTATTTTTAACTCTTCAAATTCTTTTTGTTTTATAATTAAGCTTTTTACGGAATCATTAATTATTACTATCTGATTATTTAATTGCTCTAAATTTTTTTCTATAAATTTCAATAAAAATCTATTTTCAAAAATATTTTTAGGCGTATGAATTTCAATAAAAGATTGCACACCGAGATTTTTACATATGTTACTTGATTCATTTAAACAATCTTTTATTTTTTCACAAATTCTATTGATTATAAAATTTGATAACATGATCTTCTCCTAATTAGTACCTGCTAAGTGAGATAAGTGGTAAAATAAAATTTCATAAGAGCGTGCTATAATACTTGCTGCATATTGATACTTAGTATCCAGACAAAAACCATTTTCTTTTCTGTTCCACTTATAAAATTTTTCTTTAGCTACTTCTTTTAATTCATTAACAGTATAATTTTGAATAATATTTAACTTGTTATCGCAAGAATTACAGGTGAATGAATTAAAACATTCTGGACATTTATATTGATTTTTATTTACTGAAAGCTTTGCTTCACAATGTGTTCCATACTTACCGGTAATAGCTAATAAATCTTCAGCTTCATCTTCATCCAGCTTTACAATATTTTGATAATAATCTTCTAACAGCCTTAATTCTTTAAAAATATGATTTTTTACTTTTAATTCTTCAGTTTGAGCATGAACAAATTCTAAAATTTTTTGTAAACTTTCTTTATTTTCAGATTTTTCAATATCTCTTGTTAAATCATTAACAGATTTTTCAATTCTATTTACTATTGACTGAAGTTTTATATAAAATGATCTATTCCCAAAGTGCTGTTTAATTTTTTTATACAAGCCAGCAATACCGCTTTTTTCAATTAAAAAATCTTTTATATCTTCAATGTTTTTACCTTCATTAACTAAATTAACAGCAAGATAAATTCCATATAATCCAAATTTTTTTAAAATACGCACTTTTTCTTCATTTGTTAAATTAATATCCTCCTCTTCCAAAAAAGCTTCTTCTCCTGTTTCTAATATATCTTTTAATTCATTAAATTCAAGTTCATTTAGCTTTTTAAGGATATTAAAATCATTTTCATCAAATTCATTTAAGTTTTGAGCGATAACTGCACTAATAGGAATAATATCATTGATATTCTTTTTAATCGGATCATAGGTTTTTAATTTATTAATTATTTTTTCTTGTACAGCTTGAGCTGGATTATTTTCCTGTGGCCAATGATGATCAAATTTGGTAAAAGCTGCCAGAGTATTTAACGGTGTTGAATCAGAGGTTAAGTCATCATTAAAAGCCTTAATAAATTCTTGATCTTTTTCATGCATACTTTTGCTAAAAGCATATAATATTGCATCAGCATTAGAAGCTTCTTCTTTTGTAAGCTTATCTAATTCATCAATATTGTTTATTCTTATTCCAGTAAATTCGTATGAACTATTTGAATCACTTTCATGAGATGACTTCAGTCCCGGAGTATCAATAAATTCAATATTTTTTAATATCAAATTATTCGTATAGAATGTAATAAAAGCAACGTTTTCTATATCAGGATTATTTTTTCCGGCTTTTCTATCTGTCCAAAAATATAAATCGTCAATAGGTGCAACTATTGGACTTTTTATATCATCTTTAAAATTAATCTTTAAAGATTTTTTTTCTGCATATTTAAACCAAACTGGTCTATAAGTTGCCTCGGTTGTTCCTGTTACTAAATTTTCTCCTAATAGAGCATTCATCAATGTAGATTTACCTGCCTTAATAGCACCTACAACCGCAAGGGCTATAGGTGAATTAAGACGAGATTTAAATTTTTTTAAATCATTTGATAAAGTTTTAAACTCTTCATATGGTGAAACAATATTTATACAATTATCTAAAAGTTTTTCAGTTTCTTGTTTTATATCCATTTATATATTACCTTTGCTAAATTGAAACTACTTTTTCTGCATCAAGCTTATTATTTGCCATTTTTAAAGCTTTATCGGCTTGTACTTTAGAATGCTTTATGAATTCAATTTTATTTTTTAAAACCTGCTCTTTTTCTTTTAATTCTTGCTGTGATGAATTCAATGTACTTTTATGCTCTTTTATTGCTTGTTCATTAAATTCTTGCTGTTCTTTTATATAATTAATAGTGTTTAGTTCAATTTCATTAAAATTGTTTTCTATATATTCAAATAAATTTGTTAATAAAGTGTCTTTATTTCTATTACAAGATCTTCTTACTAAATTTTTTAAATCATTTTGTTGTTGTTGCTCTCTTGTTTCATTACGCTTAAAAAATCCAATGCATTTTCCAGCAACTATACCAAGTGCTCCTCCTATTTTAGCTCCAGCTGCAGCACCTCCGGCAACCCCAATAGGACCTAAAAATACTCCTAATGCTCCTCCTAGTGCTCCTCCTGTTACTGCACCATACGCACCTAAAGAAAATGCATGTTTTTGTATTGATTGCCCAGTGTCAATACATTTCTTTAACCTACCTCTTTTATCATCAAATACATTGTCATTAATTTTTTTTAAGTCTAAACACTCATTATTTTCTATAATAATAATGCTTTTAGAACTTGTCTCGAATTCTAGGTCAATCTGAACAGTTATTTCATTATAAGTATTATTTATTGAGTCTAATATATGCCTTTGACAATTTTTAATAATATTTAAATAATTTTCATCTAAGAAAGAATTAATTTCATTTGCACTGTCATAATCTTTATTATCAATGTTTTCAATTAACTCATCTTCTAAGCGATCAAAACTAGATTTTAAGTTGTTTGACACTTTTTTATTTATTTTATTCTTTTGCTCACGTAATACTTTATTTAATGAACTAGTTGAGCTTAATTTTTTATATGAATTATAGCAAGCTTCAAGTTGAGATTTTTGAGCTTCTATTTCTTTTTTATTATTATTTGTAACAGCTGATAGTTCTATCTCTAATTTAGTTTTAATATTATCTAATTCATTTTTTATTTCTTCTAAAGGTGAAATAATCAAATGTTGAATAATACTTTTTTCAAGTTCTTTGAATAATACAGACTCAAGTTTATTAAATTTACTATATTTTAATTTTGTCTCATTTCCTGACTCTAAATAACTAAGCTTATTAAAACTAGATACAGGATATACTTTTATTTCTTCAGGTTTTTGATTTAATATTTTACTTAATTTTTCTTGATTTTCCTGTTCTATTTCTCTCCAATTCGAGGAATGATCTATTTTGTTTAAAATAAAGAATATGTTATTACAAACATTTTTTGCCTTTGAAATAAAATCTAATTCATCTGTAGTTAAAGGAGATGTTGCATCTGAAACAAACAATAAAACATCTGCAATGGAAATATAACTCCAGGTCACTTCAGCATGACTTGCTTCTAATCCTCCAACTCCAGGAGTATCAATTATAGTTAAGCTATTATTTTTTAATACTTCATTAGGTAAACCTACATTTAACAGTTTTGCCTGTTCTTTATTTTTTGTGTTTTTCTGCTCTGTAACATAATCAGAAATCATTTCTTTTTTAATTTTTGCCGGTTCTTTTTTTGATTTTTCATCGAAGATAACTGTTATCTCTTCATCTGCAGCATATGTTATTTGTGTCGCAAGGTTTGTTGTAATAGCAATATCAACTGGGCAAAGATTATTAGTTTCTAATAAAGCATTAATAAAACTTGATTTTCCTCTTTTAAATTCTCCGCAAACCACAGCAAAGGTTGTAGATCTTTTTAAAGCATCTTCATATTTACTTAGTCTATCAGCTTTAATTCCTAAATTTGCCTGTTGGGCAAACCCTTTTGTTTGTTCCAGCAATTTTAATACATCAGTTTTTATTTTTAATAATTCGTTCATAATATTTTCTCCATAAAAAATTAATTATTAGGATAATTAGCCTCTATTTCGGCATAATCATGTTCATCTTCAGCATAAGCAACATATGTAGCAGCTTCTTCATAATTACCTTTACTTGCTTCATATTCTGCCTCTTCTAAATAGTTATTAGCCTGCTCTATTCTCCACTCAGCTTCATCATAACTTCCTAATTTATAAGAAGCTAAGTTGGCAGATTTAAAGCAAACATCTAAAACATTAAACTTAATACCATCAGGGGTTTCATTAGTAACAAGCATTCTATTACCAGAATCATCCCAGGCATCTTCTAATAAAGATAAAGGTATAACTCTTCCCTGTCCATTTGGATCTCCTGTATCATTGATTATTGCAACCGGTTCATTTAAATTACTATCATCAATTCCAACTAACCAGATGGCATGATCAGGAGCGTTTTCAAAATCCAATTTCCCCCATAATTCATCTGAATCAACAGGTAATATAATTTTTCTATTTTGACTTAAGTGCTCTCTTAAATCATTAACAGTACAATTTTCAATAATGTCTGAGTCTATATCATATAAATCCAGAAGTTTTTCTGTTTCTTTTAATGTCATACCAGACCACTCACCAGATTCATTTATTTTTAACAAACCTTCAGCTGCAGCTCTTCCAACAGCATCAGCTTCTGATACATGTTCATTTTTAAAGCAAGATACTATTCCTGCAACAGAATCCACAGCACAAAAACCATTCATACTTTGAGTTCCATTATGGAAATTAACATCCTCTAAATTTCCACTAAAATTATTTATATCATATTCAGAGTTATTTATTAAAGTAGAACTATCATTTACTATTATTTCCTGTAAATTAATAGTAAATTCTTCATTAATTGCATTCTCATCTTCTAAAGTTACATCATTAATTTTGACTTCATTATCTGCATCGGATATATTTTCTTCAAAATTATCTTCTATTTCTGCATTAGATATAAAATCTAAATTATAAAAATTGAAATTCTCCACTTTTTATATCTCCCATAATCTTTATGTTAATGGTAATAATTAAATTTAATTTAAACTTAAAATTTTTAAACATAATAATAAAATAAAAGCTCTTTTATTACAATTTTTTGGTAGTCTAATGATTAACAATAAATTTACTTGTAATACGATTTCCTGTTGTATTAGTGGTATAATATCTTTTGCAATATTTGGTAATACTGACTTTATGCCCAACGCCTTTGATCTTGTTGGAAATTTGACAAGCTTTTTAACTTTTGGAGAACACATAGGCTCAACCGCCAAGTCCACAGAATGGTGAATTGGTTAGAGCACACAGTATTTATACAACGGAACCCATAACCCAGAATATTAATTGGCAAGGCAAAGATGGGATTGCTTTATGATGGTACCAGAAATTTAAACTCAAATAGTGCATAATATTAGTGATAAAAAATTGGTATAGCACTTATGGATATTACAGAAGCAGGAAATAAATATCTAAAACCATTGATTTCATTAACAAAAGGTGAGCATAACAAACAAATTTTTGAAAAATATTTATCAGGCGATAAATGAAGAGCAGGCTTTACAGGCTCTTGAAGACTTTACCAATAAATGGGGTAAAAAAATATCCATCTGCTATAAAGAACTGGGATGAGCTTATGACCTTTATGAAGTATCCAGAAGAAATAAAAAGGTTAATTTATACAACAAACCCGATAGAGGTATTTAACAGGGCTGTACGTAAAGTTATACCAATTTGCAAACAAAAAAGTATTAATATATAATGACTTCTATAGTTAATTAGCTATAGGAGAAGTTATGAGGCCTAAAAAGCAGTTTCCAAAAGGAACAGCAGAAAAAATTGAGCTATTATTAAAGAGATCTAAAAATCTGAATGAATATAAAAGAATTCAATGTATATATTTTAGAATCAAATTTGATTATAGTGCAGAGATAATCGCTAATATAACAGGTTA
>JANQHM010000073.1 GCA_028282645.1 Candidatus Gastranaerophilales bacterium
CAAATTTTTTTTCGAAAAAAATCAATCTTTTTTTCACCGCAGCATTTCTTCAATATCCTATCAGAACTTATCCCCAAATCGGGAGTGCAAATATAAATAGCTTTTTTTGAAATGCAATAGTTTTCTTAAGAAATTTTTAACTTTTTCTTAATTTATTTTTTATTATGCTGATAATCTTAATCATAAAATGTCCAAGCCAAACCAAATTTAAATATAGGTTCGGGTGCCGGATAATAAGGTCCTGTAAAATAGTATTCTTCGCTAATAACACTATTTAAGTAACTGTATTTTAAGTATATTCTGGCTCTTTTTATATTTACATTTATAAAAAGATCTAAGCACTGATAATCTTCTATTTTATGATCGAACTGTCGGTAAAACAAACCCAAAGGCGGCATATACCCATCAGCATAATAACTACTGTTATATCTGAAATCAACTCCTACCTGCCACAATAACTTGCCTCCTGTAGATGGAAATACGGATAATCGTTCAAAATATAATGATTGATATAAGTTAAATTCAGGTAAATTTAACAAACTGTCATTGGTGCTTTTCTGATAAACAAACCTTGTAATGGAGTTGATAGGTCCTAATTTGAAGTGTTTGTACACATCAGCAGACATTACGTTTATATGAGCATTTTTTTGGCTTACATAAGCCAGTGTATCCAAATATAAATAATTAGTTATTTGTCCATATTGAACTTTAGCATTAAATTTATATTTGGCACTTCGAATTGCAAATCCTGCATCCCACTCTTCAATCCTATTTAAAGATTCATTGCTCCACTTAAAGTTATTTGATTCATAATTCTCATGGAAAAAATCCGGTCTTTTATTACTATACTCTCCTTCAAAGCTAACCTCTAAATCCTTTCTTAATATATAAGCAAATTTAAAATCAAGTCTCGAATTTTTTCTTTTATACCCTGAGATATAATATTCTGCATATCCATCGAATAGAATATGATTAAACAACAAAGCTTTTAAATAAAACGAAACATTACTATTACTAAACTTACTTTCAAAACTATCATTGATGGTATAATTGATTGAAGTATCTTGTGAAGTATTTATAACTGTATCAACTGATAATGTATCTGGTCTTACATTATAATCATAATTCATTTGTTCGTTATAAAATGCAAAACGAACACTAAGCTTATCCGAGTATTTATAGTTTAATGCCAGTTTATTTCCAAATTGCTTTTGTCTAACTTCATCATAAGTACTTGCAGAATCTATATAAATATCTCTATATGTATAAAAATCTTCTGTCTCTTCTAAATTATCATCTATAAATTTTCTTAAGTCACTATTATAAGTTAATTCATGTGATATGCTAAAACCACTAGGTTTAAATATCCTTATAGTATCCAATATATTTGAGGTTTTTTCTTTATTAACTTCCGGTTCAAATACAGAACTAACAATTGTATCATTAATTGTACTATCAGAAATATGATCACCCTTATCCGTCTTTTCAGAATCATAAATTTGCTTTTTTTTACCTCCTTCTCCTTTATCATCTTTTGAATATATCTGCTGATTTAAATTCTTTACCATTGATTTTTGTTGAATTTCTGCTTCACTTCTCTCCTTTACTTCTGACCGAGTTCTTCCAAATTTATATTCATGTGCCAAATAAAAATTAACATTTGCTACTTGAGTTCGAGCATCATTTAACTTAACCGGAATATTCATTCTATCCTTGTAATCATTATCTCCTAAATAATGTAAACTATCAATGCCTCCATTCTCTTGTCCCTTGAACTTATTTAATCCAAAATTTGTATGTAAATGATATTCTTTTCTCCTGAAGCTCGAAAATACTGTTAACAAATTTTGCTTTAATTCCTGGTTTTGATATCGTCCAATAGAAGAAATCAGGTCATAATCAAATCCGAAATTAAATTCTGGTGTCACATTTTGTGTATGCAAAACTCCTAATACCTGTTCACTTTCTTCTTTAGGCCCCCCTGTACTATAGTTTAATAATGTAAATTGCCTTTTAGTATTAAAATATAGTTGATCTTGAGGCAAATGAAAATATATACTATATGGTTCACTAAATATAAATCCAGTTTCATATTTTCTTCTATCGTAATATATTTTTGATTGAGCCGCTGTTCCAAGATTACCTAAATAATTGCTTGATATAGCATTTTTCAAAAGGGGATTAAAATTTTGAAATGATGTCAAAGATGTATCCATCTCTACCAGTTCTATACTTAAATCGTAAGGGTTTAACTTCCAATTATACAAAATACGATTATCGAGGCTATCTATTTGGCTATATACAGAATTTGCTACATTTGAAAGTAGCACTATTAAAAAAATCGCTTTTAATTTCATGAACGCAAAGATAAAAAATCAGTTCATAAATAAACTTTAGATATTTAAAAAGTTAATTAAAAACGAATTTCTACGGAAGAAATTATCGAAGTTGTTCCAGATTAACAATTTTTAATAATAAAAAAGCCTCAATCTTTATGTATGATTGAGGCTTAAATAAAGTCGGCGGCGACCTACTCTCCCACAAACGCAGTACCATCGGCGCGAACGGGCTTA